>JASURT010000040.1 GCA_030446435.1 Candidatus Ozemibacter sp.
TTGATCTTATTCTCAAAGAGCTTGTCGGCAGCACCCTTTAAAACATCTTCAGGCACTTTTTCGCCTCACCTGCCGTGGCAGGAAGTTCATATTATCAAAAGTGGATTTCTAAGTCAACACTTTTTTAAACTTTTTTATTCTCTGCTGAATCTAATGATTTTTCCATTCCTGAAAGCTACGATCTGAGCAAGAATTTCGACCGCAATTTCCTCAGGGGTTGTGCTTCCAAGATTTATACCAATAGGTGCAAATATTGATTCTGCTCTTTCACGGCTATTACCAAGAGCAACCAGAGCATCTTTCATTTCAACCATCTTCTTGGCTGAGCTTACCAGGCCCACATAGGGCGCGGGCGTCGGCAATACTTTTTCAAGAACTTCTTTGTCTTTCAGATGCCCGGGTGTTACCACGACGGCAAAAGTTCTATCGTTAATTTCGAGTTGGTCGACAGCATCTTCATACTTTGCACAGACTACTTCATCACACTCAGGAAAGAGTGCGGGGTCAGCATATTCTGGCCTTTCATCTACCAAGGTAACTCGGAATCTGGCTAAAGCAGCCATTTTCGCCAACACCTTGCCGATGTGGCCCGCGCCAAAAACGATCATTTTAGGTTCTGAAGCAATCATTTCTATATAGACCCTCGCTTTTCCACCACAGACAGGCTCTTCACCTTCAAGAGGGTTAGCAAGATCAAAGGTGAGAATTGTTGAACTGCCATTCTTAAAAAGATCTATAGCAGCCTGGCGAACTCTTTCTTCATTGATTCCGCCGCCAACCGTTCCAACAGTCTTTCCGTCTCTGAAAACTATCATCTTCTGCCCGACAGTTCCAGGGCTTGAGCCAATAGTTTCAACCACTGTGCACAGAACAAAGGCTTCATTTTTATTTAAAGCTTCTTTTAGTTCCTGAAAAAACTCAGTTGCCATAAAAGCATTCCTCCAATTGAACTGCATAAATTATCTGTGCTTGTAAAAGAAAAAACAAGGAATTTCTCAATAAAAGGTCAATGTTTCATCACCGGGCGCCGATAGATTTCAAAGAGAAAATACAAATCGGAGGCAACATGAGCGCCCAAGCCCTACTAAAAAACATTTCCACCGAATCGTCAGCACACGAATCAGGATTGTTGATGACTCCCTATGGCCCTGTCAGCAGAACATGCGACGAATTCTGGACAGCAAAGCAGAGACAGCTTCATTCACTGCATTACTCAAATTCATATCGGGCGTCTTTCAAACCAGAGCTTCCGGACTATTTCATACGTAAACTAACCAATCCTGGTGACAGAGTCGGCGATCCGTTTGGCGGCAGAGGAACAACTCTTCTTCAGGCCTCGATTCTTGGCCGCAAAGGCGTAAGCAACGATGTCAATCCGCTTTCAGAAAGACTTGCGTATCCAAAAGTCAACCCCGTCAGCATTCAGGAAATTCAGGACCGCCTTGAAGAGATAGATTTCAATGCACCCGTAGATCTTTCCAAAGAAGAAGATATGTCGATGTTCTACCATGAACAGACATATAAAGAATTGATAAATCTGCGAAATTACCTGAAAAACAACCGTGACAATGTTGATCGTTTTATCGAAATGACTGCACTGTCAAGACTTCACGGACATTCGAACGGCTTCTTTTCAGCTTACTCCTTTCCACAAATTTCCATTCCCAAAGTGAATCAGGAAAAAATTAACCGCACCCGGGCAGCTGACCCGGACTATCGCGAAGTAAAACCGAGAATTCTAAAAAAGGCCAAAACTTCGCTTAAAAGCGGTGATGTCGAAAGAATCAGACGCTGGGGCAAGTATCAGAAGCTTACCACAGGCGATTCCAGAGATTTGCAGGAATGGGCCAGCGAAAGCGTGAATCTGGTCGTAACTTCGCCACCCTTCCTGAATCAGGTTGACTATGTTCAGGACACCTGGATCGAAAGCTGGTTCTGCGGCATTCCCAGAGAAGAAGTTGAAGGAAAAATCGTTCAGACCCCTGACCTGGAAAAATGGGCCCAGTTCATTTCTGACACCCTGTCTGAATTGCATAGAGTCGTGGTAGCCGGCGGTTACGTAGCAATGGAAGTAGGCGAAGTAAGATATCAGGGTAAAATGCTCAACCTCGACGAAATCGTGGTCAATCTGACCGCTTCAAAAGATTACAACCTTGGTCAATTCAAGGTCGTAGAAGTTCTGGTACAAAGCCAGCAATTCACCAAACTGGCGAATTGCTTTAAAGTAGCCAACAATAAGCTTGGCACCAATACAAATCGCATTGTTCTGATGGAAAAGATTTAGGAGGCAAATTATGAGAATCACCCCATTAGACATCTATCAAAGAGAATTCTCGCGCAAAAACATTGGCGGATTAGATGAAAACGAAGTTTACAGTTTCCTGAAAAAAGTGGGCAGAGAATACGAAACCCTCTACGCAGAAAACAAATCACTTAAAGACCAGGCTCAGAGGCTAACCGGGCAGATGGAAGACTATCTCGAGCTTGAAAAGACTCTTAAACAAACGCTGATTTCAGCTCAGAAAGCTTCTGGCGAACTTAAAGACAACGCTGAAAAAGAAGCGGAACTGATAATAAAAGAAGCCGAGCTTCAGGCAGAAAGAATTCTTGACGAATCAAGAAGCGAGTCTGAAATGATCGGAAAAGAAATAAGAGAACTGAAAAAACAGAAAAGAATGCTGAAAGTCGAGTTGAGAACGGTACTGGAATCATACCTTTCAATGATCAATGAAGACTCACCGGTGTTCGCCAGAATTTCACATCCTACGGAAAAAGCTGCCTGAAAGGGATGACCTGTTCGTTTCCTTGTCTCAAAGAGACAAAAGATGGAGTTCTGCTAAGCATATACGCTGTGCCAAGATCTTCAAAAACCGAAATCATCGATCTGCATGATGATCGATGCAGAATGAAAGTAAAAGCCCCCCCCGTCGACGGGGAGGCTAATACTGCTTTAAAAGAAGCCCTGGCAAAAATATTCAGTATTCCAAAAAAATCTGTTATCCTAGAAAAAGGGCAAAAGGGGAAAAACAAGGTTTTTCTTCTGCATGGTCTGACCTTGAAGCAGGCTAACTCAGTTCTAGAGGAAAATTTTTCTCAGAAAGCGCGGTAAATTATGAGAATGAACAGATGGCTATGGGTCCTCTGGGGAGCCATGATCGTATCAATGCTGCTGAAAAGGCAGGCAGATCCCTATATGCTTGTTGCACTGATCATTCTGCCCATTCTCATCGTATTGCTCGATCTTCACGAAGAAATCGTCACTCTTAAAGAAGAAAACAAACACCAGCGCAAGTTTGTCATGGATCGCTACAACCTTCTTCAGGAGAAAATGAAAGATATGTCGACCCAGATCGAAAAACGCCTGGTCGTCGATTTTGCCGAGTTTGCCAAGAATAATCCCGTTTCAGAAGAAGAAACTTCTGGCATTACCCTCAGCCGGGCCGAAAGAAATCAGCCCAGCCGAAGAAAAAAACGCAGAAAAAAGAAAAAACCAGAGACTATTTCAAACCCTCCGGTTGATTTTTCCGACCTCAATTCAGAGAGAATCAGTCAAACCGCAGAGCCTCCGGTCGAAGAAGACGATTTCGAAGATATCTGATCGACCAATTTCCGGCACAAAGTGCTGATTTTTAAGCATTTCCTGCTACGACAAAACAGTAAAAGCCTTTATCAAAAAGGATTTCAGCCAAGGGGTTCCGCCAGGTACGTTCTTTGCTTATAATTTTCCTGTATAAAAAATTAATAAGGAAATGAGCAGAATGAAAGCAAAGAGTATCAGAGTAATAAGTATTTTCGCGGCATTTCTACTCAGCACAAGCAGTCTGCTGGCCTGGGGAAGCAAAGTTCACATGAAAATTGTTTCTGACGCATACCATATTATGCCCAAAGCCTTCAGAGAGTATCTTGGTGAAGTTCACAAACCCAAAGTAAAAAAGCCTGCATTGAAAAAGCTGGCCATTGCATCGGTTGAGCCTGACCGGGTATTGAAAGACTTTCGCAATCACGTTTTTCACATTCAGGGTTACAACATGGGCAAAGGCCCTTTTCACATAGAAGATCTGGTCAACCAGACCGCTGAACTGATTGAAAAGAAAAAAAGCAAAGACGAAGTAATTCAAAAACTCGGCTGGATAGCCCACTACGCAAGTGACCTGGTTCAACCTCTTCACACCGGGGTCAGCCTTGATGAAAACATTGAAGAAAAAAGCTACCATTCAGCAACAGAAAGAGACTCTGATCGCCATGTCATGGAATACGGAGTTAATTTTGACGGCTGCACCAACATAAAAAGAGTCAGCGCAAGAATGATTTATGAGGCCTTATGGGCCAATCAATATTACGACGCCCTTGAACAGGCCTACACCGGCGGCAAAAGATACGCCGAAGCCAAATCAACCATTACAAACTGCTATTCAAGAGCCGTTAACAATGTAGTTGATCTGTGGTATTCAATCTGGGTTAAAAGTGGCGGAAAAACGCTGCCATCTGACAGCAAACCCAAATACTACCCGCCCGCTCAGAAAGTATTGATTAATAACAACTGATTTGATTTAACCCATTCTGCACCCATAGCTGCCCGGCGCCTTTGTTTGAAAGGTGCCGGGCAATTTTAATTTGCGGCTTCTTTTGAAGAGAAGCTGGTTTTGTGATATTTTATGCCAATAAAATTTACAAGGGAGTTTTTATGAGCGAGAAAACCGGACTTTCTCCCAAAGCCTATGAAATATGCGATGGGAAAGATTATCCAAGCTTTGTTCCAGCTTCTGAGAGCCCGGCCGAATTCACGGTCAAGGCTGTATTGATCGGCATGCTGATCGGCGGCGTTTTTGGAGCGGCCAATGCCTATCTGGGCCTAAAAGTTGGCTTGACTGTATCGGCATCGATTCCGGCAGCTGTTATGGCCGTGGCAATTTTTCGTATTTTCTTCAAGAATGGAACCATTCTTGAAACGAATATCGTGCAGACCGTAGGTTCGGCCGGCGAATCGCTGGCTGCCGGTGTGATTTTCACGATTCCGGCCCTGTTCATCTGGGGACTTGAGCCTTCAAAGCTTGAAATTACGGTTATTGCTGTAATTGGCGGTCTTATCGGCGTACTTTTCATGATACCCCTGAGAAAGTTTCTCATTGTGCAGGAACACGGCAAACTTCCGTATCCTGAAGGAACTGCCTGCGCAGAAGTTCTTGTGGCCGGTCAGGGAGACCTGTCAAAGGCCAAAACCCTGTTTCAGGGCATGGGAATCGGCGCTCTTTACCAGGCTCTTATGCACAACCGCCTTTTCGGCCTCTGGAGCAAAGAGCCGGCAACCCACGTTCCCGGCTTCAAAGGCGCAGAGGTAGCAGCTGAAGTAACCCCTGAACTTCTTGGCGTCGGCTACATCATTGGTCCACAAATTTCTGCCATAATGTTAAGCGGAGGTCTGATGGGCTGGATGGTTCTTATACCGCTGATATATCTTTTCGGTGATCAGCTTGGCACACCGCTTTATCCCGAAACCGTTTCCCTGATTAAAAACATGGAACCAATCGACATCTGGTCAAGATACATCAGATACATCGGTGCCGGTGGTGTGGCTTTTGCCGGTATTTTTTCGCTGATTAAATCAATTCCCATCATTCTTTCGAGCTTCAAGGCCGGTTTTTCTTCTTTGGGCAAAAACAAAGCCGCCGCAGATGAAGTTCGCACCCAGAACGATCTGCCGATGAGCACCATCATCATTGGCTCTGCCATTCTAATCGTGCTGATCACCATTGTGCTGAAAGGTGCGATTTTTCCGTCGATCGGCACTTCTGTCGGCGCGGCCTTTCTGATTGTGCTGTTTGGTTTCTTTTTCGTAACCGTTTCATCTAGAATCGTCGGTCTTCTCGGTTCTTCATCGAACCCGATTTCGGGAATGACCATCGCCACGCTTCTGCTGACCTGTGTAATTTTCATTCTTGCGGGAATGGCCGATATGCCAAACGTGAAAATGGCGGTTCTGGTTGTGGGCGCTTTCGTCTGCATCGCAGCGGCCATCGCGGGTGACACCTCGCAGGACCTTAAAACAGGCTTTTTGATTGGCGCAACCCCAAGGTTCCAGCAGATTGGCGAATTTTTCGGGGTCATCGCTTCTGGTTTGACCATGGGTTTCGTAATGTATCTGCTTAAAGACGCCATTACCACTGGGCAACTGCCGGCGCCTCAGGCAAATCTGATGAAACTGGTAATCGATGGCGTAATCGGCGGAAGCTTGCCATGGAACCTGGTATTCTGCGGCGTTTTCATCGCCATTTGTGTTGAGCTTCTCGGCATCAATTCGCTTGCATTCGCCGTAGGTCTTTACCTGCCGCTTTCTCTTTCGGTGCCCATCATGGCCGGGGGCATCATCAGATGGATTCTTGAACTCAAAAAGAAAGACCCAAAACTCGAAGAAAAGCGGGAAACCGGTGTTCTTTACTCTTCCGGTCTCATTGCTGGCGCAGCTCTGACCGGCGTTTTGATCATGGTTCTGATCGGTTTTGCAGAAGGCAGACCCGGTTTACTTGAAGGCATAAGCAAACCCGGCCTTCACATTGCATCAGACAAAATAGTCGTTCAAGAAGTCAACGGTCAAGCGGTTTCGGGCAACTACATCAAAGTTTCGCCGGCAACTTTTGCCGATACTACCGATATCGTCGAAATGATCTCGGCCAAGAAAACTCTGCTAAGAGAACTGAAATCTGCCCCGGTCAAAGCCGAAGCCGAAATCAACGCAGCAGAAACAGAGTTGGCCAAGCTCAGCCAAAAACTGCAGGATTCCAAAACCAGGAAAGTTTCGCTGAAATGCCTTGTTGAGGGGGCGATGGTAAGTGAACAAATCACTCTTGGCAAATGGGATAAACGCTATCTCACAGTTGAAAACGGCAAAATAAAGGTATCGGGCTCACCGGCCAATCACAGCACAAGAGGCGTAATCGCCTTCCTGATTCTTTGTGCCACCCTGGCCTATTTTGCCCTGAGAACTCCACCGAACAACAACAGCAAAAGCTGATCTAAAACCATAAGAAGGCTCGTTGTGCTGGCTTGGCAAGCTCAACAAGGGCGGGTTAAACCGACACAACGAACTTCTAAAAAAGACTGGGCCCTGAACCTGGCAACGCCAGGCTCAGGGCCCGTTTTTATTTCAGAAAAATCAGACGCTTGCAGGCTTTGACAAACGTAACAACAGGCTGGTTGCCATATCTGACATTTCGCTTCCTGAACGACTTTGAGCAATAAGCTTATCGATCGCGTTCTGATCATCGCTTAG
The DNA here is from genome assembly GCA_030446435.1 of Candidatus Ozemibacter sp. Lineage (GTDB taxonomy): Bacteria > Muiribacteriota > Ozemobacteria > Ozemobacterales > Ozemobacteraceae > DYKG01. The sequence goes on from JASURT010000040.1 coordinate 7,268, forward strand.
CCCGAATGCATAGGCCGCGATAATCTGCTGATCTGCAGTTCCATGGTCCATCAAATGCTCAAGCACGGCTTTGCCTGAATCGCCAAGCCCAAGCAGCGCCAGAGAAGCCATTTTTCTTACTGACCATGAACGGTCGGCGGTAAGATTTTCAAGGTGCTTTTTCATTTGAAACAACTTCAGCTTACCGCAAAGATAAGCCCCGGCTGACCTGGCTTGCTCGTTTTCAGAAACCAGCATAGCTTCAATTTCGCCAAGGTTTTCAGCACGCCCCATGGTCCAGAGAGCCTGAATGCAGTCGGCCCGCACTCTGTGGTCTGAATCATCCATCAGGGCCTGAATTTTTTGCACGATATTTTCGGGTAAAGAACCTTCTTTTTCGCATTTCTTTTTCAATGAAATGATGGCGTTGGCTCTGACACGAGAGTCCGGGTGTTCGAGAACATTTTCGAGAAACGGAATCGACTCTGGAGCTTTAAGCTCACCGAAGGCCGAAACGATAGTAGCCTTAACCTTGGCACTACTGGTTCTGCTGAAAAGGTCAAGAAGCTGCGAAGCAACCTGATAATCACCAAGTTCTACCAGCGCACCGATAGCCGTCAACACCACAACCTCTGAGTTGTGAAAAAGAAGGTTTTTGATATGCCCAAGCGCAGAAATGGCAGTTGCCTTGCGCAATGCGATGATTGCAATCCTTACGACTTCAGGGTCTTTGTCATCGAGAGCTTTGAGAAAAATTGGAATGAACTTGTCATCCCAGCGTTTTTTAAGCAAAACAAGAGTTACCCAGCGCATTTCTGAAGTAAATTCGCCAAACTTCTGGGCCAGGGTATTCACGGCTTCAGGAAAATCAAAACTGCATAGTGAAGCCATTGCAAAAGCACGATTTTGATGGTTTTCTTTTTCCATAATTCTTATCAGCGGCATATAGACTGTCTGGCGACTGCCTTCGCTGCCGATAAAAACCACAAGATCGAGAAAGGTCGAATGCAGGTCCCATAAGCTTTCGACAACCTTATCGCGAATGCTTTCCTGGGGTAATTTGCCAATATACTCGATCAGAGTATCGATTTGAACGGGGAAACTTTTGCCCTTGAGAAAATCGATCAGTTTTCTCTCAACCTTCACGCTGCTGTCTTCGACCATTCTCAGCACAGCAACCACGACATCGGTAAGAAAACTGTCGTATTTTTCAAGCAGGCCGATCATTTCCTTTCTATCAATCATTCATGCTTTCCGCCTTTCAAGTTTCTACTGCTTTCACTTTCCTTCTATTCTCAGCAGAGCGTCGCGAGCTTCGTTTTGCAGACTCGAGTTCGGGTAAAGATTCAGAATCTTTTCATACGCCTGTCGAGCCTTCGTATAGTCTCTCTGATAGGTTTCATAGGTAAATGCTATCGCGAACTGTGCCTTGTCAGAAAATTCGTTGTTATAATATAAATCGATAAGTTCCTGCCAATTCTTTACAGCTTCGTCATAATTTGCAAAACCATCTCTTATAACGAAGCCGATTCTGAAGTAGGCTTCGTGAATAACCGGGTCGTTCTGCTTGGTATCGATAATGCGCTGATAAATACGGCGGGCTTCATCGTAATTTCTGATCAGCAGCTCGTTTGCCTTGGCGAGCTTGAGTTCAAGATCAAGAGTGTCGACCGAAACCGGGTGTTCTCTGATGAAGTCTTCAAGCAGTCGCAAAGCTTTCTGACCGTCTCTCAGGACTTCCATGTAGTGATCGTAAAGCTTCAGGGTATATTCTTTGTTAAGCGGGTCGTCGGGGTTTTCTTCAAGCCACTTTGCGTAATATTCTGCGGCTTTCTGGGGGTCCATAAGCTGTTTCATGTTCAGTTCGACGAGAACCTTCATGATGTCGAGAGTAGCAAGTGATTCAGAGTTTTCATCCCACAAATCTTCAAGCTGGCGCTCGGCCTGTTTGAAATCCTGCAGGTCTTCGACCTGACGTTCGACAATTTCTTCCATTTCTTCGATCACAAGCTCGTCGTCTTCTGAATATACCCGCTTGATTTTCTTTCTGGCTCGCGGTTTTCGGGCAGCTTCGCGTTTCTTTTCTTCGAGCCGCATCAATTTCGCTTCAGCAAACTCTCTGACCTTTCTGACCCGCCGGTAATCAACGGCGATAGAACTATAAAAAAGCCGGGTCAGTTCAGGGTTCGCCAGTTTGTCTTCAACCAGAGAGCCGATTCTGAAAATAAGGTCAAAATTTCTGATATCAGGTTCATAGGTGTCAAGCAGCAAGTCGAGATAACCAACCGTCTTGACGAAATCACCCTTCTTCTCATACAAATCGGCGATTTTCGTCATTATTTCACGGCTTCTGCGCACTGAAGGCGCAGATTTCAAAAACTCTTCATATTGGGCTATGGCCCTATCGTAGTCTTTAAGGTCATTTTCGAGAACTTTACCGATAAAATAAGGCAGTTCGGTACCGCCGAGACTCGAATACCGGCGCAGTTTTTCCATTTCTTCGACATTCATGCGCGCTTCGAGATCCTTGAGCCGCTTTTCTATTTCTGTGCGGTGAGTTGGAAAAAGCGCGCGAAATTGTATCAATCTATCGAGATAATGGTGCGCCCGAGTCAGATTGCCGTTTTTCTCTTCGATTTTGTAAAGTTGATAAAACCCTGAACGGCTCAATAGACTTTTTGGGTAACGATGCACAAGAGCGCGATAATACGTTGCGGCTTCTTTTTCTTTGTTGTCAGCCATTTTCATGCGCGCCAGCCGATAAAGAATCATATCTTTGCGGCAGCCCGGATGATAAAGGCTTCTCAGGGCTTTGACATATTCAGCCTCAGCCCGGTCTTTACGCCCGGCATCGGCGAAAATTCGACCGCGAAGATACTGCAGACGCGCCACTTTTGGTCGGTTTGCCAGCTCTTTTATCGCATTTTCCAGCAAGCCTAAAGCATAGGTGTAATTCTTTTCAATTTTCCAGAGTCGGTAAATCTGCTCGAGACCGCTCTGATTATCCTGCTGATCTTCTGAATAGATAACCAGAGCCTGAAATTTCTGCAGATTATTGATTCTTCGGGTCAGATCTTCACGCATGAACGGGTCACGGCTCGCAGCCAGCCCTTTTTCATATAAACTCAGAGCTTCTCTTGAACTACCGCGTTCGGCGAGAATAATGTCGCCCATTGCCAGATATGCCTCGTCGCGATAAGGTGAATCAGGAAACAGCTGCACAAAGCTTTCGTAATTTTCCATTGCTCCGGTGAGATCTTTAAGATTTTCCTGAAGCAGTCGGGCACGTTCAAGCAGAACCTCTGCGCCAACCCGGCCTTTAACCCCGGTTTTAAGCATGTCTGAAAGTTCTGACACGGCTTTGATAGTGCGAACATTTTCAGCTCTGATGCGGCTTTCACGAAAATATTCAGAGTTCGGATAGACAAGCGTTATTTCGTAAAACAGGTCCTGAGCGCGATATTTGGTGTTTTCGGCACCTTCGACCAGCTTTGCAAGCCTGAACATGCGGCCGGCAGTTTCTGGCTCTTCGGGGTACATCTCGATCATTTCTTCGATTTCGCCGATTACCCCGCGTTTACCCAGCTCATCGACCTTTTTCTCGATCCAGACCGTTGCTTCAGGAGACTCGAAGCTCTGGGCAAAATCACTCAGTAATACCGCAGCCTGCTGAAAGTTTTCGTCTTCTTCAGCTTTGGCTACGAGGCGCTGCAAAGCTTTGAGACGAAATTCGTCTTCGCCGTCGCTGTCAAGAGCACGGCGCACATAAGAAAAATCTTCGGTTAGTTTTTCAAGTCTCAGGCAGATTTCGGCCTTGCGCTTTGATTGAAATGCCAGCGCGGCTTCAAGAGTGCGAATCGCCTCGTTTTTGTTTTCTTCTTTTATCTGCAGCCTCGCCATTTCGATTGAAGCATTAACTCTGACTTCATCAGCGAGAGAGTTGTCATCGATCAACTTCTGAAAGAAACGTAACGCATTTTTGCTGTCATCGGCCTGAACGAAAACCATAGGAATTCGTTCGCGCACTTCAAGCACTCGTCGACCTTCAGGAAAAAACGACAGGTATTCAAAATAAGCCTTGTTAGCTTCTTCAGCATTTCTTATAAAATACTCACGAACCTGGGCCATTCTAAAAAGCAGCTCTGATTGCCAGTCAGCGTAATTGTGACGAGCCAGCAGTTCTCCCATTTCTTCGTTCAGCTCTTCAGAAACCTGGCTGCGAAAAAATCTGGCCGAGATATAATGTCGCAGGGCCTTTTCGCGAAGCTTTGCAGCCACCTGTTCACGCTTCAGAATCTCATAGGCATAGTCGCCGATCGCTTTAACCGACGGCCTGGCTTTGGCACCTTCCTTCAGCAATAAATCATATATTGCTTCCGGCTCCAGTTCTTCTATTGTCAGGGGTTTGCCCCTGTCATCTGCAGTTCTTATTATCGAAACAGTTTCTTCGTCTTCTTCCACTGATTCGTCTTTATCTTTCAAAGAAAGACTTCTGATCGATTCAGCCCTTGTCTGCAGCCATTCTTCTGAAGTCGGCATGCCCTGTATTTCAGCCACTTTTTTGCCGGCTTCTTCTGCCAGAGTCTTAGAAACACGCATGACCCGACGATAAAACCCGATCGCTTTTTCGGGGCTGTGCAATGCGACACAGGCATCGCCAAGGGCCATGTAAGCTTTGCCCAGATACCTGCTGCGCGGAAATCTTCTAATGAACTTCTGCAGCTGCTCCATGCCTTTCAATCCATGACCTTGCGCCAGATATAACCTGCCGAGACGATAGGTTGGAATTTCGTTCAGCGGCTCTGTAAGGCTTAAAAAGCTCTGCGCCTGTTCGTAATGATTTACAGACTGGTCAACATTTTTGTCTACACGGTATGCAATATGACCAAGGGTAAGATGACATGCAAGTTTTGGCGTTCCGGTGGCAGTTTTTGCCAGCTCGGTAAAAAGCGCCGTGGCTTTATCAGGAAAATTACGATAAAGCCGGGTGCCTGCCTTGTAAACCAGGCCCCAACGCAGCTCATCATCGATATCTTCCTGCTGTTTAATTTCTGCAACCAGACCTTCGAGAGGCGCGCTTGTAGAGGCAAGACAAAGAACATCCATCAGATTCTGCATCGTGTCGATGCGGTCTCTGGGGCCGGAAGTTTCAAGAACTTTACGCAGGCTTTCTTCTCTGATTCTAAAGGCAAGATCACGCCATTGCTGTTTGTATTCGAAATATTCCCGATTAGAAGGCAGCTCATGGTCCAGATATTCGCGAAGAATGCGCAACGCTGCAACCTGCTCGTTTTTCTGCAGGTAAATAGAATATAGTTTAAGCCGAAATTCAGATGAATCTTTGGCGTCAGGATATTGTCTGATAAATTCAAGCATCAGTTCATTAGCTTTATCGGGGTCGCCCAGGTCGTTCTGATAAATTTCTATGCTGTCTTTCATCCCTTGCTGCGCCCAGTAGCTCTCGGGGTAAATAGAAGCAAGCTGAGAAAAAATTTCCAGCGCCCCGACCGGGTCTTTAAGATGCAAAGACATCAGATTTCCGATTCGATAGCGAACTTCGTCAATTCGACCCCAATCATACAGAACATCGAGGTTCCAGGTAGATTTTTGCGGTGCGAATCTGATGATATAGCGCTGATACATCTTCAGCGCTTCTTCATACTGGCGTAAATCGTCGTCGGTAATTATCGCGATACGATACAGGCATTCGCGAAACAGGTGATGATCAGGGAATTTTTTAACAAATTCTTCATAAAGATCGATGGCCTGGGTAAATTTTCGACTTCTGTATTTTTCGTAAGCCTTGTCGAAAAGTAGTTGTGCTTCTGACACCTGAGGCTCAGTTCGCTTCAGGGAAGCGTTTATCCAGACAATTTCAGCCGGTTCACTGCGTTCTTTGTTCAGATCGCTGGCTTTCTGGTAATACGAACGTGCCCGATCAGGGTTGTTCATCTTGTATTCAGCGGTGTAACCAGCCATTCGACAGCCCACCAGAGCCCAGTCTATTTCTTCGTCTCGAAATTCGCGACGACGCTCTAATGAAATAGAATCAGTGCCAAGCAGATGTGGCGGAGTCTCGAACAAGCTTTCAAAAGCTTTCAGGGCCGTTTCGTAATCGTTCATGCGGTTCAAAGCCAGCTGACCCTGCAGAACACCCGCGATTCTGTAACCGTCGAGATCTTCACATTTTTTGCGATATTTTGCATAAAGATTCAGTGATTTAGTTGCCGTATCATCACCAAGATAAAAATGATGCAAAACCCCGTTTACGAAGTCAGCATCGACAGATGCCGCAGTTGAATCGCCGATTTTTTCAAGCCATTCTTTTGCCCTGACAGGATTCGAAAGATCAAATGCATGTAGCAGAGCAATTTGCAAAATAGCCTTTTCATTGGCACTTTTTTCGCTGAAACTGCTGATTTCTTCCCAGGCTTCAAGGGCGCGCATCGCAATTTCAAGATCGTAACCACGTTCAAATCCCATTAAATAGTCTATGGCTTCGATATCGCTCTTTTCGGGAAAAGGCCAATAATAGCGTTTAAAAGCTTTCTGCAACTCATCAACACTGGTGAGATTACGTCCAAGCAATTCAGCGCGAGCAATCTTTCCCCGAACCATAAATTCACGGTCTGGATTCCATGAAATGAATCTATCGAGCTCTTTTAAAGCTTTTTCGTATTCTTTTCTTTCTTTTAGAATTTCAGCAAAAAGCAGCTGGGCTTCCCAGGTTATTTCAGGTTTGATATGGTCAGAACGCAACAAAGTGCGCAAATACATAAGTGCGCGGTCTGACTCTTTCAGCTCGCGGTATTGCCGGGCCAGATAAAGCCAGCCTTCTCCTTTTTCACGGTCCGGGTAAGATCTGACAAACGAAATAACTTCTTTGCGCAGAATCTGGTCTTGTTCGCGTTGCTCTTTTCTCAGTTCCTCGATGGTCTTTTTCTTGTGCACCTTTTTGTCTGTATCGGTCGCAGCTTTTATTTCAGGCAGACCCAGCAGTATAAAAACAAATATCAATAATGCCGCAGCATAACTGTAATGGCTTTTTTTCATGTTAATTTTTCTCTTGTGAATAGGTTTAATGCGGTAAATATATCAGATTTAACCGCATACAAACAATAAAAAAAGCCTCGCTGACTCTTTAATAGGAAAAACGGGAAATAATTTGACTTGCGAATATGTTTTCGTGTATTAATATTCGCGAATGAATTTCACTAATCCTTAAGGAGCAGTTAAAATTTCCGACGCAAATATGCATCGCTGAACTTTTAACAGAAACGCAAAATATGAGCGAAAACACACGCGGACAACACAACTGGACATTTCTTTCCAACCATTCTCATGTTCTTCTTTGTCTTGCTGACAATTCAGAAATGCGTATGCGTGATATCGCCCAAAAAGTGGGCATAACCGAACGAGCCGTACAAAAAATCGTCGCAGACCTTACTGAAGCCGGCTACATCGACCGCATAAAAGACGGCAGATGCAATCGTTATCAGGTGCATCGCGACAAGCATTTGCGCCACCCAATCGAAGCACACCGGGTCATCGAAGACCTGATCAGACTCATAGATCCTGAAAACCTATAAATTTCACCCAAGCCACAGGAGTCATAGAATGCAGAAATGGATTGTTCTTTGTGCCGGAATCATTTTACAGGCCATACTTGGCGGTATTTACGCCTGGTCGGCATTTGTGCCGCCGTTAACAGATTCTTTTTCTCTGACCAAAGGACAATGCGGTTCTATTTTCGGGCTGACCATTGCAATTTTTTCTTTAGCAATGATACCGGCGGGAAGAATGCTGCAGAAAAAGGGGCCGAGGCTCACCGCCGCGACCGGGGCAATTCTTTTTACCTGTGGTTATATTCTGGCTTCATTTTCGGGCGGAAATTATCTGATGCTCCTGGTAAGTTTTGGGCTTTTGATAGGCACCGGCATTGGTTTCGGTTATGTTTGCCCGCTGACTACCGGCATGAAATGGTTCCCTGACAACCGGGGACTGGTAACCGGAGTCGCGGTGGCAGGTTTTGGCGGCGGCGCCATAATTTTGAGTTCTTTAACCGAGCATCTTCTGACATCAGGCTATGATGTTTTGTCGATCTTCAGATTGACCGGCGTTGTTTTTGGCAGCCTGGCTCTTTTCAGCAGTATGTTCATGAGTGAACCTGCCGGAGAAAACGGGCAAAATGGCAAGAATCAGCCTTTGCAGTTAAAAAATTACCTGCTGACACAAAATTTCGCTCTGATTTTTCTGGGAATGTTTGCCGGAACCTTTGCCGGGCTTCTTATCATTGGCAATCTCAAGCCAATGATGCTGAAAATGGGTTTGAATGAATTCAACGCAACCCTGACTATTTCTCTATTCGCACTTGGTAATATTGTTGGGCGCATATTCTGGGGTCAGGTTCACGACCGAACCGGTTCAAGAAAGACACTGCTGATCTCTCTGGTATTCTTTTTCGTCAGTCTGCTTCTTTTACAGGTCGACAACCCGGAATGGCTGCCACTTTTAACCACCACCCTGGTTGGTGCGGGGTTTGGCGGCTGTTTTGTAGTTTATGCCTCTACCGTCGTTGACAAGTTTGGGGTAAAACTTTTTCCGCGACTTTACCCGGTAGTCTTTCTGGCCTATGGTCTTGCAGCTCTTACCGGGCCGGCGCTAGGCGGATGGCTGGCCGACACTACCGATTCATACCAGAGCGGCATACTGGTCAGCCTGGCAGTTATCTTTATCGCCGCAATAATCATTGCCTGCATTTTCGACCGACAACCTCTTATAGAATCAGACAGCAACGAAGAACTGGCTAACGCCTGATTAATTCAGCGGTAAACAGATACGGCATATTTTTTGGCAAAAGCCGATACTTGTAATACAATATTCTCATGACAAAAAAGAGGATACTGTTATTCAACCTGTTTATTTTATTTTGCGCTGTTATCGTGCTTGTTCCAGGCTGTACAAAGAGGCCCGGGTTGACGTTCATGGTTGGCGGCGCACCCAATGAGCTGGCATTTTTCGAAAAGATTCTCGCCTCTTATACTGTAGATACAGGGGTTCCGGTTACCCTGATAAGACAATCTACTGATTCTGCCCAGAGAAAACAGGGAATTCTGCTTTCATTGAGAGGGCAGCAGACGAACCCCGACGTGATGCTCGTAGACGTGGGCTGGATAGGACAAATTGCAGCTTCTGGCTGGCTCGAACCCCTTGAAAAGTATGACATTGACAAAAACGTCTTTTTTCAGAGTGTCATCGAGCTTGCCGACACCTACGAAAACAAGCTTATCGGCCTGCCGCTTTATATCGACGGTGGGCTGCTTTATTACCGCAAAGATCTTCTTGCAGAAAACGGCTTTTCTGCGCCGCCTTCGACCTGGGCCGAGCTGCGCGATATGTCAGAAAGAATCGTACCGCGACAGAAAGCCCAGAACCCTAACTTCTGGGGTTATGTCTGGCAGGGCGCACAATACGAAGGGTTGACCTGCAATTCTCTTGAATTCTTCACCTCTGCCGGCGGCGGCTTTTTTGTCGGAACCGCCACACCTGTCATCGATCAACAGGCGAATGTAACTGCCTTACAATTTATGCGCGACCTGCTTCACAAGCAGCCCATTTCTCCACCCAACACCTTTACCGACATGAAAGAAGAAGAAGTAAGGCTGTTCTTTCACAACAGCAACGCGCTTTTCGAACGTAACTGGCCCTATGCCTGGGGTCTACACAATGCTGATGATTCGCCGATCAAAGGGCAGGTGGGCATGGCTCCACTGCCCGGCTTCAAGAAGGGACAAAGTGCGTCAACTCTTGGTGGCTGGCATATCGTGATGTCAAAATATTCAGATATGAAAAGCGAAAGCGCTTCGTTAATAAAATATCTGACTTCAGCCAGGGTGCAGAAACAACTTTCGCTGAAACTGGGCTGGAACCCCGGAAGATCAGACATTTACGATGATGCAGAGCTTTTAAAGGCAAACCCCGCCCTGCAAAATTTAAAACAGGTATTCAAAAACGCCGTACCCCGCCCGGTGATTCCGTATTATTCGAGCGTGTCGCAAATATTGCAAAAGCATATCAACGCGACCCTCGCCGACCGCGTACCGGCAGAACAGGCGCTAAAGCAGGCGCAAATCGAAGTGCTGGAGTTGATTAAAGATTATGGCATCAAATAATTTTTTGCAGAATTACGAGAAAGGCGAAGTGCGCACCGCCTGCTTTTTTCTTGCCCCGTTGCTTTTGATTGTGGGCATTTTCATTTTACTGCCGGTTCTTGGCACTTTTTATAACAGCTTTTTTCTCGACGTTTCGTTTTTGCCCAAACAATTCATCGGCCTGAAAAACTACGCAAGGCTGTTAAGTTCACCTGACTTCTGGCAGGCATTGCGGTTTACCCTTGCTTATACCGTCGCTGCGGTTTCTCTTGAAGCGGTCTTCGGCGTGGCCTTTGCCCTTCTTTTAAATGAGGTTTTCGTGGGAAGAACGGTTCTAAGGGTGGTAATTCTTATTCCCTGGGCGATTCCCACGATTGTTTCTGCACGAACCTGGCAGCTGATTTACGAATACACCTATGGCCTGATGAATTTTCTCGTAATGAACCTGGGCATTGCCCCCGAGCGCATAAACTGGATGGGAACTGAATTCGGCGCTTTCTGGGCTCTGGTTTTCGCCGATGTCTGGAAGACAACCCCCTTTGTGGTTCTGATTCTGCTTGCGGGTCTGCAGGCAATACCCGAAGATCTTTATCAGCAGGCAAAAGTCGATGGCGCAGGATTGTTCAGACGATTTTACAAAATCACTCTGCCAATGTTAAAACCGGTTCTGGTTATCGCCATGATCTTTAGAACCATCGATTCGTTGCGCATGTTCGATCTGGTTTATGTTCTAACCGGAGGCGGACCGGGCGGATCGACAAGAACCCTTTCTTATCTTGGGTTCGAAGCCTTTGCCAATGACAGTTTCGGTCTAGGTTCGACGGTTTCGGTCATTACTTTTCTTATTTCACTGGCCATCACTCTGATTTACCTTAGAGCCGGAAAATTTTCGGAGCAGCTGAAATGACGAAAGAAACCATGATAAAAAAATGTCTGATTTTCTCGATGAGCCTTCTACTTCTGGCTTTCACCCTGGGTCCCTTCATCTGGATGCTCTGGATATCTCTGGCTGACCGGGCTGACTTTCTTGTGACCGGTAAAGTGGAATACTCTTTCAACAACTATTTTCAGGTGCTGACTTCGCCGTCGCTTCATTTTTTAGACTACCTTCAGAACAGTCTGATAATATCTGTCACCACAGCTTTTGTCGTCACCGTTTTCTCAAGCATGGCGGCTTATGCGGTTTCGAGAATGCGCTTTCCGGGCAGATCGGTAATACCTCTGCTGATTCTTGCGATGTCAATGTTTCCGCAAATCAGCATCGTGGGCTATTTGTTTGAAATGTTCGCCCAGGTTGGCCTGATTAACCACCATCTGGCTCTGATTTTGCCATACATTGCCTGGACCATTCCCATCGCGCTCTGGATAAACCTGAGCTATTTCACGCAGATTCCCATAGCCCTCGACAGGGCTGCTTTAGTAGACGGAGCAGGCAGAATGAAAGTGCTTTATCGAATCATTTTTCCGCTGGCGCTGCCCGGCATTTTTTCGTCGGCTTTGCTGGTTTTTATCGCCTGTTTCAACGAGTTTCTCTTCGCAATCATGCTGACCATCGATTACACTGCCCAGACTCTGCCGGTCGGCATAGCCCTTTTTCAGGGGCTGCACGGCGAGATTCCCTGGGGGAACCTGATGGCGGCTTCGGCTTTGGCATCTGTGCCGCTGGTAATAATGACTTTGATTTTTCAACGCTACATCGTTCAGGGCCTCATGGGCGGAGCGGTCAAGGGATAATCGGGAGGAAATATAGATGAACGCAACGAAAATAACTCTCAAAAATCTATCAAAGAGCTTCGTCACCTTCAGAGGGCGCATCGATGTTTTAAAAAGCATTGACCTCGAAATCGAGCCAGGCGAATTTTTCGTTTTGCTTGGCCCTTCCGGCTGCGGTAAAAGCACGATGCTGAATCTGATTGCCGGACTTGAGAAGCCGAGCGCGGGCGAATTGTTGTTTGATCAGGACCTTATCGCCAACGCTTCGGGTAAATTTCTAAGTCCCTTCGAGCGCGATATTTCGATGGTTTTTCAAAGCTATGCTCTTTATCCGCATATGACAGTCGAACAGAACATAGCTTTCCCGCTTACCAATCT
>JASURT010000041.1 GCA_030446435.1 Candidatus Ozemibacter sp.
ATCAAGATCTGATAGATTGCCCCTGTCTTTTGGCGGAATTTTTTCAGCCTCTTCCTGAATAAGCTTTTTGATAAACTTTTCGCGGGTTTTTCTGTCAGAAATTACCTGATAAATTTTTTCTGCCAGTACATTGGCGTCTACCATTTTATAGGTGCCGTCGTTAACCTGCCTTGCAATTTCCTGAAGTCTTTGCATGCGGTTCAATTGTTGCTGCTGAATTATTTTAAGATTATTCTGGGCATGACTGAGCGGACTGGCATTTGCTCCGGCTTTTTCCGGGTTGCCAGCCTTGTCTTTTAAAGCTTTATCAAAAGAATTGTCTTTGTTTTCTGTGCTTTCTTTTGGTTTTGGCTTTGTTGTTATTATTATTCTTTTTCCAGGTCCTTTGATGGAATCAACCATTATCTTACTCCCTTGTAACTTCCATGTTAAAAAGGCATTTTTTCCCTATTCCCAATATTATTATCGTCATCTTTGGCCAAAAAGTTTATGCCCGAAATGAAAAAAGTTGAGAAAAATTTTTCTGAACTCATTTGTTTGTGTTGTCGATAACCCTAATAAGATAAAAGTATTTATGGAGGCAGAATTTTGCATAGAAAAACGGTTGCAGCTGTTTTCATTTTCATATGTGCGTTGAACCAAATCTGTTGGGGCGCTTTGACCAATATTAACCAGCTCTTTTCTGAAGGTGAAAAAGCTTTTCAGGTTAAAGACTTCAAAGCCGCGGCTCAGAATTTTTCAAAGGCGGTTAAGCTTGCCCCCGAAAATCTTAGAACCAGATTTAGATACGGACAGGCGTTATTTTCGCTTAATCAATACTCCGAAAGCTACAATCAGTTTCAGGCTATATTACAGAATTCTCCAAACAACATTGTCGCCAGAGTGTATCTTTGCGAAAATCTGATAAAACTTTCACGGGGTGCCGAGGCCGAGGCTCATTTGCAGTGGATTTTGAAAGTTCAGCCGGGGCATGATCGTGCAAAGGAATTGTTGTCACAGCTGCAAAATTCAGGTAAAGAAGAGATTCCGTCGGGTTTTTCGCCTTTACCGGTTAAAGATGTTCAGGTTTCTATTGAAGAAGAAGCCGAAGAAATTCAGACAATCGAATCAGCACCTGAAACGAGAACGGCAAAATTTTCCAATCAGAATTTTGAACCCGAAAAAAAAGAAGAAGTTTTACCGCCCACTGCGGTTGATTCAAACACCTGGGATGTGGCCCAATTCATAAAGAGTAACGAAGATTCTTTTTTGATTAACCTTGAGTATGGTCGCTATTCTCTTGAAAGAGGCGATTTGCAATCAGCAAGAACCAGTCTGGCCAGGGCAGAACGCCTGGCCAAAAGCAACCAGGATACGCGAAAGTTCCTCGAAGTGCAGATTTTAACAAGTCTTGCCTTGATTTATGAAAAAGACTTCAGAGCTTTTGGTAAGCATCTGATGAAGTTGAAACCATTGTTGTCGAAGCAATCATATAAGTCGTTTCTCAATATTTACAATCAGGCGCGCGAGCTGGAATCAGAGGTTGAAAAGGTTCGCCTTACAGCCGGTATCGCCATGGGTGCCGGTCATTATGCCGTAGCTTCAGATCTTCTTAAAGCTGCTTTGGCACAAAATCCTGGTGATATTCTGCTGGCAAATCTTCTGGCAGAAGCACAAATGCAAAATCTCGACTACCGCGGTGCTGAAACAACCTTAAGTGATATTGCGAGGCAGAATCAGAAAAATGCCGAATCATATTTCAATCTCTCGCGTTTTTATCTTACTGCTTCTTATAAGCCGGAAATGGCAAGAAAATGCGCTGAATACGCAAAATCTCTAAAACCACAGGACCCGAGAATTTCGGTTATGCTTGCTTTGCTCGACTATGCTGAAGGCCGTATCGATACAGGAATAACCCGGTTGAAGCAACTTTTGCCCCAGCTTGAAGACCCTGGTTTTAAATCTATCTGTACCAGAATAATAGAAGATGGAAAATATGCTGATTCAACCTCGGGTTCGAAAAGAATAGATTTTGCTGAAGTTATGGCGTTACCCGGGGCTATGCATGCTCCGAAAAGCAGTTATCGTCTGATTGCGGTTGATTATCTGAAAAACGGTTCTTTTTTCTCGGCGATGAGATTTTTTCTTATGGCCCAGGATCTGGCAGAAGTCGGAAGAACCTATCTCGGCTTATCATCAGCTCTGCATATCAGTGGTGAAGAAAAGTCTGCATCTATTGCCGCAGGTTTTGGCCTTAAGGCTTTGCAGGACGAGTTGAGTCGAAATCCCTATTCTTCACGGGCAAATCTTTATCTTGCCCTTTACCACTTCGAGCGCAAAGAATTTTCTGACGCAGCCAGAGCAGTTAAAGCCGGGCTTAATGGCGATGTAGATCGCGGCACCGGCAAAAGACTAACCGCTTTGCTTAACAGTCTTAACAAAACCTCAGAAATGGGTTTTTAAGAAAAATTTATAATTCTGTCAGAACTGGTTGTACCTTTCACTTATAGCTAACTTTAGCCAAATCTATTCTCAGGCCAGAAAGTAAATGGGTTGCAATTTTCGGTAATTTCTAATTATAATCTGCTTTTAAGATTCCAGAATTTCCGGAGGATTCCAAATAATGGCCAAAACAATACTTGTGGCTGAAGACTCCCTGATGTTGCGCAAGGTTGCCTGTTTCCCGCTTGAAAAAGCCGGTTACAAGGTGCTTGAAGCCAACAATGGTATCGAAGCCATTGAAGCAATGTCAAAGAATGAAGTCGACATAATTATCACCGACCTGAATATGCCTGGCATGGACGGATTTGAATTGATCACTCAGGTCAAAGAAAACGAAAAATTCAAGCATATTCCCATTATTATTCTTACCACTGAAGGTAAGAAAGAAATGGTTATGAAGGGCCTGACTCTTGGCGCGAATTCTTTCCTTCAGAAACCGATCAAACCTGATCTGATGCTTCAGGAAGTTGAAAGATTGCTTGGTAAGGCATCAGGAAAGGGGAGCTGATTATGACAAGTTCAGCAGTATTACTTGAACAGTTAAAAAATGCAGATCCCGGACAGAGAAGAAAAGCAGTAAGAGACCTGGTTAATTTTCCAGAAAATAAAGAAGTTGTAGAGGCTCTTTGCGAAGCACTCGGAGACCCCAATAAAGGGGTGCAGAACATTACCATCGATGCGCTTTCGTCAATGCAGCATGAAAACGTCGTTCATGGGCTTATTCCGGTCGTTCGCAGCTCTGATTTGAATACCAGAAACGCTGGTATGACCATTCTGAGAAACCTCGGGCCCATGGCTATTCCACCTCTGGTTAAGGCTATCGACGCTTCTACCGATGTCGATGAGCTGATTCAGATTCTGGTAATTCTAGGCGATATTCGCTCGCCAATGGCGACCGAAACCATTCTGAAATTCATCGACCATGAAGATGACAACGTTAAGACAACCGCGGTTGAATCTCTGGGCAAAGTCCAGGATCCATCGGCGGTTAAAGTTCTTACTGAAACCTATAAAAATACCGACATTCTGAAATATTCGATTGTAGAAGCCCTCGGAAACATCGCCGTTCCTGAAGCAATGCCAATTTTGCTCGGCTCTCTCGAATCTGAAGATATTCTTGAATATTTCACCGGAATCGGTGCTCTTGGCTCTATGGAAAGCGAAGAAGGCATCGAACCATTGTTCAACAAACTTGTTAAAGAAGAAGACAGCGGCACCCGCCGATTGATTTTCAAATCGCTGGCTCAGATTGAAGAAGCTAACCCCGGCGCTCTGAACAAAATCGACAAAGCGGTACTGAAACCCATTCTGCTTTCATTGCTTGAAAACCAGGATGCGGCAGAATACAAGTTCATGATCAAGGTTGCGGCTTCAGTCAATGATGAAGCATACGCCGGTGCTTTGATAAGCGCTTTGCAGAACTCTGAGCAGGAAATCGTCGATATCGCTTTTGACGGCATCAAAACCCTTGGCAAAAAAGCGGTTAAACCCGCCCTTGAGAAAATCGGCAGAGTTGAGCCGCCAGTGGCTGCCAAACTGCTTGAATTCCTGGCCGAAAACCCGGCCCCTGAAATTCCAGGCGCGGTTTCACTTTTCGCCCAGAATCCCGACGATTCTCTCAGGCAGGCTTTGGCAAAAACCTTAGGCGCTAATCCGTCTGATGTTTCTTTCAATACTCTTAAAGAGATGCTTAATGATCCTGACGAAACCGTTAGAAGATTTGCCGTAATGGGCATTTCTCAAATGCTTGACTATGACGGAGCTTTGACAGCTCTTATCGCCAAGCTGAAAGATATCAACGGTCACGTAAGAAGAGAAGCCGCTCTGACCATGGGTAAATCAAACTCAAGCCAGCTGGTAGAACCACTCTTTGGCGTAATAACCACCGAACCATACGGAGACGTCAGAGAAGCCGCCTCTTCAGTTCTTGCAAGCCGTAAAGATCCAGATATTACCAGAAGACTTCTCGAACTTCTTGACAGCGAAAACTCAAGAATTCGTGAAACAGTATCACGAACTATCTGGCAATGCGGTTCAACTCTCGCTGTAGATTCGCTGATTCAGAAACTGAATGACAAAGAATGGCGCGTCGTCGTTAATTCCTGCAAATCTCTCGAGAACGTAAAAGATCTTAAATCTATCTTTCCTCTCAAAGAATTGCTTAAAAATGGTGACTGGCAGATCAGAATCGCAGCTCTTTCGGCTCTTAGAGCTTTCAAGAGCAAAGAACTCAAGCAGTTTTTCATTCCTCTTCTCGGTGATGAAAACTCTCAGGTCGCCAAGCTGGCTGTAGTTGCCCTGAGCGAACTGGGCGATAAATCACTCGATAGCGATTTCCAGAAGCATATCAATCATTCTCGCTGGGAAGTCAGATACCAGATTGTTAAAGCCCTTGGCAGCATCAAAAGCCAGTCCAGCGTTAACACTCTGATAAAAATGGTTCAGAACGATGAAAACAACGCGGTTCGCTCAAGAGCCATTCTAACCCTCGGAAAAATAGGCGACAAGAGCGCTTGCGAAACGATTTTCAAGGCTCTCGACAGCGAAGATCAGAATCTTGTAGTCGCGGCAATCAAGTTTTTCTGTGAATCAAAAAACACTGATTTCGCCGGACTCGAAGAAAAACTTCGCGATATTTTCCTGAGATTGAACTGGGTTAAGAATTATTTCATCGAAACTTTTGCTCAGAATAAATCTGAATTCCTCGAAAAAGTTCTTAAATCGGTTATCGCTCCAAGACAGGCTAAAATTATCGACCGGCTAAAAAATGCTCCAGCCGATGAAAAAGGTGTTAATACCGAAGAAGCTTTGCTTCTGCGCGACATCATTGCCGATCTCTGCGGTATCGAACTGGCAGACAAAAAGGTTCTCGAACAGAAACTGCAAAAGAACCTCGGCCGATTCTTCATCACTTCATGGATCGAATATTACCATGCTCTCAGATATGGCGCCGTTGAAGGTGATGATCTGCTGATCAGCCTTTATGATTCAATAACCAATCCTGTCACCGAATTCTTCGGCGAAGATGAACAGAGCAAGGTTCTTGTTTCGACCATCATTCCTAATCTCATCGAAGATCGCGCCAAAGATGGCGTCGATGAAATCAAGATACTTTGCTGTGGCACTTCATTTGGACCCGAAGCTTATTCAATAGCTATGAGCGTTCTTGAAGAAGTGCATTCAGACAAGGCCAGAGTAACCGTAACCGGTATCGATATTTCACACATCTGTCTGAATACCGCCAAAAGGGGTATTTACAAGCGTGAAATGTTCAGAACCGTAGACCAGAAATATATTGACCTTTATTTCGAAGATGATCGCGGTGATCTTCGGGTTAAAGACGAAGTTAAAAATCTGGTTGAATTCAAGTTCACCAATGCAGTTAACTCTGAAGCCATGGACCAGTTGGGCGAATTCGACGTGGTTATCTGCCGCAATGTTTTCTCTGATTTCTCACAGAAGGGCAGAGAAAGAATGGCCGAGAATATCTACAATATTCTCGTTCCCGGCGGTGTGCTGTTGATCGCGGGTCGCGAAACCCTTTATAACGTTACCAAAGCTTTCAGGCTGCAAACCTTCGATAAGGTCGTGGCTTACAGAAAACTCTGATAATTCATTTAAAAAGAGGCCGTCTCTTATGAGACGGTCTTTTTTTTATTTCTTTAACAGTTCGAGACTTCTTTTCAATTTAAAATTCTGTTAGGATGTGCACAGACATTTTCTGTTGGGGGTTGCTATGCACAAATTAATTCGTTTTACATCAACTTTGTTGCTGCTGACTTTTGCCTTATTTTCTGCGGGTTGTGGTGGCAGCGGCGATAGCAGCACCGGCCCGGCTGTTCCAACTGAATTCGTTACTCTCAACGGTGTTTTAAGGGCACCTGACAAAATAGAATCAAGCCTGATACCCAGTTTGTTGCAGAATACCGATAGCCAGGTTCGAACAGCGTTTCAGTCGGCGCAGGTTTTTGTGAATGGTGCTCCCAATGGTCTTTATTCTCTGGCGCCACTTTCTTCTAACCCCGACTGGCAGTTCAGAATTCCCAATGTCGGCAAATCAGCAGACGGAAACTATCGAGTTGAAGTGGTGGTGGGCAAATTGAATTTGAAATCACTGGTGAAAAGCAGCGAGATGAGTGATTTTAGAATTAATCTTGAAACCACCGCAGCTTTAATGCTTGCAGATACCACCGGAATATCGGTCGATAATCTCCTGGCTTCATATCCTTCTTTTGTAACCAATGTTGAAAACTCTCTGGTCGAAGCTTTCAGGCTTGAAGCGGCAAAGCTTTCAGGTATGACAACCCAGGCTGCTTCGGTAACTGCAACCCTTCAGGCCCAGAAGCAGTTTTTCACGGAACTTGGCGAGATAGATACCACAGCTAAATTAGCTTATCTGCAGAAAGAAAACGATATTGACGGAGACGGTATTGTCGATCTTAAAATAGAATCAAACCTTGACGGAACCAGAATCAGATTTCTGACCACATTGTCGAGCTACACATCTCTTCTCGGTGAAATAGCCGGCATAAATTCCTATTCAGACGAAAGATTGCTTCAGGATTTTAAAGAAAATCTCGTCAGCGATAACCGAACTTTCGGCTCTACAGCGGCAAACTTTGCATTGGGGCTTTATTTAAAAAAGTCAGCTGAAGCAGATGTTTATTTAAAGCTGTTTGTCAGAAGAATTGACATAGAAGACGGTTCTTTCAAGGGTGTTGTTGCAGAATATGAATTTGTCAATTCAGAAACTACCGCTCTTGTTTCAGGCAGCAAAACCTTCCTCTTAAGCGGGGCTTCAGCAAGCGAAGGGGCGGTTGCTGCATCGAATTTCATTACCGATACCGAACCAGGCCCTTATGTAATTTCGTTTTTAAATCTTACCGACGGTCTTGGTAGCAATGAAACGCGATTGGTGCGGGCTATAGTCGGTCAGCCTGAGCTGGCAAAAATTCCTGCAGCCGAGCCTTATCTTGAAGGTGGCGGAAATTACCACCTGAATACCACGGCCGCTTTAAAAGCTGTTTATCTCGAACGTGGTATCGAGGTTGGCGACGTGTTCAGCGCGTATTTTCCCAGCACAAAAAATTATGCAGTTTTTAAAATCAAGTGGATTGGCAGTGACAAACTTACGGTAGATTACATTGTAAACGCAGCCGAAAATGAGCCGAGATTTCAGTAAAGTTGCGTTGATAGTGAATAGCTGTTATTTTTAGCCTTATGAGACAGGCAGAAAACTTTCAAAAGCTGGAAAATGGTAAAATAAAGTGTGTGCTTTGCCCTAATTTCTGCGAAATGGCCGAAGGCGAAACTGGCAGATGCCTGAGTCGGGGCGTTCGTGGCGGCCAGTTACGCTTGTTGAATTATGGTCGGGTAGTCGCAGCGAACATTGACCCCATCGAAAAGAAGCCTCTTTATCATTATTTTCCGGGTCGACCGATTCTTTCAATTGGCTCCTATGGTTGCAACCTCAGATGCAAGTTCTGCCAGAACTCAGATATTTCACAGTTCGAACAGCCGTCGACCATGCTTGGCCCAGAAGCACTGGTACAGAGAGCGTTCAATCTCAAGGGCAACATCGGAGTCGCCTTTACCTACAATGAACCTGGTATCTGGTTCGAATATATATGCGATTCGGCAAAGTTGCTTAAAGAAGCCAGGCTTAAAACCGTTATGGTTACCAATGGTTATTTGTGCCATAAGCCATTCGAGAAGCTTTGTGAAGTCTCAGATGCAATGAATATAGATTTAAAAGCTTTTAATCAGAGCTTTTATCGGTCTGAATGCGCCGGGCAACTCGACCCGGTTAAAAGAAACATTGAAACAGCTGTAAAATCTGGCATTCATGTAGAACTTACCAATCTTGTCATACCGGGTTTGAACGATTCTGAAGAAGAGTTCAAGCAAATGGTTTCCTGGGTGGCGGCACTTGGTAAAGATATTCCATTTCATATCTCACGCTATTTTCCCAGATATCTCGAAACCGCACCGGCAACGAGTCCATCTTTGATCAGCAGTTTCGTCGAAATCGCCCGAAAAGAGCTGAACTTTGTCTATGCGGGCAATGTGTCTGATAACCAGAACACTTTTTGCCCTGAATGCAATGAATTGTTGATCGAAAGATCCGGCTACTCCACTCATCTAAATTTCACCGGAAACAGCTGCAAGTGCGGTTATCAGCTTCCCTTTTTGCTGTGAAAATTTGAAAGGAAGGTTTCTTTGAACGAGATCAATCAGAGCAATT
Organism: Candidatus Ozemibacter sp.; assembly: GCA_030446435.1. Taxonomy (GTDB): domain Bacteria; phylum Muiribacteriota; class Ozemobacteria; order Ozemobacterales; family Ozemobacteraceae; genus DYKG01. Next base: position 8,726 of record JASURT010000041.1, read on the forward strand.
CTGACCCTAAAAGAGAATTTGACTGGGGTCCTCCTGGCAACAGCGTTTTCGATAGCATAAAAGAATACCTGGTTTATTTGATTATCGTTTTGCTGCTGGCCGCCGGGGCCTGGTTTCTTATGGATATCAATGCGAGAAAAGTTTCTGAAGCAAAAGATATCATCGTTACCCAGCCGGCTCAGAAAACAGAGAAAAACTTTGAACCACAGGTTAAAACAACAACCCAGCAAGAACCACAGATCAAGTTTCTCGTTCAACTTGGAGCTTTCGCAGACAAAAAAAGCGCGACCGATGCCTTTGAAGCTTTAAAAGAGCATGGCTTCAGCCCGGAACTTTCTGAGCCGGACTCACAGTTTGAAATTTATCGGGTTTCTCTGGGTCCTTATATGAGCGAGCCAGAGGCTGAAATGGTCGCTGAAAAATTGAATTCGTTAGATTTTCATTCATTTGTGATAGAATTTCGTTGATACATTCCCGGGGGAGGGCAAGGCTTTGGCTATTAAAAGTTCGAAGGAAACCGCGGTATCTGTAGGGTTTTTATCTCCCTTCATGCTGCTGTTCGGTATCTTCCTGATTTTTCCCATTTTTTACTCTTTTTATCTCAGCTTCTTTGGCTCACCGACTGATTATAGCCTTTCAAATCTCGAATTCGTAGGTTTGGACAACTATGTAAGAATTTTTACCGATTTTCAGTTCTGGTGGTCTTTGATGGTTACCGCAGTATATGGGCTTTTGACCATACCGCTTGGTATTGCTGCTTCGCTGGCCCTGGCCCTGTTGCTTGACAACAAGCTTTTCGGGAAAAGTTTCTTTCGCAGCGCGTTTTTCCTGCCAAATGTTCTTGATATGCTGGTGGTGGGCGTAATCTGGACCCTTATTTACGCACCGAAATTCGGCGCCCTGGCCCAGCTGACGACCTTTATCATGTCAGAAGACAATTTTTTCAATACCACCGGCCTTCTGGGCAGTCCTTACACAGCCTTGCCCGCCGTCGTTTTTGCGATGGTTCTGAAAGGCGCGGGTTTTGGTATGGTGCTGTTTCTCGCCGCCCTGCAAAATATTCCTCAGGCGGTTTATGAAGCCGCAGACATCGATGGAGCAAGTGAATGGCAGAAGTTCTGGAACATTACGGTTCCTCTTCTTAAGCCGATCATAGTTTTTATGGGCATAACCGGGGTAATTGGCGCTTTGAATGCTTTTACCGAAATTTATGCCATGACCTCGGGCGGGCCTCAGGTTGTTATCGGCGGTGAAACCGTCGGTTCGACCTCTGTTGCCGGCTATTATCTTTACAAACAGTTTGAATCAGGAAATTACGGCTATGCCGCCGCAATTTCTTATATGCTTCTCATCATAACCCTGGGAATAACCTGGCTGCAACAACGCCTGGCTGCCCGAAAATCGGCACAGGAGGTCGGCAAATGATTTCACAACATGGTGGAAAAATGAGCCCGGTCAGAGTTTTCATATTCATCGTTCTTTTGGCCGCTCTGATTTCGATTTCTTACGTCGTTTCCGGTCAGCTGTTCAAGTTTGGCGGAATGGTCATCACCGCTTTTGCCGCCAGTGACGGCATGCCGGTCGGCGATGGGGCCGCTCCGGCTTCGGCTGACGTGATGCTTAAACTGGTGCCGGTGTTCAATGGTCTGGCCATAATTCTTACCATTGCTCTGACAATCTTGACGGTCAGATGGTATATCGGCACCAAAGCAGAAGAACGAGCCACTTTTCTGAAAAAGATGTTTCTTTATGAAGCTCTGGTAATCGGTGTGGTAGTCGTTCTTTTTCCGTTTTTCTGGATGCTGTGCACCTCGTTCAAACCCTCAGGCCAGGAACTGATAATAAACAAATCGAATCCCTTCGATATCGTGCCTTCAGAACCAACTCTGCAGAATTTCAAAAAAGTGCTTAAAATCGATGCGGCCTCGGTTGCCATGGCTTCTGAAGACCCGATCGAACAGAAGAAAAACTTTGGCACCTATTTTCTCAACAGTCTGCTTGTAGCTACCACCGCGGCTTTTCTCGTAACCCTTTTCGCCTCGATGGGGGCCTATGTTTTTTCAAAGAAAGAACTGCCTTATAAGCAGCAGATTTTCATGCTTCTTCTCGCAACCATGATGATTCCGGGCATGATGTTCATGGTGCCGCAGTTCTTCATGATCTGCCAGATGGGTATGTTCGGCACGAAATGGGCCATGTTTTTGCCGCACCTGGCTTCGGTTTTCGGTATTTTTATGCTTAAGCAGTTCATGGATACCATTCCGAATTCTTTATTGGAAGCCGCCCAGATCGATGGCGCTTCTGAATGGCAGGTTTTTCGAGTGGTTATCGTGCCGCTTGCTTTTCCCATCATTCTTACCCTCTTTTTGCTCACCTTCCTTTTTCACTGGTCGAACTTTCTCTGGCAATTGATCGTAACCAACTTCGAAAACCCTCTCAGCATAACCTTACCGGTCGGTCTGGCCCTATTCAGGGGGCAGTATACCTCAGAACTGGGTCTGATCATGTCTGCATCATGCTTTTCCATCGTTCCCATTGCCGTGCTTTTCCTGTTTGCGCAGCGATATTTCATCGAAGGCATGACCCAGGGCGCGGTCAAGGAATAGGAGACAGAGACAATGGACGAAAAAAAGATTATTATCGTAGCAATCATCGCATATCTGGCTCTGGTCTTCGTCTGCTGGGACGACTCGATCGATAAAACCCGTGACGGTCGAACTATTCTCGCTTTCTGGCATACCTACAATGACCTTGAAGAGAAAATTCTCAAAGATGTCATTAAAGAATGGGAAGCACAGAACGCGAGTTTTACGATTCGACCGGTTCGCATTCCATTCGATGGTCACAAGCCAAAGCTTAGAACTGCGCTTACTGTCGGTCAGGGACCTGACATGGCCAGAGTCGACTGGTCATTCGTCTGTGAACTGGCTCGTAAAAATGCCGTCGTTGATCTTGAAACTTTCAATTTTTCGCAGATTCGCGGTCAATACCTTAAAGCTCCGCTTGAAACCGGGCTGATCGACGGAAAATACTATGGAATACCCGACCAAACAACCTGTGTGGCAATGTTTTACAACAAAAAAATGTTTGTCGATGCAGGTCTGGACCCGATGGTTCCACCCACCTGGGAAAAATTCATCGAGGTTGGTAAGAAGCTGACCGATTCATCCAGAGGTCAGTATGCTTTTGCCATGTCTAACACTCTTTGGTGGAACCTGCCCTTCTTCAATACCTTTGGCGCGAAAATAATATCTGCAGACGGCAAAAAATCAGAACTGAACTCTGATAAGGCCATCGCAGCTCTCGAATTGATGGCCAGCCTGGTAAACGAGCACAAAATCGAAGCCGGTGCCTGGCGTCCGGGGGCCATTTCCCCTGAACAGGGCTTTGTTAACGGCAAATACGCCATGATACTCATGGGCCCCTGGAACCTGGCAAAATTCAACAATACCAAAATGGATTATGGTGTCGGCCTTATACCTGCCGGCCCGGCCGGAACCTCAACCAATGTTGGCGGCACCGATACCGTAATTTTCAAACATTCGCCTTATGCGAAAGAATGCTATGACTTTCTGACCTTCTTTACCAATGCCAAAAATCAGGCCAGATGGTGCTCAGAACTGAATCAGCTGCCCATTAATCTCGGCGCATACGACCTGGTTGAGTTCGAAAATGAACATCTTAAAACCTTCATGGAACAAATGAAACATGCAAGGGTTAACCCCGTCGTAACCAGCTACGGCCTGCTTGAAGACATGGTGAACCCTGAAATGGAAGCGGTGCTGTCTGGTCAGAAAACCGCAAAAGAGGCCTTAACAAGCGCAGCTGCAAAAATTGAAGAGAGAATTCTGAACCAATAAATTTAAGAGAAGAGGTATTTAGTATGAGAGTGACTTTCAAGATTCTGTTACTTGGTGCGGTTGTTTCCGGATTGTCGATATCGGCTTTGCATGCCGACCCACCTGGTCATAAAAACAAAGATAAAAAAAATGTCCTGATCGAACAAAAAGATTATGATGACGACCTTGTTATTATCGATCCAAACCAGACCGGCAAAAAGAAAGACAAATTTAAAAAGATACCGCCGGGGCAGAAAAAGAAATTCAAAAAGGGCCCTCCTGCCCACGCACCGGCCTGGGGTTATCGCCGCAAGCAATATGGTTCTAAATACTGGCACTTTCCCGGAGCCGATGTGTATTACCGCGAAGAAGACAAGCAATACGTTTATCTCGAGCACGGTAAATGGCGCATTGGCCATGAGCTTCCGGACTGGATCAACGTAAACTGGGACCACTCAATCGTTCTGAAAGATGCTGATCGCAGGTTGAAAAAAATCCTCGAGCAGATTGGCATAAAATAAGTAACGGGTTTGCGCCGGGCCCATAGCAATTGTTTTTTGAGGTGAAGAATTTGAAATTGTTTGAAAAGTTTCTGCTTTTGTTTATGCTAAGCCTTTCTGCTGTGTGCCTGGCCCAGCAAACCCCAGCTGGTGTTCTCTTTGTCGGGGTTAATAATAACAGTTCAGACATCTATTTGTGGCTACCTGACGGAGAAACCGGCCAGGCAATGCCCTTGACCCAAACCCCGCAGAAAGAAGGCAATGCCCGATGGTGGCCCGGCAAAAAACTGATTCTTGCTTCACGAGAAATTTCAGAAAATCATTATGGCATTGTTGCCCTCGATTCATCTTTAAAAACAGTCTGGACATGCGAAGACCCCGTTGGTAGTCTTGGCTGGCCAGTGCCTTCTCCATACGATGATCGTATTCTTTGCGTCAGACAGGTCGGTAACGGCTTCGTTCAAACCGGCTTCGTCACTTATCCCGATGGCGACTTTACCCCGCTTGAATTTAATGGTCTTTCGGGTGGCCAGCTTGCCTGGCTTGCCCCTGATAAAATTCAGTTATCAAGGGTCACGACTGAAGGTTTTGTGATCACCCAGCGTGATCTGAATACTCATGAAGAAAAAATCATCGTCCGGGGCGGAAATAACTGGCAGAGTTTCGTCGACGAGCACGGAAACAATCTGTTTGTCCGCCGTGTTGGCCAGACTGGCAGCATCTTTCAGCTGTTCAAAGACGATTATGATGCCTGGGAATACGAAAATGTTACCAACGCCAGAACCTACGACTGGCAGCCTTCTACCTCGCCTGATGGGCAAACCATGATCTTCAGATCGTTGCGTGGCGGCCGGTTTTTCACTGTTACCAGAAATCTGAAAACCGGTGCAGAAAAAGTTTTGCCAATGCCGGGTTTTGCCGAGATTTATTTTCCAATGATACTCGATGCCGAAACCGTGCAGACTTTGGTGAACGCCCTGTAGCCCCCTCTTCGCTCACTGAGCTGGATTCGTATGTCTTTTCCCGCATGCTTCAACAGTCTCGGCCGGCGGGTAGCAAAAAGCGCTCAAAGTTCTCGCTGAGCTCGTCGAAGCGAGTTGACACACAAACAGCCTGGCGCAAAGTCTGGTAAAAATTACCGGGTTTTAAAAAAAATTAAAAAAAGTTCTGCTCTGTTTGTACGTACCCCGGAGCGTCAGAGATTATTGATGTTTAACAATGTTTGTCTTTGTTGGCTGATGTCTGAATCTTTTTCGTAAACAAAACCGCACTTTGGTTCGAAAGTGTTTATGGATTTGTTTGCCTCCTTATTTTTCTGCCCGGGACAAAGCTCCCGGTCTTTTTTTTTTAGAATTTCGCAAGCGCCGCAAATTCCTGCCCAAAGATTTGGCCGAATTCTGAAATCATAACTTTCGCGTCATATTGCTTATTGACAACCTTAATTAAGCGTGATAACTTCTCTCACATGACTGATCCGTCAGTCATTTTTTGAAGAATTACTCATATCCCTTTGTTTATGCAGAAAGGACATAACCTCGCAGTGAAATTAGATAAAAAGCAGAAGAATCGACGCCACCAGATTCTCGAGGCAGCAATCAAACTCTTTACCGAACTTGGGTTTCATGAAACCAAACTCGATGAAGTCGCGCAAATGGCCGGAGTGGCAAAAGGAACCCTTTATCTTTACTTTAAAAGTAAAGACGATCTGTTCGTTCATTGCCTGCTCGACGGCTCAGAAAAATATCTAGTCAGATCGCAGAAGATTATTGCCGGCAATGAAGATTTTAAAGACCGCCTGTTGAAGCTTGTCGAACTTCAGAGCGAGGCTTTTGCTCATAACGGTCCATTGATTCAGCAATTTATTCAAAGCGGCAGATTCTTTTCGGGAAATTCTGACACTTCGCAGATTTTCTTCGAGCACATCAAGAAGAAAGTTATGGTCATGGCAGATTTTTTTCAGGCCGCTAAAGATGCAGGAATCTTAACTCAGCGCCTGAGTTCGAAGCAGATGGCATTGATTTTTAATCAGATATTTGACCTGAATATCAAATTCAAATTGTTTGATGAACCGATGCTGCCGGCAAAAGACTGCTGTGAAACCCTTTACAGCCTTTTCAAAAATGAAAATACACATGAATGACGGAGATAAAAGATGCAACAATTTCTTAAAAACCGATTGGTGAAAACAGCCGTTTTGCTTTTGTTGGTATTTGCGGCTGCTGAAATCTCTGCCCAACAGCCCATAAGCCTTATAGCTTCGACCAGCCCGGCCATTGCCGATGAAATTTCCGAATTCGGCGAAAAAATGACCATCGAAGAGTACATGGCAAAGCAAAAATCAAAGTCACAGATTGATTTTACGGCTTCAGGCCCCGTATCGCTTCAGAACGCGCAAATATTCGATGTTTTGCGTTTGGCTTTGCTGCGAAATCGCGATATTATCGGCGCAACTCGCCGGGTAGAAGGCGCAAGTGCGCAGGTTATGCAGGCAAGATCTATTTTTGGCGCAAAACTGACCGGCAATTTTCAGCACGTCAGGGTTGATGACGTGGCAAAAACTATTTCAGGCGGCCGATCTATCGATCTCGGAAAAAAGGATTCGCAACAGGCTTATTTTGAAGTCACTCAGCCTGTTTTTTTAAGCGGTAGGGACCGAGCCGCTCTAAGCAGCGCCAGACTAGGTCGCAATGCTGCTCAAGCCGGTCACACCCTGACCCAGCAGCAGGTCCTGCTTGAAACCACGATGCTTTGGCTTGCCTGGCTTTTCTCTTCTGAAGCCGAAAGGGTTGGCGAAAAAGATCTGGAACTGGCACAGGCCCACTATGATCTGGTAAGTATGCGTTATAAGCACAAGCAGGTTTCCCAGTTCGAGTTGCTTCGTGCTGATGTGCGCCTGGCACAGTCCAACAGCGATTTGCGCAAAAAGATCAATGACCGCGAACTTGCCTGTCTCGATCTACTCAATATTCTGGATCTGCCGCAGGACACTCTTGTATCTACTCAAGACCGTTTACAGATGATTGATTTTCCGATCGACCTGGCCCGAGATTCTGCGAAAGCTCTGGATTTACGTGAAGACGTTCGCCTGAAGCGACTCGACGTCAGAATTGCCAAACAGGCAATCAAGTCAGCTCGCAGCGATAACATGCCTGTAATAAGCCTGTTCGGACAAAGCGGTGTACAAGATCCCTCGTCAAAATCTTCAATGGGGCAATATGAACGAAAAGGATATTGGAAAGCCGGAGTTGTAGCCAATTTCACCCTTGCAGACGGAGGAATGAGAAAAGGCAAAATTAAAGAGGCCCGGGCAAAGCTGGCTCTGGCTGAAAATTCGCTGAAAGATACCATTAAAAGAGCCAATATAGAAATAAAACAGGCCTATCTAACCATTGAAACAGCCAAAGAAGTAGTTTCTGCCCAACACAAAGCTTTAAAACAGGCAGAAGAAGCGCTGCGACTGGCTGGTGTGCGTTACAGTAATGGTTTGTTCACTCAGGTCGAGTTGTTCGACGCCGAAAATGCCTATCTGGCAACCCGCTTGCAATATCTGCAGGCCATTTTAATCTATCATCAGGCCTATGCCTCTTATCGACTCGCCACCGGCCAACTCGGTCGAAGATTGATCGCCAGTGTTTCTGAATACTGACAAGGAGACATGACTTATATGTTAAAGCAACTTTCTTTCTCTAATTTTGTTTTTCATCACATTAACTTCAGATTTAACTCCGCATTTTTTATTCTCTTCCTTGTTGTTTCACTATCTTTCCCTGTCACAGAGCTTTATGCACAGAACGACAACAATTTCTTACCGGTAATCGTTGAAAAAGTTTTGAGCAGAGACATAAGTATGCGTCTGCAGACTTCCGGTGATGTGTTTCCTTTTCAGGGGGCTGATATTTACCCTAAAATAAGTGGGGAAGTAATAAAGATGACTGTCAGAGAAGGCGACAAAGTCAGCCCTGGTGATCTGCTTGCCGAAATAGATCATCGAATTTTAGACGCCCAGCTTGAACAGGCAAAAGCTGCGGTAACTGTGGCAAAGTCTGCCGTCGATGCCCAGTCTGTTCTTGTTAAAACTTCTCAGTCTGGCCTTATCTCTGCAAAAGCACAGGCAGAAGCGGTAAAGGCTCAGGTGGTCAATTTAAGCGCAACACGAAAAAGGTTTGAAGAGCTTTATCGTGAAGGTGCCATTTCTCAACAGCAGCTTGATGACGTGATTGCCAAGCACGATGCCACCAAAGCCCAGCTGATATCTGCCGAATCTGGTATTCGCCAGGCAGAAGACAGCATACAGACAAATCGCGTGAATTTGAAAATGCGTCGCGCTCAGCTTTTGCAGGCAGAAGCCAATCTTCACTCGGCAGAAGTGCAGCGAGAAAATGCCTTTGTCAGGGCACCGTTTGCCGGTCTGGTTACGACCAGATTTCTTGATCCGGGTGCAATGGCCAATGTCGCAAAGCCTATTTTCAGAGTCGAGCAGATGAATCCCGTAAAAGTTATCGGTAGTCTGGTAGAAAAAGATCTGATGACGCTGACTGCTGGTGTCACCCGGGCTGAAGTAAAAGCTGCAAGTATCAACAAGGCTTTCTGGGGCCAGGTAAACAAGGTTTATCCGGCAATTTCGGCTCAGACCCGAACCGGTCAGTTCGAAGTCATTCTCGATAACCCTGAGCTTCTTCTTCGCTCTGGAATGTATGCCACTATAATGCTCGAGCTTCAGACTGAGAAAAACGCTGTCGTTGTTTCGAAAGATTCACTACTTTCTCATGCCGGCCAGATGTTTGCCATAAGAGTCAATGAAAACAAAACAGCCGAAAGGGTGAAGGTTCGCCTGGGAATAGTTCAGGGCTCTGATGCTCAGATACTCGAAGGCCTTAAGCCCGGAGACCTGATTGTCTCGCAGTCACCTGAACTGGTTAAAGTCGGTTCTAAAGTTAACCCGATACTCGCGGAGGCCAGAAAATGAACCTTTCTGTTTTTGGTGTAAAATGGCCGGTTACAACGACCATGGTTTTTCTGGCGGCGGTTATACTTGGCCTGTTTTCATGGACCCAGCTGGGTCTCGACCTCATGCCTGATTTTGAGATACCTGCCGTTTCTATTATCACAAGCTATCCCGGCGCCGGCCCACAGGAAATTGAATCGATCATTACCGAGCCGATAGAAGAAAGCGTTTCTACCGTTGAAAATGTTGACGAAATCACTTCACAGTCACTCGAAGGTCTTTCAATTGTCAGCGTGAAGTTTGACTGGGGCATCGATTTGTCAGAAGCGACCAATGATATTAGAGACAAGCTTGACCTGGTTTCCCGTCAGCTTCCCGAAGACGCTGAAAAACCATTTATCTTTAAATTCAATACTTCGATGATTCCGGTCATGATTCTGGCTGTAACAGCAGATGAAAGCTGGGAAAAGCTCGACACAATCGTCGACCGAAAGGTTGTCGATTCACTCAAGCGTGTTCCCGGGGTAGCGACAGCCATTAAGCGCGGCGGTGACAAACGTGGAATTCTCGTTGATCTTGATCGAGAACGCCTTCAGGCAACGGGCCTGTCTGGCGAACAGATTGTCAGGGTTCTTTCAGGCCAGAATATCGATAACCCGGGTGGGCATATAAAGCAGGGCGCTTTTGAATATCTGGTAAGAACTCCCGGCAAATTTACCCGGGTTACCGATCTTGAATCTGTTGTTTTAAAGACCGATCCCGGTGTTTTGCGGCTGGGCGACATTGCCCGAATCAAAGACTCTTTTCTCGAAAAGAACAATGACTTTGTCATTAACGGCAAACGCGCCGTAGGGGTAATGGTACAAAAACAGTCTGGTGCGAATACGGTTGCCGTTGCCCAGTCGGTTCTCGAGTCGCTTAAAGAGATTCAGGCCGATCTTCCACCAGATGTAAAAATAGAAATTTTTCTCGATACCTCAGACTTTATCAAAAATACCATTTCAAACCTGACCAGTGCCATTCTCGTCGGTGGTATTGCGGTTTTCTTCGTAATTCTGTTCTTCTTGCGTGATATAAAAGCCAGTATTGTTGTTTGTACAACTATTCCGACTTCTTTGATCATAACTTTTCTGCTCATGTATCTCGCCGGATTTACCCTTAACGAGATAACCCTGTCGAGTCTGGCAATCGCGATCGGTATGGTGGTCGACAATGCCATTGTCGTTCTCGATAACATCAAGCGTTATCTTGATAGAGGGGTCTCGTCGAGAGAAAGCGCGATCAGCGGCGCAGTTGAAATGGGCACCGCAGTAATTGCATCGACACTGACCACCATCGTTATCTTCCTTCCGATCATTTTTACCACAGGTATTACCAACATCATGTTCGG
>JASURT010000042.1 GCA_030446435.1 Candidatus Ozemibacter sp.
ATTCTCTGGAAAGCCACGATAATTCAGGCGATGGAATATCGGGTCAGTTTTTTGTTCTCGATTCTCGCGAACTTCATCGATTTTACCTTTGGTTTTCTGCAATACATCGTATTTTTTACTGCCGCCAAAAGTATCGCGGGCTGGAACAGCGATCAGATTCTGACCCTTTACGGAGTCTTCATGTGCATTTTCTCATTGCACTTCATTCTTCTTTACCCCAACCTGATCGAGATGGGGGAAATGGTGAACAGAGGCAGTCTCGATCTTCTTTTAACCAAGCCTGTTAACTCACAGCTGATTCTTTCTTTCAAGCGCATTTCTCTTGAAGAACTTGGCAGCTTTGGCGCGTCTTTAGCACTGCTTACATGGCTTGCGGGCAAAGGAGTTCTGCAATTGAACATAGCGACAGTTGCACAGTTCATTTCGGCGATGCTGGGTTCAATGGCCCTGGTTTACAGCCTGTTCATGATTCTTATGAGCCTGGCGGTCAAACTTGAAAAGCTCGAAAACATGTCGCAGTTGATGTGGTCTCTGTTTTCTTTCTGCCGTTACCCGATGGAAATTTACCCTGGCTGGCTGAAACACATGTTTTACACCCTTTTTCCCATTGCTTTCGTTTCTACAGTTCCGGCTTCGGCGATTCTGGGCCGGGCCTCGATCGAAATCACAATTCTGGGAATAATAATAGCCCTGATCGCTTTCGCAGGCAGCACGTTCTTCTGGCGCCACACAATCAGGGCTTATACCTCAGCCGGAGGCTGATCAGTTTTTTTTCTTCGCTTCGGTTTTTTTAAATAAACTTTCTGATTTTTTCTTCAGCTTGTCATTCAAAACCGGTTCCCATTCAAGCTTGATTTTTCCTTCTGAAAAAGTGCCTTCTATGACGTAATTTTTTCTTACTTCCATGGTCAGGCCATTTTCAGTGCCGGTATAGATATAGCCATAACGGTCACACATGCTTTTAAAAAAGTGACTGATCTGGTCAGATGAAGTTCCGATGCTCAAAACACATTCGCCACGCAATTCATCGCTTGAAGAAGAAATTCGTTCTGAAAAAGGTGGAATATCGAGGTATCGCACCATATTGCCATCGTAAAGAGAAATGTAGTATCGCTGATTGTACCACTTGTAACCAAGATACAGACCGACGATGCCAAAGACAATCAGAAAGAAGATAACGAAAGTCATGAATCCTCTTTTTTGGTGAATCATTATATTCTGCTCCTAAGAGATATCTAAATTCATTATGACCATTATAGCTGAATTTGCCAAGAAAAAAACCCGCTTTTCAGCGGGTTTTAAGTTTTACTTATTTACGTAGAATCACGCCGGTTACCGGCGGCACGTTGTAGTCGCCCTGAGCGGTATAAAGGCCGGTTTCTTTTACCTTTTCACCATCGCAAACCACCTGCCAGGTGCCATGAGGTATTTTGAAGTTAACCCAGTTTCTCTGATCACCGTTTAGCAGAACGATAAAGGTTTCTTTGCCTTTGAGAATCATGCCCACGCCGTTCTGGTTTGCCGGAAGGATCCAGTCAAGATGCTGACTGTTCAAAGCAACCGAGTGCTTGAAATTGTCAAACTTGTTTCTAAGTCCGATCAGACCGCGATAAAGTTCATAAATATCACGATTCTGTTTTTTGACGTTCCAGTTGATCCAGTTCGTTTCGTTATCCTGGTTGTACGAGTTATGGTTGCCGTTTTTACTGCGGTTGAATTCCTGGCCTTCGTGAATCATCGGTATGCCCTGAGAGGTCAGCAAAGCGATTGCCGCAAGTCTGGTTTTCTTTTTATCACCATGAAAGAGATCAAAAAGAGTGTAACCATCATGACTTTCAACGTAGTTCAGGCTTTCTGTGGGCTTGGCTGTCCACCAGAAACAGGTACCGGCGAGAACCGTCATTACATCGTTACGATTAGCATTGCCAGAGACGAAACCTCTTATTTTTTCACGATAATCGTCATTCCATTTTCCGAGTCTGGTGTTTCTAAAATCGCTTTTTCCCCATTGATTTCTTTTCCAGTCGGCGGCCCAGGGTTCAGAAACGAGAATAATATCTTTGGGCAATTCATCGATGATTCTTTGCATGGTATTTTTATCTATGATAGTGCCAAGATCGAATCTGAATCCGTCGACATGATATTCGTTCACCCAATATTTAAGGCTGTCCAGAATCACTTTCTGGCCCATCAGGCTGTCAGAACGAAATTCATTGCCGCAGCCGGTGCCGTTCCAGTAGTATTTTTTGTTGTCCATCAGACGGTAATATCCGGGGTTGTCAAAGCCTTTGAAATTCAGGGGCAGACCTCGGTGATCACCCTCGGCAGTATGGTTGAACACAACGTCCATGATCACGGCAAAACCTTCCTGGTGAAGTTCATTGACCAGGGTTTTGAATTCATTGACCGCCTGGCCTTCTTTGCCGGAAGCGTAAAAGCTTTCAGGAGCGAAGAAATGGCTGGTCATGTAGCCCCAATGGTTTGTTTCGCCGGCGAAATTGTTATCGAATTCATGCACCGGCAAAAATTCGAGACAATTCACGCCGAGATCTTTAAGATGGCCAAGAACCTTGTCAGTTCCTTTTCCATGCAAGAGTCCAAGATATTTGCCTCTGTCACTGGCTGGAACGCCAGCTGATTTGTGTGCCGTATAATCTTTAATGTGCATTTCATAGATAATTGCATCATTAGCTGCAGGACGCCTGAAATTTTTATCTGTCCACTTGAAAGAGCGGTTTACCACAACGCTTTTGCCATTATGTTCGTAATTGGCGAACGCGTATGGGTCGGAAAGAAGTCGTTCGGAGTCGAAAAGATGTCCGTCGCTGTTCGGCCCTGAGGCGGTGAAGCCGTAGAAGGTGCCGTACAATTCGCCCTTAACGGTTGCGGTCCAGATACCGTCAGAGTTTTTGTTCATTTTGAACGATCGGCCGGTTTTATCTTTTGCTTCTTTAAAGAGAACCAGATTAACCTGCTCAGCAGCCGGTGAATAAACGGAAAAGCTGGTGCTGCCATTTTTTACGTGTGCACCAAGCAGGCCTTTGGGGGCTGAATTACGTGTAACTCTTGAACGGCTGGCCAGATTTTGCACTCTTCGCGCAAATACCGGCTCTTTTTCGGTTATACTGTTCTCGAATTCGTTGCGAAGTGCCTTAACATTATTTAAAGAGGAAACGAGTGTTGGATTTTCTGTCTGAACAAGGTATTTTACCCGGCCTTCAAGAATTCTCAGCCCTTCTTCAAAGGCTTTCTTTTCAGCTTCACTGCTTATTCTGTAAGCAAAGAGCCTGAGCTGGTCGGCGGCGATATCTATTTCCTGTCTGTTTTCAAGGCGATAAAAAGCCTTTTTCAGGTTTTCGATGCTCGCAGATTCTTTGGCAAAAGCAGCCGCAGCAGATTCATCTGCCTGACCAATCATCTGACTTGAATAATGCATATCTCGCGCAACACGATTCAACTGATTTACGATATTGCTTTCAAGATCTGCGCCGGACAGAGAGCCGGTTAAAAGCAAGGCAAAAACAAGACAAAGCAGCCTTTTCAAGGATTTGTTCAACATCTCTTCCTCCAGATTTGCTGGTTTATTTGTTTATTATACCTGATTTTTCAACGATCCGTCAGGTCTTATAGCGAAAAATAGCGCTGCTGTTTCAGCGGTCTATTTCTTTAAGATCTTTTTGAAACAACAGAAAAACAGTTATAAAAGCAATACCGGCGGCACAAATTGTGTAACAGCCCGGCAGGCCAATAATATCTGTAAGCTTACCCGAAGCGGCGAGAGCAATGGGGAACAGGGCAAAACTCATAACTTCGACCAAAGCAAAAAAGCGCCCTTTCATTTCAGGCAGTACGGTTTTCTGAAACAGTGAAAGCACCGCGACATTTACCGAAGTAAAACAACCGCCGAGAAAAAACAGGCCGATTGCAAAAGCCGCAAAATTGTTATTAACGGCAAAAAGCAGAAAAAGCCCTGAATTTACGATTAATGCACGAATAAGCAGTTTCGATGTTTTGACTCTGGCAAAAAGCTTCACGAAAAAAACGCCGGTTAAGACCGAACCGAATGCAAGAATTCCTTCGCTTATGCCAAGCGCCATAGAACCTTTGATACTGTAGCCGCCAAGGCTGACCATCGCGGTTTCGAGACTTTCGCCGGCATTTTCAACAAAGACTTTGGCGATACTCATTGGCAATAAGACGATAATGGGCACGACAAACAGATTCAAACAACCAAAGCTGAACAAAAGTTTGGCAAGAATCTTTTCACGCCAGACATAACCAAGCCCTGCTTTCAGCTGAGACAGAACACTTTCACCCTGCTCTTCGCGTTGAATTTTGGGTATCTTCATGATTAAAATACAAACAACCGAAATGAGCAGACAGATTGAATGAATCATGAAAGCATGCCCCACCGACCAGCGGGCGATGATCATTCCACCAAGGGCGGGCCCGGCAAGTTTCGAAATATCCCGAACTATGGTGTGCAAGGCCATGGCTTCGTCGATATCTTTTTCTTCGAGAACCCTTGGGATTACGGTTAAAGTTGTCGGGCTATGAAAAACCCCGAGAGCCGAAAGCAAGCCACACAACCAGAACAGATGCACGACTTCAAGGGTTCCGGCCCAGGCAGTAACGGCAAAAAAACCTATCAGACAGGCTCTTAAAAAATCAGCGCCAATAAGCAAAACCTTGGGCTGCATTCGGTCGGCAAGCGTGCCGGCAAAAGGCCCGATCAAAACTGCGGGCAAAAAGCTGATGCTGGTAATATAGCCGACCATGGTGCCCGAGCCGGTCTGCTGTATGACCCACCAGATCATGGCGGTCTGAAAAATGCCTTCACCAATGAATGATACCAGCTGTGCCAGCCAGAGAAGTCTGAATTCTGCGTTTTTTACTATGATATTTGCTGCCAAATCGGTTTTTCCTATGTGTTTAAGCTTTTTGAATTATATAGAAATATATGCAAAAAAAAAAGGGCCGGCGCAAAAGCCGGCCCTTTTTATTTTAATTTATCAATCAACACTGAGATGAATAAGAGTGCTGCCATCATCGGCGCCTTCAACGCGCAGAACTTTAAGAATACCCTGCCGTGATTTTTTGAATCTTTCCTGCAGCATCAGCAGATCTTTATCGATTTTAAGTGGATTCGAGCCAAATTTAACCAGCTCTTTTTCGAATCTTTTGATCATGCGACGCAGATCTTCTATGTCAGAGGTGGTCAGGTTACATTTTTTGATAACCCTGCCAAAATTCGGTGCCTGAGCAATTTCGATAACGCTGTCAGAAATATGCTGCAAAGCTCTGACTGCGAACATTTTATCCATCGGCCTCAGGTTGAGAACACTGCGGGTAGACTGGCTTTTAACCCAGCCTTTGCGCAAAAAGGTATTGAAAATTCGATGAATTTCATCGTTGTTGGCAATTTTGGGTGAAGGGTTCGATTGCCAGTATACAAGACTACTTTTAGAGCTGAGTTTAGGCCTGCTCTGCTTTCGATTCAAAGGCTCGGTATTCGGTGGAATACGCAGAGAAATGGTTACCTGCTTATCTTTCATGCTTTCAGGCACCGGAATCGTTATTGTCGAATCAGCACTTACGTTATAAGTAAATACGCCGGCCAGAGCAACCATCAACCCAAAGGGAACCAGCGCCCTGAGGCCGGGAATAAGCTTTCTCATTAATTTACCTCCGAAAATTACTTATCGTTGCTGCCTTATCGACAGATTTTCAGGATTGCTTAACGAAAGCTTCGAAGGTAATGACAAAGAAGCAAATCAGACTTTAATTTCAAGCAGGCTGTTCGGGGTTTTGGTCAGTTTAACCAATTTGTTTTCTTCGACGAGAAAAACGTCTTCGATTCTGATACCGCCCCACCCCGGCAGATAAATTCCGGGCTCGACGGTGAACGCCATACCGGCTTCAATCTTGCTGTCGCATTTCGGAGCGAGTGAAGGTGACTCATGAACATCGAGCCCAAGAGAGTGCCCGAGACCATGACCGAAATTCTCGCCGTAGCCGGCATCTGCAATTACCTGCCTGGCAACCTTATCGATTTCATTGCATCTGACACCGATTTTTATCGCCTTTACCGCATCTTTCTGGGCCTTGAGAACTACTGAATAGATTTTTTTGAACTTTTCTGAAACCGGCCCCATGAAAACAGTTCTCGTCATATCTGAATGATAGCCGTTATAAACTGCGCCAAAGTCAATTTTAACCATGTCGCCTTTTTTTATCTTACGCGAAGAAGGCTGGGCGTGAGGACATGAAGAATTAGGTCCGGAAGCGATGATGGTAGAAAAACTCGGGGCCTCTGAACCGCCGCTTTTCATGAAATATTCAAGCTTCGCGGCCACTTCGACCTCAGTAAGACCGGGCTTCATTTCCTTCATCAATTCGGCAAATGCCTTGTCGGCGATGGCAAAAGCTTTTTTAAGCGACTTAAGTTCGTCGGCGTCTTTTTTCTGACGCAGAACCCGAATGTGGTCATTTACAGGTCTTATTTCGCCGCTGAAGGCTTCTTTAAAGTTAAGAAAGAGGTCGAGAGTCATGGATTTTTCAACGCCAAGAGTTTTTACTTTGCACGATTTAACTCTTTTGCAAATGGTCTCGATTGAATTATTGTTGAAAACTTCTATTTTGGCGGCGTTACCAATCTCGCGCGCGCTCTGTTCCTGGTAACGAAAATCAGTGAAAAAATATGCTTCTTTTCGGGTTACGAGCAAATAGCCACAAGACCCGGAAAAACCGCAAAGATACCTGATATTCGAGCTATCGGTAACTAGAACTGCCTGAAAGTCTTTATTTTTTTCAATAATTTTTTTGTAAGCATCTAAACGCTTTGAATAATTCATTTTATTCCTCGACTTCGTTTTGCGAATTGTTGTTTCTTCGCCCCAGCTTTTCCTGATTCAGGGGCCGGGCAGAAAATTTTGATTCAGCCAGAATTTCAGCGGCTTCAAATGACGGACCGATCATGGTTAAAGCCATGTTTTTTTCGTTGAGCAAAGCCCGGGCAACACCTTTTACGTCATTCAGGGTAACGGCAAGATAAGGCTTGATCGTTTCTTCGGGCAGCTTCGGCTCGACCCCGTATAAAAATCCGGTAGAAAGGCGATTCATACGATTGGTGGTGCTTTCGAGCGCGATGAGCATATTGCCTTTGAGCTGTTCGCGGGTTTCGTTCAGTTCTGTTTCGGTCAAACCTTCTTCAGAAATTTTTTGCAGTTCCTCATAAAACAGATCAAGCACGTCTTTCAGATGCTCCATGCTGGTTCCGGCATAAATGCCGAAAAGGCCGGTATCGCGAAAAGATGTGTGATATGAATAGACGGTATAGGCCATGCCGCGTTTTTCTCTGATTTCCTGAAAAAGTCGACTGCTCATTCCGCCGCCGAAAGCTGCATTCAAAACAGTCAGAGCAAAGCGACGGTCATCAGAAAACGGTATGCCGACTGTACCCAAAGTAAGATGAACCTGTTCAATATCTTTTTGAAAAACGGAAAAATTGAAACTGGCCGAGGGGGCGTGGTCGCTTTCTGCGAGTTTTCCGGTTGGCATTTTTGCAAGCTTTTGTTCGAGCAAATTCTGCAGATTGTTCCAGTCAAAATTGCCGGCAACACAAACTACCAGGTTTCCGGTTAAATACTGGCTTTTAAAAAGATTAACGACCTTGTCGCGTTTCATCGAAGAAACCGTTTTACTGTTGCCCAGAATCGGGTTTCCAAGCCGTGAATCTTTCCATAAATTCTGGCCGAGAAGTTCGTGAATGATTTCATCAGGCGAGTCTTCGTACATCTTGATTTCTTCGAGAATCACCCGGCGTTCTCGTTCAAATTCTTCTTCAACGAATTGAGAATCGATCAGCATGTCTGACAACACATCAACGGCGACGCCAAGATGATCTTTTACCACTCGGGCATAGAAACAGCAATAATCTTTGGCAGTAAAAGCGTTTAAATAACCGCCGATTCGGTCGAATTCGCGGGCTATCTGTCTGGCACTTCGACCCGAGGTGCCTTTGAACATCATATGCTCGATAAAATGAGACACTCCGAGCATTTCGTCTGGTTCATACAAAACTCCGGTCTTGAAAAAAAAACCGATTGAAACACTTTGAACCGTATCAAATTTTTCTGCGACAATTTGAACACCATTGTCGAGGGTTCTGCTTAAATAGGGCGAGATCGTCAAATTTATTCTCCGGTCACTTGATTTGAATCATCTGTTGATTCATCTTCAGAATCGGAATTCGAAGCTTCTTCATTCTCTATCGACAAAAGACCCTGACTTTCGTCGAAATCTTTTTCGCTTTGCTTTAAATTTTGCTGATTTTCTGCTTTCTGACCCTCAGGGGTGAGTTGCTCAGGAACATCGAGAGACGGAACCGGAAGCTCTTTCAGACTTTGCATGCCAAAGTAATAAAGAAAATCCTGAGTCGTCGAATAAAGTCTTGGTCGACCCAATACCTGTTTTTCGCCAGAAACATAGATAAGTTTCTTTTCAAGAAGAGTCGACACAACACCATCGCAGTTCACACCGCGAATCGCGTCAATTTCAGCTTTGGTTATGGGCTGCTTGAAAGCTATGACCGCAAGGGTTTCTAAAGCCGGTAAAGAAAGGCTGACAAGCTTTTGCCCATCGAGACGCTGAATGAATTCAGAAACTCTGGCTTTGGTTGCCAACTGAATACCGTTTTCAAGCACGACGATCTGCAAACCAGAGTGAGAGTCTTCGTCGTAAATCTTTTTTCGATGGTTTATGACTTCTTCTGCTCTTTCAGGACTGACTCCGAGAAGCTGCGACAGTTTTTCGAGGCTAAGGGGCTTGTTATGTATCAACAGCAAACCGTCAAGTGCGGCGCAAAGCAGGTCAAAATCGGGTTCCGGAAGAGCTGTTTCTTCGGCATCCTCTTCCTGGGTGTGTTCGTGAACTGGATCTATTGTTACTTCTGGTTCTTCATCGAGAATTTTTTCTTCAAAATTTTCCATAACTACTCCGGTTGGACGGCAATATCGCTGTCGGTTTCTTCATTCTGATTTTCAGGAATCTTTGTCTTTCGGCGACCGGATTTAAGTTTTTCGAGTCTGATCGGTTCGAAATTTTCATCCTGGTAAAGAGCAAGTTCTCCGGTTTTTGACATTTCAAGAATGGCCATAAATGAAAGAACGACTTCATATCTGCTTTTTCGATCTTTAACAAGATCACCAAAGGTTACTTCGCCCTTGAATTTTTTCAGCAAACCGCGAATCTCGTTTATTCGATCCATGATGCCGATTTTTTCGAGAACGACCCGGTGAATCGGCGGGTTGATGCGGCGACGAAGCAAAGCATGGTAGATGTTCAGCAATTCTACCGGGCCGATGTTAACTTCAAGAATTTCTTCTGGTTGCCGTTCGAAATCACCCGATCTGGTGAAAATTCTCGAAGCATTTTTTTCCATTTCGCGAAGCTGTAATGAAATAAGCTTGAACCTTTTATATTCGAGCAGTTTTTCGACCAGTTCGTTTCTGGCATCTTCTTCAAAATAAGCTTCGTCAATATCTTCATCGCCGGTTTGAATATCATCGCTTTTTTCACTCGGCAAAAGGGTCTTTGATTTGATTTCGAGTAAAGTTGCGGCCATGATGAGAAACCCCGACGCTATTTCCATGTCGAGTATTTCCATCATCTGAATGTAATCAAGGTATTGAGCGGCAATTTTAGATATGGGAATATCGTAAATATTGAGACGCTGCTCTTCAATAAGGTGAAAAAGCAGGTCGAAGGGGCCTTCGAATACCGGTAATTTTACCTGATAAGTGCTCATCGATTAACCAAATACCTCGTCAGAAAAGAAAACCCATCGCTTTTCTTATTTCATGCATAGTCTTTTCTGCAACTTCATGGGCGCGTTTTTCGCCGGCATGCAGAACATCTTCGATATAACCGGATTTGCTTTCGATCTGGGCGCGTTTTTCTCTGAAAGGCTCAAGCATTGCGTTGATTCTTTCGAACAGAATCATTTTGCAGTCACGACATCCGATTGATGCGGTTCTGCAACCCTGAGCAATTTCATCGAGACGGTCTGGCGTATAAATCTTATGATAGGCATATACAGTGCAGACTTCAGGGTCACCCGGATCGTTGCGCCTAACTCTCTGTGGGTCGGTAACCATCATCTGAATTTTCTTTTTCAGAGTTTCAGGAGTTTCTCGCAGATAAATACCATTATCATATGATTTGCTCATTTTACGGTTATCGATACCGAGAAGCAGTGGCACAGAAGAAAGCTTGGCTTCAGGTTCTTTAAGAATTTCGCCAAACTGACTGTTAAAGCGGCGAATTATCTCGCGCGAAAGCTCGAGATGCGGCAGCTGATCTCTTCCGACGGGTACCATTTCGCCCTTGTAAACTGCAATATCAGAAGTCATAAGCACCGGGTACATAAGTTTGCCCAGTGAAACAGACGAACGGTTGTCATCGTCGCGCACCTGATCTTTGAATGTCGGGCATCTTTCGAGCCAGCCCAGAGGAGTCATGTTACTAAGAATAGTGCATAATTCGGCATGCTGATACATGGCCGACTGCCTGAAAATCACTGATTTTTCAGGGTCGATACCAACGCTGAGCCAGTCGACGATGATTTCTTTGATAACCGAAGGCAGGTCATCGATTTTCAATCTGTCAGTAAAAGCATGCCATACAGCAGCAAAGAAAAAGCAATCATATTCTTCCTGCAGAGCCACCCAGTTTTTCAAAGTGCCCTCCAAATGTCCGAGGTGCAGCGAACCGGTGGTTCTCATACCGCTTACAAGTCTTTTCTTTGCCATAAAAAATGTCTCCTGAATTTAACTATAGGTTGTAAATTTTAATATTCTGTCGCCTTCAACGCATCTTCAGTCGCACGAAGAATAACTGAATCAGGCCTTAAAAAGAGAACCTTCTGCCAGAAATCGCGGGCTTTTTCAATCTTGTCAAGTTTGTAATAACCGACACCAAGATTAAAATAGGCTTCGCAATAATCGGGGTCGAGTTCTATCGCTTTTTCCCAGTGTGGGATAGCTTCATCAACAGAGTTCTGTTTGTCTTTGATGTTGCCTAAAGTAAAATAAACCATTGCTTCGCTTGAATTTTGATTTTCTAAGCGTTGCAGAATTTTTTCGGCTTTGGGATATTCTTCTTCGTAATAGTATGCTCTGGCAAGAACGATCTGATTTTTCTCATCGAGTTTGTTTATTGATTCATAAGGTTCAAGAACAGCGATGCTCAAGCTGTAATGTCCGAGATTCAGAGCCTGGCGAGCCAGTGAAGAGGCTTCTTCATAGGTCGAAATCAAGGAAGGGTTAACCCTGTCAAGACATTCGGCCGCAGCCCTGTTGTCATAATTCGCTTCGTGAACTGCGGCCATGAGCATCCAGAGCTGGTTGTTAGAAGAATCAGCCTGCAGCGCTTTTTCCACAATCTTTTCTGCAGCACTGAAATGGCCGAAATCGACATAAAATCTGGCTAATTCAACGGCTTCACGGGTGGAGATGCTGCCGGTAAGACTTCTTTGTGCCAATGCCTCAAGTTCAGGGTCGCAAAGCACCTTTACTTCAGATTCCTGCAGGTTAAAAACAAGAAGCGGCTGCAGTTTGTCTGCAGCGGGCACCCTGAAAAACAAGTCTATTCGGGATTGAGTAGAGGGGAAAATATTAAAAGGCATCTTTTCAGAGCGACCTTCGGGGTCGTCGGCGATATCGAATCTGCGGCTTAGTTCAAGCTGAAAATCACGGGCAGGGTCAACTCTGAAGGTTACCATGCCGGTATTAACCAAAGTCAGATTCACCCTAATCTCATCCTGTTTTCCCTGTCCGCCAAGCCCTCCGGAGAAGGGACTTCGCCTGAATTCGTTAACGGTTAGCACCAGGCCACCCGGGTGCAAAACATCTTCACCCATAAGAAAAACAGCCTGACCATAAAGATTGCCCTGAAAAGCAGGCAAAGCAAAAATGGCTAAAATAAAAATGAGGTAGAAAAAACCTGAACTTCTTTTCATGTGGGTAATCTTACCACATTAAAGGTCGTGAAGAAACCGTATTTTTGCTTTAATTCAGTTGAAGAAAAGCAAAAGATAATCGTATGTGTCAGTCGTAGGATTTATCGTTTTAATACTGAATCTCGAACGCGAGAAATGGTTTGAAAATTCCCGACGAAACGGGTCGATGATTTCCTGCTCATGAATTCTCGGCGGCAGTTCTTCGCCAGACCAGCATATTGCCACCACATCTGCGTTGGCTCCAAGTCTGAGATAATTTGGAAAATCCGTCTTCTTTTCAAGAGAAAAGCTATACTTTCGCAACTGATTTTTAATATCCCGACTGGCCTGTTCTGTATCTGCATGACCGTGCAACCAGGCGTGAAAGATTGATTGAAGCTGGTTCTCTTCGCTTTCTTCATCAGAAAAAATCAGAGGAAAAACCGCCAGAGAAACTTCCGGCGCTTCTATTTCTTCGAAAGGTGCGCTTAAAAGAGTCAAATCACATTCTTTTTTATTCAGATTATCTTTGTGCATCTGTAAAACATAGTGCATTATTTCGTCAGGCTCATAAGCCGGGGCCCGACCGATTTTTCGGTTACTGTGCCAATAAGACATAATTGCATAAACGGCGCTCCAGAATATTTCACGCTGGGCCACCTCTTCGATTTCATAGGCCGATTCGCGCCAGTAAAACAGATAATCAAGCTGTTTGCGATCAAATAAGCGGTCGTTCCAGGCTCGAAATGGGTTCATGTCAAGTTCAAGAGGCTTTTTTATCACCTGATTGAACTTTCGACGGTTCTTTTCGCTGAAATGACCATTTTTACCTTCTAACCAGACCCTGAGCAGCATAGCCTGACTGTCGAGAGGGTTATTTACCGTCATTGGCATTTCCCTTCGACTGAACCAGTTCAGCGAAGAATATCGATGAATGAACGGAAAAAACAATGATTCTATGCTGGCAACTTCTGTGGCACTTTCGAGCAGCCACGAAGATTGTAGTCTAATCAATTTTCTCCTCCAGTCTGGGCTTTAAGAAAAAGCATTTTCCAAATTTCGACAAGTTCTGGGTCGAACTGAATGCCGGATTTGAGATCTAACTCTTTGACAATCTCATTCATTTTCATTGCTTTTTTTCTATAAGGACGCTCTTCTTTCATCGCAGACACCGCATCGACAAGGGCAAGAATTCTACAGCTAAGCGGAATCTCTTCTCCCTTGAGAGAATCCGGGTAACCTGTTCCATCAAATCGTTCGTGATGCCACCTGACAAGGGTCGGAACCTCATCATAAGGAAAGTCTTTGTTTCTGAGCTGCAGCTCGCCAAGCAAGGGGTGAGTTCTTAAAAGAAATAGATTTTCTTCATCAAGTTTTTCAGAAGTTTTTAGAAGATTTCTCGGCAGAAGAATTTCGCCGATATCGTGAAGAATTGCGGCATATCGCAAACTGATAATTTCGTCTTCAGACATTCCCTTCTCTCGCGCGATTTTTTCGGCCATATCGGCCATAATCATTGCATGAGGGCTGTCGTATCCCTCGACCCTGTCTGCGATAGCACCGAAACCATTGATGTAATTCATCGTTCTGTCAAGGCTCGGGGCAGATTTTTCACGCAGGGCAAAATACTTATAGGTAACGAAAGTAATGAGAATGATAAGAATTACATTGAAAATGTTGATCAGCATATAACGGAATTAAAAGCCAAAGTTGGCTCCGACAACATATCTGCTGTTGGTGTGAATGCGATCAGGGGTATAGAAACCAAAATCAAAAGTCAGGGCTTCATCGAACGCATGCCTGAGCCCGACACAAAAGTCATTGCCGGCATAGTCGATCGTCAACTTCGTGTCTGAATCTATATTGAGACTCGCGCCCATTATGAAAAAGACCGGATCTACTTCGGTGCCATTTTCGTTATATCTTCCATAGCGTGCTTTTTTTTCTTTTTCGCCCATGGCAATGTTTGTTCCAAGGCCAAGCACAACACGGTTTCCGGGCAGGCCCGACAAAAGCATGACCGAATCTTTGTATCCCTCATTCGGATCAACTATGGCAGCAACAGCCATATTAGGACGAACCCGATACTTTCCGGCAAAAACCGGATCAGTCTGATCGGTAGGACCATTGATCGAAAACTTTTTTACCACTGCAACTTCAGAGTCATCTGAAAATGCAAAAACACCTTTAAAGGAAGCTTCATCGAAGTCAGAAACTCCGGTAAGATGAACTGCCGCCCTGGCCCCGCCCGGTGGTAAAATTTCAAGGCCGGGAACGAGCATTGTGCCGGTCAGTCCATTCACAGTGGCATCGGCGAGCAAGGTAGTGGTCGATAAAAGCATAAACAAGAAAAGAAAAATGCCTGGCTTCAGCATTGAAGCCGGCATTTTGCGATTGCTGAAATAAGACTGTTTTGACCGATCAATAGCCCTCGATTTCTTCGAGACGCTGTCGAACGGCATCTGCTTCGCTATGGTATGGAAATCTACGAAGAAATTCTTCATATGATTTTCTTGCCTGGTCATAGTCTTTAAGTTCCTTTTCGTAAAGCTCTCCTTTTCTAAAAAAGGCATCAGCTGATACATCGGCATCAGGGAACTTTTCTGTTACCGAATTATAATAATTTATAGCTTTTCTGACATTTTCTGCACTCTTGCGATACCTTACCCGCCCGTCGATAACATGGGTTTTAAGAGAATCAAGATCTTCTTCATAGATTCTGCCAAGTCTATACATCTGTTCTTCGGCGCCCTCGGCATCGGGATATTTTCTTAACATTTCTTCAAGGGCCTGGGCAGCGCCTTCGTAATCTTTCTGCTTACTGTCAAGCATGTCGACGAGCTTTCGATACGCCTGCACCCCTGTTTCCTGGTCGGTAGCGGCATTCGCGGCCTTGCGATAAGCATCGACGGCCTGAGAAAAATTTCCCGCTTCGGCGTGCATATCGCCAAGATCGAGACCGGCTCTTGCTTCGCCGGCTCCTTCTTCAGCTTCGTCAAAGATGTTGGCCTGCGCCTGAATAGCATTGCTTTCAAAGCTGGTACCCACAGCCAATGCCTTCATCTTTTCCTGAGCGGCGTTGAAGAAAGAGCTGTAAGAATAATCGGTAACCACTTTCTGATAATACCTTACCGCTTCTTCAGTCTGACCCAGCATTTCATAGCAACTGGCAAGATGAAAATACACCTTGTCAATAGACAAAAACCCCGGATGATTAGTAACTATCTGCTCATAGACTTCAGAAGCTGACAGATAATTTTTCAATCGCTCTTCATAAAGCCGACCAAGATCATACAAAGTTTTGGGCAATTCAGGGCCAGAAATGCCATTACCTTCAAGACCGGTTTTCATTGCATCGGCGGCTTCGCTGAAATGCGCCATCGACAGACTCATTTCATTTTCAGCCTGCTTCATTCTGATTCTTCCCAGTTCAACCATCGCTGAAGAAGTGTATTTTGCATCGACGATGAGTTTCTTGATTTCATTAGCTGCCTGTTCATACGCACCTTGCGCCAGGAACTGGTTTGCCGCCTGAAATTCAGCAGTTGCCTGAATAGGCTGAGCCCCGACCTCGGGTGCACAAATAATCATGCCTGAAAGAGCCACAAACAATGCAATGACCCTGCAAAAATGAGGTTTAAATCTATGCATGCACACACCTCCGGATTGTGTTATAATTTTTTTAGGTTGGAATTTATTAAATGATAGCATAAAATTTTTATTGAAGAATTATCAGGTGAGACCATAGAAAAAAACATGCTAAACCTTGCTGAAAAATATGCCGATAATAGCCAGAAGAGCGATACCCCCAATGGGGCGAACAACCAGATGCAATTCAGGTTGCTCGAGCTGGAAAAGGTTAAACCAAACCCGGATCAGCCTCGCAAGATCTTTGACAAGCAGGCACTTGAAGAACTGGCACAATCAATACGAGAAAATGGTGTTTTACAGCCGATTCTGGTAAGACAGCAAGGCGACTGTTATCAGATCGTCTCGGGTGAAAGGCGCTATAGAGCCAGCCGTCTGGCAGGGCTCAAGTATATTCCGGCAGTTATAAGAAAGCTTAGTGAAGAGCAAACTCTTCTGGCAGGTTTAATCGAGAACATTCAACGGCAAGATCTCAACCCGGTCGAAGAAGCAAGAACGCTCAAGGACATTCTGCTGAACTTTGGTCTAACCCATGATCAACTGGCAGAAAGAGTTGGAAGAAGCCGATCTTCTTTAACGAACCGACTCAGACTTCTGCAGCTTCCCTATGATGTTCAGCTGCTTATCATCGAAGGCAAAATATCAGCCGGGCATGCAAAAATGCTGGCCGGAATGAAAGACCCGATCGAGATAAAAACCTGGGCGCGCAGAATAATAAAAGAACAGCTTTCAGTTTATGAAACCGAAAAACAAATTGCTCAGTCCAAGAGAAACCTGCTTGAAAACTTGAACAAAAAAGGAAAAAAGAGCAAAATGTCATCTGACCTTCATGTTCGGGCAGTAGAAGAGAATCTTCAGGAACTGCTTGGCGCAAAAGTTCGCATCAGACAGGGCAAAAGCAAAGGTCGAATCGAGATTGAATTTTACGACCGCAGTGACCTTGAACGGGTTGTTGAATCAATGGTATCAATGTATCTCTAAGTTTTATTGAAAGGTAAATCCGTAGTGAGAATTAAATTCTGGGGTGTTCGTGGTTCTATTCCTGTTCCAGGAAAAGAAACAGTAGAATTTGGCGGAAATACCACCTGCATTCAGATTACCACCTCTGACGACAATCTGATAATCTTTGACGCAGGAACCGGAATAAGGGTTCTGGGCCTTGATCTTCTCAAAGGACCTTTTGGCAAAGGGCATGGGGCAGGTCACATTTTCTTCACCCACTCCCACTGGGATCACATACAGGGTTTTCCGTTTTTCGCCCCGGCATACATTGGTAAAAAAGACAAAAAAGGCAACCGGGTTTCATCTGAATGCAATGAATTCATTCTTTATGGCGCAGCTGATGTAGGCAATCGCCTTGAAGCAACCTTGCGCGGCCAGATGGACAACTATTACTTTCCGGTTGATTTAAATTATCTTTCGTCGAAAATTTCTTTCAAATCACTTGTTGACAACAAAATAGAAATTGGTTCGGCAAAAATCCAGGCACGCCAGCTGGTACATCCCAACGGCGTATTGGGCTATAGAATAGAAGAAAATGGCAAGTCAATTGCGATCGCTACCGACTGTGAGCATCCATCAGATGGCAGCATCGATCAGAACCTGCTTGAGCTTGCCTGCAATGTAGACGTTCTTGTTTACGATGGACAATACACCCCACAAGAATATTCGCCCCACAAATTCGACCTTGAAGGCCCAGGCAAACAAGGCTTTGGGCATTCGACGCCCTATGAAGGCGTTAGAGCAGCAAAGGCTGCAGGCGCCAAAAGGCTTGTAATCACCCATCATGACCCACTTCACAATGATCAATTTTTACGTGATCTTGAAGCAGATGTCAGAAAGCTTTTTTCGGCGACTGACTTTGCCCGCGAAGGCATGACCATCGAACTTTAAAACTCTACCTTTTTTAAATTTTATTGATTCTCTCCATAAATAGTATGGTATGATGTGCATACAATGGGAAGGGCATCTTTTGTTACTCCAGTTTACTTTTTCAGCTCCATAAAAGCTGGATCAGGCAAAGCATCACTTATTGCCAATTATGCGGTTTTTCTGAATAATCTTGGCAATAAGGTCGCTGTTATTGATTTAGATGCCACTGCACCACTAAAGCTAAAAAACAGCTTTCCCCAGTCGGTTAATTTTCAGGAATACAATGATCTGGGGCAGATTCTCAATGCCGGTGATTCAAGATACCAGCGCACCTTCTATTTCACTGACACTGAAAAAATTTCATATTTTCCGGCCACCGGGCTTCAAGCACCTGATCAACTGTTTCATGACGCCGCCCTGAGAGACTTTTTTCTGCAAACCCGGGCAACTTTCGATGTACTGATAATAAATTTTCCGCCCGGCGACAAAGTATGCCTGGAAATTTCTGAACTTCTCTCGCAGAATCAACTTTGGCATGGAAGCAGGCCCGTTTCTGTAATTGTTTCTCAGGCTGACTGTCAAAGCCTTTTAAAGCTCGATGGTATTACGCGAAAGGCTTCGGCCTTGCTTTTCCAACTTCGCGAAAACACTGCAATTGTATTTAACAAGGTTCCGGCGAGCCCTGAAGAACAGAAGCTTTCTGACACTGCCCTGACCAACTCTGAACTGAAAAAACTGTTTACTTTTCCCAATGTGCTTTTTATCGGAAATGATGAAGAGTTTCCGCATCAAAGGAATATTTCTGCCCCCATTGTCTTGAAACCTGACTCTTCAATTGGCCAGAGCATTTCGAAATTGCACCGCCTTCTGAATCAATCGATGCTCGATTCAGGCACAGGTCCCGACCTGGAAGCATCTGAATTCATGCCCTGCCTTGATGGTTCTTTGCTCGAAAAACTGTCACCTTATCTCGAAAAAATTCAAGCTGCTGCAGCGGCCAGACTTCTGACCAACCCGGCGAACATTCAGGTTTTTCTTGAAGAATCGCATGGTCTGTATCGAATTCGTATCAGGGTAACCGGGCAGAGGCAGAGAATTCTCGGGGTACCTGAAAAAATTCAGACCGCAGATTGTAAAAATTACATTGTCAGACCGTCTCCGGAAGCTTTTCACAATATAAAAGGCTTTTCGCGACAGAACAAGATAGAACCCCTAAGCCGAGGTTCAGTTTCCGGTCTTGAAGTAAAACCGATTTACAGCTTTGATGACCGGTTTTCGCGCCTGACAAACTTCGAGATAGAAAAAAGAATCGATTTCTCGATTTTTCGCAATGCGTACCCTTCCCCCATTATCTTCAAACATGACCATCAAATACCTGAGATTCCTTCGTTATCTCATATTCTCGGTTTTATAAAGAAAACTTTCGTAAAGTTTCCTTTTGTTTACGACCAGTCTATTTTTGCAATTCCAGGGGTTACTCATTTCTTTATACCGCCTGAGTTCAAGCTTGTGTGCCAAAATGAATGCGCCTTCACAGAAGAAATTTTCGCAGATTTTTCAACAATTTCGTCAGAGTGTATTTTTCATAACTTTGAGCTGCCTGACCGATATCAGCTTTCTGACCGGCCGATAAGCAGCAACTTCAATGTAGAAGACCTGTTTGCCAGGTGCAAATCTTTATGCGTCTCTGATAAGTATGCTTGTGTTTATACGCCTGAATATTCTTTAACCCTTTCAGGCTTGCCTTATTCTGCAAGTCTTTTTGTTTCGGGGAATCCTTCAGATATTCCTCTCGAATTTTATCAGGCGGAAATTGCCACACCCGGGCTCGAGAGGCAGTCGCTTCCCGAGATTCTTAGATTGTATGAGCC
>JASURT010000259.1 GCA_030446435.1 Candidatus Ozemibacter sp.
ATTTTTCTCCTCCGTTTTAAGCTTTGTCACTCAAAACTTCGGAGAAATTGGCCCGCATCTTTAAAAGACCAATTTTACAGACAAAATTCTACACAACCACCATTCGTAGCGCATGCACCCTTCAACCAAATGCACTTGAGATCAATGTCGGTGATCAAATTGAGAGAATAGACGAAATCATAGAAAGTGATAATGGTCAGAAGTTTTTCGAAAAGACTTTTATTACAGACGGTATGCGAACTCTTTTAGTAAAGGGCATGGCGCGACTGGCAAGCAAGTCAAACGACTCGGTTTTTCATCTTAAACAGGCGATGGGTGGTGGTAAAACCCACCTGATGATTGGTTTCGCATTTCTCGCCAAAAACAAGAAGCTTAGAGAATCGCTGACCGGTGAAATTCCATATCACAATCAGTTTGATACAGCCAAAATCGCAGCATTTAACGGAAGAAATCGACCAGGAACTTATTTTTGGGGAGAAATAGCCCGCCAGCTTGGTAATGAAAGCCTCTTCAAAGAATTTTGGGAATCAGGAATTAAAGCTCCTGACGAGAAAGCCTGGTTAGAGCTTTTCGATGTTAATCAGCCAATACTGATTCTTCTTGATGAACTTCCGCCTTATTTTCATTACTACAGCACACAGGTGCTCGGGCAAGGAACAATTGCAGATGTAGTCACCTCAGCATTCGCAAATATGCTTACCGCTGCACAGAAAAAGAAAAACGTTTGTATAGTTGTCTCAGACCTCGAAGCGGCTTATGATACCGGTGGCAAACTCATACAAAGGGCACTTGATGATGCCACCCAGGAACTTGGAAGAGCCGAAATCAGCATCACCCCGGTTAACCTGGAATCAAATGAGATTTATCAGATTCTGAGAAAAAGGCTTTTCCAGAATTTGCCCAGTAAGAATGAAATTGCTGATGTTGCAGCAGCTTATGCTGCAAGATTATCAGAAGCCGCAAAGGCAAAAACAGTTGAGAGAAGCGCTGAAGCGCTTACAAATGAGATAGAAGCAACCTATCCGTTTCATCCAAGTTTTCAAAGTCTGGTCGCATTATTTAAAGAAAATGAAAAATTCAAACAGACCCGCGGTTTGATGGAACTGGTTTCCAGGCTTCTAAAATCCGTCTGGGAAAGTAAAGAAGATGTCTATCTAATCGGGGCGCAACACTTTGATCTAGCAATTCACGAAGTAAGAGAAAAGCTTGCAGAGATCTCAGATATGCGTGACGTAATAGCCAAAGACCTGTGGAACTCAACTGACGGAGCACATGCCCAGGTAATAGATATCAGTTGCGGAAACAATTATGCGAAACAGGTCGGCACACTCCTTTTAACGGCCAGCCTATCAACTGCAATAAATTCAATAAAAGGCCTTACTGAAAGTGAAATGCTGCAATATCTTATTTCACCGGTTCACAAGGCCGCCGATTATCGCACCGCCTTTGTTGAGTTGCAAAAATCTGCCTGGTATATGCACAAAACTCAAGAAGGCCGCCACTACTTCGACCACCAGGAAAACCTGACCAAAAAACTTGAAAGTTACGCAGAAAAAGCACCACAGAATAAAGTTGACGACCTGATCAGGCACACGCTGACCGAAATGTATAAGCCAACAACCAAAGAGGCTTACGAAAAGGTTCTGCCGCTTCCAGAAATCGATGAAGCAGAAGTTGCCTTAAAAACAACAAGAGCTCTGCTTATAATTAATCCAGATGGAAAAACCCCGCCTGAAGTCGTAAAAAGGTTTTTTGCAACTCTCGTAAACAAAAACAATATTCTTGTTCTCACCGGTGATAAATCTTCAATTGCAAGCCTCGACAAAGCAGCACGACATGTTTATGCGGTTGCAAAAGCCGAAAATGAGATTTCTGAATCGCACCCGCAACGTAAAGAACTCGATGAAAAGAAAACCCAATACGAACAAGATTTTCAGACTACTGTTCTATCGGTTTTTGACAAACTGCTCATACCGGGCAATGTTCGCAATGAAGATGTTTTAAGAGCAAAACCACTTGATCAAACGTACCCTTCCAACCAGCAATATAACGGCGAAAATCAGGTTATAAAAACTCTGACTGCCGACCCGATAAAGCTATACACCCAGATTTCAGAGAATTTTGACGCTTTAAAAGCCCGGGCAGAAAGCCTGCTTTTTGGCAATCAGGACGACGCAAAGAAAAGCGATCTCTCTGACAAAATGAAGCAAAAGACCCAAATGCC
Organism: Candidatus Ozemibacter sp.; assembly: GCA_030446435.1. GTDB lineage: Bacteria > Muiribacteriota > Ozemobacteria > Ozemobacterales > Ozemobacteraceae > DYKG01. Next base: position 2,225 of record JASURT010000259.1, read on the forward strand.
CTGGCTGCCACCCAAGGGACTTGAGCAACTGATCCTTGAGGCCTGCCAAAGAGGCTTATGGGAAGACCTCGGCAATGGCTACATTACTCAAAAACCAAAACCAAAAAGCACTGAAGTCTTGATTTTTCCAGATAATGAGCCCGACGATGAAGGTAAGGTTAGACTAAAAATAGAAGTCACCAATGGCGGTAATCAATACAAAGTTCATTTCCAGGAAGACGGAACGGTTACAGAATCGAGTGACACCCTTTCAGATAATGTTCTAGTAACAAAAGCATTAAGAGTTCAATTTCTCGCCGTTGATCCAACAGGTAAAAATAAGACCGGCCCGGCAAAAACCTGGGAAAACAAACTGGTTTTAAGAAGTCGACTAGATGAGCTTAAAAGAACCGTTGAATTGTTTGTCAGCCCCAGAGGAAAAATCAAATACACCCTTGATGGTTCAGAGCCAAGAAATGGTCATGAATACAAAGAAGCGATACCCATAGGCAACGATGAAACAACTATTTATGTTTTTGCTGAATGCGAGGGTCTTGAAACCAAAAGAAGCTTTAAGCTCCCGGCGGTCGGCTCAAAAAAAATAAATCTGGTTAAAGAAAAACCTGCCGCAATATACAGTAATGCGCCAAAGAAACTTGATAATTCCAGCAAAACTTACGAAGCTCTGAAAAAGGCAAAAGAGAAAGATATTGAGTTTGAGCAGGTTACTATTACCATTGGCAGTGGTTCAAAGGTCATTCACTTAACCCTGGGTGAATTGAAAGTTAATGCAGATTTCATAGAAAAAGAACTGGCACATCTACAATCACTAATTTCGCCAGAAGCACCAGTTGTTATGGGTTTCAAGAAAGCATACATGCAATCAGGGCATGACCTGGAACAGTTTGTAAAAGAAATGGGAATTGAAATTTCCAGCGCTGAGGTAATTCAATAATGAATCAAACTATCGATTTCGGCGCTCCTGAAAAATTTGGCCTGCATCATTTCTATGTTGAAATACCACCTTCTCCCAGAGATGCCATTTCTATTTATGAAGACTTCGGCTTTGATGGTGATGAATCAAAAAGAGAAACCAAAGAATGCCGAGTTGTTCTAGCCCGAGAGCTCTGGACCAAAATCAGAGACGAGGCGAGAAGAGATTTCAATGCCAGACTAAAAGCAAAAAAAATGAGCACCGGCAGCTGGAACACCGGCATGGTAAAACTTGATCGTTTTTTAGGTCGTGAGCTATGCGTTATGGCCTGGGCCGCTGAACACGCGACACCAGAGGAATGTCTTATCATTGCCCAAAAGTGGCAGGCCCTCAGACCAGAAGAACGATGGTGGTTATACACGAAAACCGCCTCAGAAGCGGGCAAGGCGAGTGAAACAAACAGGGGGTGGCGAAAAGCTCTTTATTGCTCACTATCAGACGGTAAAAGCATAAAACTTGGCCCCAAAACCATGCCAAAACGCAAAAAAAAGAAAACAGAATCAAACCAGGAAACTTTGTTTGATTTCATTGAGAGAGGTGACATCTGATGCCATTGCAACCATATTCATTAAAAGACGCGCCTGCGCTTATTGAACATCTTTTTCCGGTGCAAAAGCTTTCAACGGAAAGTTTCAAAGAACAGATGGCCGGTTCCGGCAAAACCCTTACTGCCTTAGGAAGTTATTGGAAAGGCCGTAAACCTCTCATTCTAAATAAAGCCTGCATTTTAGGTTCTCTTTTACCTGTAACCGATAACCTCCTCAAAGACCTCGAAATTTTTGAACTACTGATGGCAATGGATAACCGTTCAATGGCCGTGCGCCATGGGCGAATAAAGCCTGTAGAAATAGCCTTAAGGGTAAAGGGCTTGAAAACTTACGATTTATTCGTAACTGACGATGAAGCCTCATTGCCTGAGACTACTCCCTTTGATGTAAAAGATTACCCATATACAACCACAAATTCACGTGGCGATATTGTTGAGAAGATACCGAAGCTAATTTGGCGCAATGACATTAGCGAAGAAAAGAAGCTGAAAATTGAAGCTCATGCTTTGCCCTATCAGACATACAAAGAAAATGTTTCAAAAGCAAAGCGCCCTGAAGAAATATCTGATGTTGTTCACAACCATATTTGGACTGAAATAAACCAGCATCTTGGCACCACCGCAGAGAGTTTTCCTGAGCTGGTAGAACAGCTTGGTATTGCCCGTTTCGGTCACAGGCCAAAAGTTGCAGATGTATTTTGTGGCAGCGGCCAAATACCATTTGAAGCAGCAAGACTCGGCTGTGATGTATATGCTTCTGACCTGAATCCGATTGCCTGTATGCTCACATGGGGTGCATTTAATATTGTCGGCGCTAGTCCTGAAAAAAGAAAAGAAATTGAAGAAGCGCAGACTGAACTTATTCAAAATGTTCAAGCTGAAATTGATGAACTCGATATTGAATCTGATGGCAATGGCTGGCAAGCAAAGGTTTTTCTTTACTGCGTTGAGGTAGTTTGCCCTGAAACTGGTTGGAAAGTTCCACTTTTACCGACAATGATTATTAGTAAAAATTATTCAATCATTTGGTTGTGTAGAATTTTGTCTGTAAAATTGGTCTTTTAAAGATGCGGGCCAATTTCTCCGAAGTTTTGAGTGACAAAGCTTAAAACGGAGGAGAAAAATTACTGAAGTTTGTGAACAACTAAACATCGAAGGATTTAACGGGATTTCCAAAGTGATTGAAATGCTCATGAATGCTGCCATGGAGATTGAGAGAGCTAAAGCAATAGGCGCTGAACCCTATGAAAGAACTCAGCGCCGAAAAGCTCATGCCAATGGCTTCAAGAAAAGGAAGTTCCATTCCAGAATGGGAGAACTCGACCTGAAGATTCCGCAAGTTCGAGGACTTGCGTTTTATCCCGGTTGCCTGGAAAAAGGT
>JASURT010000043.1 GCA_030446435.1 Candidatus Ozemibacter sp.
TGTAAACAGATCTACAGACAACTATGTTGATCAATCACAGGATGATGAAACCCCAGCCTTGACCAGTGTTTACAGGCCTTCTGTCAATTTAAGATTAAGCCCTGCGGTAGAAGCAGAAGATTTTCCGACCGCTGACAGAGACCCTGCAGAACCGGTTAAAGGCATACCCAAAGCCGAATATCTAAGAGCGCAAAAAGCCTATAAACCAGATTACGGTTCATATCTTCAGCCCACTGGCTACGAAGCGCCCCTTCAAACCGGCGCGGTTCAGGAAGCCATTGTCGATCAGCCTTTAACCAGACCTTTAGATAACCAGCCCGTGCCGCAAAATCGCATTGAAATGGTTAATTCGTCAAGCAGCCCGGTTACAGTCGCCACTTCAACTTTGCCCGAAACTGAAAAAGCAGAAGCTGTTTCCCAGGCGACAGAATCAGACAATCAGGCAGCGGAACAGCAAAGGGTCACGAACTTTATGGCCCGACAAGCCCAAAGGCTTTACGAAATTTTTGCCACGAATGAACTGGTGTCTACCAGTAATCAGGTTGACCTGTTCTTTTAATGGGTTACTTCAAAATAAAGAGCAGCAACGGCAAAACCCAATACCACAAGCACAACCAGCAAAAGTGCCACTGCTCCAAGTTTTTCAAAAATAAATTCAGAAAAACCCTGGTCTTCGTCAGGGGTTAACTTAAAAATCACCTTTATTGCATCCCAGGCAAAGCCAAAGGTTGATGAAAAAAAGTCACCAACTTCGCCGAGTTCTGACTCCTTGAATTTATTTCTGCTTCTTCTGGCCAACTCGTTAGCTCCTGACTTTATTCAAAAAGATGGTTCAGTAATGGAATTACGTTAATGACCGGCTCTTCATATGGATGCACCGATCTGATAGCCCGCAAAACCTCAGATACGAATTCTCTTGAACAATAGGCTTCAATTTTAATTTCATCGGCGCTGCACAATTCATCTTTTTGGCCGATAAAAGGGTTTGCGCCTTCGAGCGGTCGCCAATAGCCTTTAACTTTAATTTCTGCTGCAGCACGGTCGTAGTCGCCAAGGCGCCCTGCCCCGGCGGCGTGCATGCTGTTTTTAACCGACACCAAGGCTTCAGGTGGCACGTAGACTTCAATTTTGACCGCTTTGAAATTAAACATGGCTTTATATTAAAAACTTTGCCGCGCCAATTCAAGTCATTCTTTGAATTGGCACGGCAAATTCATCATTTAAGCCATGGTCAGGGCATAAATGATTCCGACGGTACCGATTACCGATAGTGATAAAACGGCAGTTTTCGACATGTAACCGTCTTTCTCCATGGCGTTACCAAAGATGCCGAACACCAGCGGGTGAACCAAAAACGGCATGGCAAAAATAAATGGAATCAGCGTGGAGGCTGTGGTGCCGAACATTCCGCCCTGAGTAGCTGCAAAAAGACCAAAATGCGAAATGGCAGATGATTTAGCCATCGCAGCGCTTGATATATCCATACCGCTAAGGTAAAGAAGGTAAAACCCTCCGAAAACTGCGGTTAATTGCCATCCAAACGAAAACTGCATCAAGCCCTTAACTTCTTCAGACTCTTTGCCTTCAGCATTTTTCAAGGTTTTCAGAGACCAGGCGGTGAGAGCTATGCCGATTACCGTAATTATAAAAGCCGCAGGAACGATTAGCTGTCCCCTCTGCACACTCATGGCCAGAATGGTGAAAACAAAAATATGACCGAAGAATGGAACATTGATCATGATAGGCGCCCTTGCCGCAGCTTCACTGCCAAGATCTCCGGCAGTGCAGGCTCCGGTCAGACCGGCATGAGACAACGATCCTGCCATACCTGGCGCGAGATTTCTTACATGATTGGCTTTACCGATAAACATCAACAGGGCCAGGCCGCCAAACATCCAGAAAATCTGACCAAAAAAGCCATAAGCCATTACTGAGGTCATACCTTCAAGCTTAAAAGCTTCGGCAATTCGGGAACCGCCGATCATGAAGTTTGCAGCGAGCACGACCGGAATACCGGCAAATAAAAGAGAACGCCCGGTAGGTCCCATGATCCAGTTAGAAAAAAGCATTCCAAGTGCGGCAGAAACGATCATGGCGAAGAAAATCTGGGGCAATGCAATGGTTGCTTTGATGCTAACGGCAATATGATGGGTCAAAAACAATATGCCAACAATTGCTATCAATTCATAAAGGCCTTTTCTGATATATGCAGCCTTGTCTTTAATCGTCGCTTTGTTATCGATAAGAATAATCGAGCCGCAAACCCCAACATATGCAATCAATGGGTAAAAGTGCGCGATTTTATCTCCTTCGTTTACGCCAAGCACAAGGCGAAGAATGCCTTCAGCAGCAAGAAGAACGAAAAACGACCGAATCAGAAAGTAAAATTGCGTTCGTTTGGTGCCGAGTATCGTTTCCTCTCCGGACATGATTACGATGTCATCCAATTCAAGATGATCGCCTTTGAAAATCTTTTTGATTTCCTGCCCGCCGACAAAAAACGATACCACAAGGGCAACGATTGTAACCTTACTGATAAGCGCAAGCAGAGGGAACTCAGGAAGCCCGGGTGTCGCAATATCGCTTTTTACAAGAGCATAACCCATTCCGAGTCCGAAAAGAACTATGATCAGAATCGGTGAATATCTGGTTCCGGCTACTACCGAACGGGAAATGAGAACCATGGGAATAATCAGTAACAATGTCATCCAGAACTGGTTCAGAAATTGCATTTTGGCTATTTGTTCAACAATTTGTTCCATAAGGTCTCTCCAATGCTGATATATTTTTAGTTGCAGCCTGCTGATTATAATTAAATTCAAAAGCAATTTCAATTTGACTGCGGCGATTTTGGCGGGCTTTCAAAGTGAGCTACCAGAGAGGAATTCCCTTGGTTAAACAAAGGTTTGTTTTAAAATTAGAAAGCGAAACCCTGAATTAATCGGTGAGAAAAATTTCACAAAGCTTTCAGGTCGGTTGAAATTTACGGTTTGAGATGGTGAAGTTCGCTAATCTACAAGCCTTAGAGGATCTATCTGATAGTATTTCTTAAGTTCTTCAAAAAGTTCCGGGTGCTTTTTTTGCAATTGTTCGGGCTTTTCGAAAAAAGTTTCGGTAGCAACGGCAAAAAATTCTGCTGGATTTGTGGCACCATATTTATCAAGAGTTGATTTTTTAAACTTCTTTTTTCTTTCCTTCAACTCTTTGTATTCTTTTCCAAGCACCCTGGCCCATGACGAATATGCAGATTTACCCGGCAAGATCGGTGCCCCGTTGCCGCTGCCGTCTTCCTGGTCAAGTTGATGGGCAAATTCGTGAAGAACTACATCATGGCCGTCTTCAGTGTTGCTGATTCCATGTTTGACATTGTCCCAGGCAAGCACTACAGTTCCGGTTGTCCAGGATTCACCCAGCCTTACCGATTCTTCGGCAACTGTACCGTCAGGGTTTTGCGTCTTTGCCAGATAAGCAGTTGGATATACGAGAACGCTGGTAATAATGTTGTAATATGATTTTGGACTGTTCAACAAAAGCATTGAAGCCTGACCGGAAATCGTTAATTTAATTTCGTCATTCAGCTCCAGCCCGCCGCAACCTTCAAAGCGCACTTCATCGAGAAAGACCATTATCTTTTTGTGCAGTCTTTCCTTCTGCTCTGGCAGCAATTTTTCATAAAACGGTAAGTTATTTTTCAATATCTCAATATGGTTTTGCGGGAATTCCTTTTTTTCAATTTCTCGCCGATGCGCTGTTCTTTTCATGTCAGGGTAAAAAACGAGAAAAATCAGCACTAATCCCAGTCCGGTTAAAAAATACAAAAACATTTAAAATCTCCGTTCAATGAAAAATGGCCTGTCGCAAACTACCGAGAATTTGCTGAATTGAATCAGGCATTCTTTAAAAGTCTTTCAAGTAAACCTTCAAGAATTTGCCGAAGTCGACATAAGCCGTTATTAGTTCTTTCCTCGGTTGGGTAAGCCAGTTTCATCAGCTCTGAAACAATTTCGGGGTGCTCTTTGAAAACAAACTTCAATTTTTCACGATAGAAACTGTTCCAAAGATCAATAATCCTGTTCTCATCCGTATCATAACCCATTTCTTCAAGAACGAAAGGAAACAACGGATGAAGGTCTTCGCGATATGAGAATTTAAACCAGTCGCGCAAAAAAGTAAAAACCAGAAACAATTCAGAACATTGTCTGATGGGAAAGTTCTTTATTTTAAAGCCCTGGGCCGTCTGAATTCCGAGAATTGTTTCTGCTTCAAGGTATTTTCTGGTTGCGGTTTCGACAAGCAATTTCTGAAATGCCGGTAAAAGAGGTTCGAGAATTTCGTCTACCCTGGAATTTTCGCAACAGGGAAAGGGGAAGTTTTGAATTTTTGTCAGATCTGGTGGCAAAAGTTGATCGACAAACCCGGGAAGAGCATTCTGAACAAGATCAACAGTCTTCTTTTTCTTCTTGAATTTTTTCATTTCTTTTATAGCCATGTTTTGAGTTAATAATTTACCTTAAAACCTGAAAATTCTCAGCAAATTTTAATTTCGCAGTCTTCATGTTATATTGCGACCATAAAGTAAGAGATTTCAGGTAAAAAATATTCGAGGAGTATTTTTGAAGATAATTGAAAGGATCTACGAACAAATCGATTCGATGCAGCAAAATGTTATGAATGACGAACAGTTTCGCTCTCTGTATATAGCTTTTGATACCTTTCCTGCTCCTAAAGGGGCTGCCGTGCATATAAGAGAATTTGCCGCGACCTTGTTTAACTATCACCCTGACGGTCTTTTGCTGGCATTGGGAAACGACGAACTGCCGGCATGGCAAGTTGAAGACAGCATTCAAATAAAACGCCTGGTATCCGAAGAGAACAATTTTCTTTTGCGAACGATGCAATTTTACGATTTTGTCAGAGAGCAGATAGAGCCGATCAAAAATTCGCTTCGTATCGTGCATTTTCGCGACCCCTGGGGCGGTAGCGCAGTGATGGATACAAAAGACAGAAATTTCAAAACCGTATTCGAAGTAAACGCCTTTCCTTCGGTTGAATTACCGGCGCGTTACTCTGGTGTCGGCTCTGATACTTTGGGCAAGATAAGAAAGCTTGAAGAAAGGTGCCTGCTTGAAGCAGATTCTATTATCTGCCCTTCTCAGACTATTAAAAATTTTTTAATCAACGAGTTCAGGGTCAGAAAAAATATCGAAGTCATTCATAATGGGGCAGAAATTCCTGAATCCTTGCCGCCAAAGCCTCTGCAGGCCCCTGAAAACTATCTGATCTACTTTGGCGCGGTTCAATCCTGGCAGGGAATAGAAGTGTTGTTTAAAGCAATGAAATTTCTTCGCGACATCGATGATCTGAAACTGGTGCTATGCGTCTCGGGTTCAAAGCCCAGGTTAAAGTATCTTGCAAAGCTTGCAGAGCGAATGGAAATTTCATCACAGCTCGTCTGGAATTATAAAATGAAACAGAACGAATTTTTGCCCTGGCTGGCACACGCAAAAATTTCTCTTGCTCCTCTTGTTGAATGCACAAGAAATCTTGTCCAGGGTTGCTGCCCGTTGAAAATAGTAGAATCTATGGCTTACTCGGTTCCGGTGGTGGCATCTGACCTGCCGGTGGTAAGAGAACTGATCGAACATAAAAAAGAAGGCTGGCTGGTTCGACCTGACCGGCCTTCAGAACTGGCGCGGGCAATTCGCCTGCTTCTGCTTCATTCCAGCCAGGCAGAAGCCATGGCGAAAAACGCCCAGGCCAAGGTTTCTGACCAACTTTCATGGGCATTTTCCCGCAGTCGACTTGAAAAGGTCTATGCAAAACTTGGTTAGGTTTTTTGCCCGTGCTATAATTTTGAAAGATTAAAAAAAGAGAGGTCGGCAGAATGGTAATCGTTTCGGCTTTGAAGAAGTATTTTGCCCTTGATTCAAAACAGAAAGAATTTATCAGGACCGGTCAAAGAATCTTTTTGGCCAGACCCGAAGAACTGTTAACGTTTTTAAAGCCCCTCGCCGGGTTCGATAAAGAATGTGATTCAGCGCGTAGTCGGTGCGGTCTTTTCATGTTTCTTGTCATTTTGGGCTGGTTTGTTATGATGATTTTTACAGGGGGCGAACCTTCTATTTTTTCTTTGCGCCCAGCGACAATTCATTTTTTCATTGTCGCCATCTTTTTCACCCTACTTTTTCTATATTTCTTTTTTAGAAAGATAGATATTCACAACAATCTTCGGGAGTTTGTCGTGCCTATCATCAATTCTATCAGCCAAGATATGAATAAAGATGAAAAGATCAGGCTGAAACTCGATTTTAGAGGAAAATGCATACCAGCAAAGCAGTTGAAACAGGAAAAGCATGACCCGGGCTGGTTCAGTTACCCGAAAGAAACAATCACCTTTTACCGTGACAACTGGCTCGATGGCTCAGCCATACTTCATGACGGCAGCAAGTTGTTTTTCTCTGTCACTGATTTGCCACGCAAGCTCGAAAGAAGTAAAAAAAATCCGCGTGGAAAAATTAAAAGTAAAACCAAATACAAAATAAAGCATCGCATAAAAGTCGGCCTGGCACTGAAAAACAAAAATTACAGTTTCAATGAAAACGAACGTTTAACTGCGGCAGGAGATCGCTTAAAGCATAAACAGGGCGAAAAACGTAATGTAATTTCTTTGACCAGGGTTTTGATATCAAACAGCGTCGATTCTGTAGTCGAGCCGATTTCAATGCTTGCTTTAATTGGCAAAATTCTCATGAGTGCCCGACCGGCCACAGTTAAGGGGTAAAAAATGGCTAAATGTCAGATGAAAAAAGGTTTCTTTTTTTTGCGTGAATGTGAAAATCAGGCAACGACAACCTGCACAGTCTGTGGCAGAGAATTCTGTAATGAGCACATGCGAATCATTCCGGGTAAAAACCAGCCCGGTTGCCTTGACTGCCTGGGCAAACAGATGCAGACCCAAAAAGACGAAAAAGCCCGAAAAAAAGACGATGATTATGACGATTATTACTACGATTCAAGCTGGTCTTACGGATACAGGTATCATTACTATCGTAACAATAATTATTCACCCTGGTATGACGGTGACGACCTAAATGACAGCTATTATTCAGAACTCGATGTCAGGTCATTCGATGACAAGGAAATTGACGAAGTTGGAGCTGATGACAGTCTGGATTATCAGGCTGAAGCCAACGTTTTCGATAGCTGATGAACATGAGATTATTGTGGTTAACTGAAAATTACCCTCCCCGGCGTGGCGGAATGGCCCAGGCCTGTGACCGAATCGTCGACAATCTGCGCAAATCCGGCATTGAAATAGATATTGCCCATTTTTCTCAGACTACCTCGAGCAAGGTAATTCAACAACAGAATGGCAGACTTTTCAATATTCCGGCAATCGAAGGCCCCGGGCACAGTCTGAATTGCTTTTATAACCTTATTTCTTCATCAGAATACAAAACCAGATATACCCATATTGTCGCTTTTGGTGGTTATTTGCCAATTCTGGCCTTGCCCATTTTTAAATGCTGGCTAGAAGCCTGTGCCATAACACTTTTGCGGGGTAATGATTTTGATCTTGGCATTTTTTCGCCGTCCCGGCGTCAGATTTTATTCGATGCCCTCGATGCGTCATCGGTGGTTTCGGTTTTAAGCAGCGATCAAAGACAAAAGCTGGCTCATTTTATCGATGAAGATAAAATTTTCACTATTTTCAACGGCATTGATTGCAAGGACTGGCATGCCGACCCCACCGACATGGAAACCGCACAAAGCTGGCGAAAAGAAAATGTTGAACAACAAAGGAAGGTTGTCGGCCTTATTGGTCAGTTGAAAGCTAAGAAGGGTGGCACTTTTTTTCTTGGCAATGTTCTTTCTGCCAACCTCGAAGAAAAATTCCACTTTCTTCTTATTGGAGACATCGCCGAGGAAATGGCAGCCTGGCTTGAAGAAAAAAAAGACCGCCTGAGTTATACCAGACTTGAGTTTCTTGACCGCTGGGAACTTCTAAGCTGGTATCCGGCATGTGATTTTATCGCCCTGCCCTCTTTTTATGATGGCATGCCCAATGTTCTTCTCGAAGCTGGCGCTTTGGGTATACCCGTTATTGCAGCTCGGGCCGGTGGAATTCCAGATGTATTGGGAAAAGATTTTTCGAATTTTTCTTTTCACCCCGGCGACAAACATGGCTGCAGGGCAGCTTTGTGGAACATAGCCAATCTTGATTCTGAAAAACGAAATGAGGTTGGCAAACTGCTTAAATCTCGCATCGAAAGCGATTTCAACAGCGAGAAAGAAACGGAAGAATATATCAGGCTTCTTGGTAAAGCCCATGGAAGCAGTCAGATAGGATTTATGAAAACATGAGGAGGCACCAATGCGACAAACCGGAGCCAAATTTCTATTAATCGGTCTGATTAGTTTAATCGTTTTATTTACGGGTTGCGGAAGTGAGAAAAAGCCGGATTCACAAGATGGGCAGAAGAATGAAGTTGCCACAAGCCAGAAGGCTGATGTAAAAAGCACCCCCGCTGCTGAATACCATGCAAAGATTAAATTCAAAACTTCTCAGGGCACAGAAGCACTGGTTATCAAGAAATATCAGGATCACGAAAAACTTGAAATCGACTTCGCAGAAACAAAAGCCGTAATTAAAAGCCGGGCCAACGACAAGGGTCGGGTAAAATACCGTGAAGATACAGCTGAAGGCGAAAAGAAACTTGTCGCAGAAATCAAATACAAGGATGATGGTTTTAAACTTGTGGACGAGAGCGAGAGTTTGCTTTTCAAAGTAAAAATCAAAGACGACAAGATAAAGATAGCAAATAACGAAGAAATGACAGATTCCTTCGTTATCAAAAAGAAAAACGACAACAAATTTGAAATCAGAGATAAAAGTGAAAACGAAATCGGGAACGTAAAATTTTACCCCGACAACGGTAAGCTTAAAGTTAAAGACGCTGAAGAAAATGAAATTCTTATAGCTAAGGAACTTAAAAGCACCCCTGCCCCAGGCCCGATACTTTTCGAAGAAATACCGGTGAAGTTACGCTTCATTATCATTGCAGAGTTGCTGAAAAGAGGTAACTGATGCTGCTTTACTATTGTCTTGGCGGCGGGCTTGGGCACATTACCCGTTACCTTGCCTTCTGTCATACTTTTGCCGTTCAGCCCGATTTGATAACCGTATGCAATTCTGTAAAAGAAAGAAAAATCGACCTTGAGAACGTTAAGGTTCATATGCCGCGAGAACAGGACATTCAAAGTCGAGATCTTTTCAGGCGCTGGCTGACTTCGGTAATCGTTTCAATGCGTCCTAAGCAATTCATCATCGATGCTTTTCCTGCAGGAATCCTGGGCGAGTTATGCGATTTAAAGATACTTGAAGAAATCGAATGCGTTTATCTGGCGCGACATCTTAAATGGAATGAATATCAAAAACGACTTCAGGGCAAACCTCCCAAATTTTCAAGAGTGCTTTTGCTTGAAGAATTATGCCCTGATCACCAGGCCTTTATTAGCAATCTAACCGGTGCAAACGTCAGTGAAATTAGCCTTGTAGACGATGAAGCTCCGCAAATATCGGATCTACCAGCTGACTACTGGATGATAGTTCATTCTGAAGCCGGTGAAGAACTGGAAGCTTTGTGGAATTTCGCACGTGAAACCGCGTCAATTCAAGATACAAAACCCGCGTTTATTGTTGTTTCGCCTGGCAAAAAACCTGCTTTCATTCCCAAAGAAGTTTTGCATCTCGACGTTTTTCCGGCGCATGGCATGTTTGCAGGGGCAGCAAAAGTATTTTCCGGGGCCGGTTTTAACATCGTCAGACAGATGCGCCCTTATGCCCACAAACACTATATTTTGCCGTTTGAAAGAAGCCTTGACGACCAGTTTTTCAGAGCTTCAAAAGTTGCGAATGCACATTGTAAAAAGACTGCCCCTTTCGAAAACCGACAAGGTGTCGGTGTCGACTGAGACAGTCTTTATCTGTGCTTAAAAGTTCTTGAAAACTAATCTTCGTATGAATCTTCTGTCTGCTCTTCATCACCAGCGTCAGAATTTTCTTCAGGTTCTTCGTCTGAACCCTCGTCAGATGGTTTTTCATCGGACGGCTCATCATCAGAATTTTCATCAGAAGGCTCTTCATCATTTTCAGGCTCTTCTGCCGGCTCTTCAGAAGGTTCTTCCGTCGGTTCAGGTTCATTGTATTGAGGCTCTGGTGATGAAGGGGCCTTGATTTCTTCCCATGTATCAACTTTTATGTTTTTTCCTTCTACGGTGCAATCAACCTTAAGGTCTTTATGCTCATACATTTGTGCAAGCGACCGGCCGTTTTCATCCATTACAATGCTATATTCCTGGTTTCCAACATGCAAGATCGCTCCGGAAATCTGACGGGCATTGTCTCTTATAACTGACACCGACCCCTTTAATTCAGTAGCCATAACAGCGTTGGCGAAAAAACCAACGAATGAAACAATAAAAGCAGCCTTTGCCAAAACCCGAAACTTTTTCATGCACGTTTCCTTTCTAACAGACAAATTTAATGCTTAGATCCGATTTAGATCATCAAATCCCATTTTGCCGGGCTTGAAAATCTGTTTCTCAATTTTTTGAAGTACTGAATAATGATGAACGAATCCTTCATCAAGAGATTTAAAAATCATTTTGAATGCAGGGTTCTCGGTAACCAGAATCTGGGCGAAATTTTTTTCACTCATACTTAGTTCCATGCTCATGGCAAAAGTTATTGCATAACGCGAAGAAGCTTTGCCCTCTCTTATCTCTTTCAATGTCTCTCTAATTCGAGAATTGACGTTTTGGGCACTTACCAGACTTAATTTGCCCGGCTTCCATTCATCAGGGTTTTCCTTAATATCCTGGTAAATCTGGTCTACCAGAAAGGCATGCCCCTCTTCTTCTGATTGAAGTTCTTCAAAATCAGCTTTGTGATCTGGAAAAAGCCTTTGACATTCATGATACAATTCAGCGAGCAAAAGCTCGTTGCTTTTTAATACTTTTACCAGATCAAGAATTTCCATGCAAAACTTCTCCAATTTGTTTAAATTATTTTAAACTTATTTGTTATAATTAGCAATACGCGCGAACTTATATAAAAAATCATGAAAAACCAGAATCTGAATCTGTTGGTCTTAATTTTCTTTCTGTTTATTTTTGCAGACGGTCTTTTTGCATGCGATCTCGCCGATCATGACTGGCAAAGTGCCGGCACTCTCGCTTTTGAAATTGAATCGCCCATTTTTCCATTTTCTGAGATCGATATTGCAACTAAAGCCTATACTCCGGCGCAGGTAAAGCAGATTATCTGGCTGGCAAAATTTGGAAGTATTCAATACCTGGGTTTATATCTGCGAACCCTGGTTAAGTCCTGGTTAACGGGTCTGGCCTGGTTGCCGGCAAGCACCGGCATAGATATTACGCCTTACTACTACACCGGTGCGCAAAACAAAACTGTGCTTATCAAGTCAGACAACTATAATCTCAAAATCGCTTTTTTCAAAGATCGTAACTCGGATTTCAATTGTCGGCAGCTTGTAATTCTGCAGGAAGGCCGGATCAGAATGTTAAGGAAATCCGCAGACAATAAGGGAAATTTTCTCGAATTCAGGGGTCGAAGCTGGTTAACGGTAAAATTCTGGCAAACCCCTTCATTAAGCCGGATTTTGACAATCACAGCTTACCCACTTGACGGACACGAAGAAACGCTTTATGAAAACCAGGGCCTGGCTGATGAGCTGTTGGCTGAAAATCTCTTAAAAAGAAAGATTGAATCGGTAATCTATACCGATCTCGAAAACCTGCCAGGACTTTGACTAAAAGTTGTATTTTGAATCAAGTTCATACATTTCCGGATCAGAAGTGCCGGGAAATTTATAATTCCAGCTTGCCGGCGCACTGTCTTCGGGGTCGACCGGAAATTCCATCAGATATTTTGGCACCAGCTCAGAGGCGACTTCGGCCGTAATCGGATAAGTGCCGCGATCGGCCTTGTATTCCATAAGCGCTTTTTTCAGGGTGTGAAGGTTAGACCGCATTACGGCGTTTTTGCTCTGTCCAACATAGTCCTGGTAGTATGGAACCGCAAGTCCGACCAGAGCAGCAATAATACCAATAACCAGAAGCAGTTCGAGAAGTGTAAAACCAATTTTACCATTGCGCATAATAAGTTCCATCCATTGCTTTATTCCAGCCCGCAGGACCATTGAGGGGATAACGAACGTCATAAACGTAAATCTGTGCCTTTGGGTTCTGTATGTCAGTGTGCCAGACGCCATCCTTGTCTCTGATGTCCCAGAGGAAGCCATTTCCGTTTTCGGTAAAGGGGTTGCCTAAAGATTCGTTGTCAAGAAAGGGCCCTGCGTTGTGCCCGGTTTTCAAAAGAGAAGCAGGAATCGTCTCGGTTAAACTTGCGACACTTGGCGGAAAAACCGAGGTTCCGGTATCATTTCGTGAAAAAGTATAGCGATCTATTGCGCTGCGAATATCTGACAATCTTTCATGAATCAGCTTTTCGCGACTTCTCACAAAAGAAAGCTCCATTGAAGGCAGAGCGAAAAATGAAAGAGTCAGCAGAATAGCAAGCACGGTTATCAGTTCGATCAAGCTGAAACCTTTGCGGTTATCAGAAATTTTTTGATTCATGAATTAAGAATAATCATCCGGACTCAAGAAATCAACTGTATCGACAATCAGTTTTTATGTACATAAATCTTTGTTTTTGGCGCAACTTTGCCGATAAAGGGTATTATGAGCCATAATATTCCGGAAAAAAAGGCTTGCGCCCCGGTCGAAACGCCGGTCTGGGTTTGTTTTGAATGTGGAAAGGCCAATAAAAGCTTCGCCAAATTTTGTGGCGGCTGCGGTGTTCCGCCTAAAGGTGCCTTTTCACGATATGCTTATCAGTTAAAAAGCTATCTGAAGAAAATCGAACAGATTTTCTCATCAACCGGCAGAAAAGCAGTCATCTCTCTAGCAATAGTCGGAATTTTAGGCACTTCGTTTCTTGGATTATCCGAGCTTTCAGCGACTCAAGACAATTATGCGAAGGTTAAATGGGGGCAAATAAGAGCCTATATTTCGAAAACCTTTCGTCTGACTAACTCTGAGCTGGATGTATTGATCGGAAAAATTCTCAAAGCCAGGCCTGAAATATCAGCAAACATAAATGTGAACCACCTTATCGAACTTGAATCGGCAATAAGGTTCAGACTTAGAGATTCAAGGGTTTCACTTTTCCCAAACCCATTTTTTCCAAGACCAGATCGCATTATTACAAATAAAAATGAGAAACCTGAACGTTACGTTTTTTCAGATATTCCAATCGATCATCCGGCTTACCAGGCATTGAAATCTTTACTTGATATCGGTATCAATTGCACAAAAGAAAATCTTGCCTTTGCACCTTATAAAAAGGTTGCCTGGCAGGACTGGTACAACACCAGCAAAAGCCTGGCAGAACTTCTATCGCTCGACAGTGTTTTTCTCGCCGGCATAGAAGCAAGCAGAAGCGGGTATATAAACAATTATGAACTGAACAAAATTTTCAGCAGCATCAGGGAAAAATTTGGTCTTGCCCCTCGTGAAACTTTTGCCTGGTCAAGTGAACCATATTTTCCAAGTCGACTCGAGGCTTATTCTGCACTTTCTTCTTTAATTCACGAGCTGGAATAGTAACGGCTGAAACCTGAATTCGAAATGGTATTTTTTTATTAATACGTTCCGTTAACTTCAGCCCAGCTATCTGTCTAGTAAGATACCTCGTTTGCAGTATCTGAGACATTATCAAAAGTAAACTCACGACGTATTTCAAAAGTAAAGCTGTCGTTCTGCTTTTCATCAACAAAAACAATTTCGTGAGCCTCAAGAAAATTTCGGGCAAAGCAACTTACCTGATGATAGCCAGGTCTGATCCCCCGGATGTTGAAGGTACCGTCTGAATTCGTTCTAGTAGCCTTGTCACCCACTCTTATCAGTGCTCTTTCGACCGGCTGCATGCTTTCGTAAGTAATTACCCGACCAGAAAAAGATGTCAGTTGAGGTTTAAGTCTCAGCAGCAGGTTGTCAGAACGGTATCCGACTCTGTGTTTCATTTGCAGAACATCATAGCCTTCGCAATAAGCCGTGATTTCGATAATTTCATGCCTTCTGGCGCTGATAGAGAAATTACCGGCTTCATCGAGCTTTTGGTCAATGCCATTTACAACAAGCATTGCCCCGGGAACCGGAATTTTGTTCAATGCATCGATAATTTTACCCTTGATGGTAAAAAGACCGCTGTCGACTTTTCTCGTCACAGCAGGCTTAACGGCTCGATTATTATAAGGAAGATCTTTTCTTTCATTACTACGATTTTTCAATCGGCTTTTAAAAGTTACAGCATTCGCGGGTTTTGCGACGGGTTCAAGGGTTATTTCAGGAACAGGTTCTGCAGCCTTTTGCGCAATAGCTTCAGTATTTTCAGTTACTTCTGGGGCCGGGTATTTTTCAGGCCACCTTTTTCTCTTGATTTCCGCAAGACGGCTTTTAACTCTTTCTATGTCTGATTGCACCATCTCTGGTTCGTCTTTGAAATTTTCCAGTTTGTCTTTAACAAAGCTTACATAGTCTCTTCTAAGTTTAACAAAAGCGGTTGCCGCCCCAACAGAAGGCATTTCTACGGGGCCAACCTTAAGAAACTGGCGATGCCTGAAAAACAAAGCGACGGCATTGGCGCTTTTAATAACCGGGATAATACCGTTTTGAGGAACTTTGTACCATTCGTTGTCATCGAATGAAACTTCCCAGTCATTAAGTGTAAGATTTTTTAGCGCTCCTTTTGGCAGAACGCGAATGCTGTCTTCTTCTTTCGTTAAAATAAGCATGTTTGAAGAAAAATACTCGATGATTGTTGCTGAAAGCGCCCTGATTTCATTCATGCGCATCAAATCATCAGGAAAAAGCTTGATGGTTCTAAATTCGCTCAAGGCACCTATGCCTGATAGAGATTTTAAATCTTTCTCAAGCCAATGACCAGCAGGTATGTCTTCAAACATGATTGTTCCTTCCAGCGTGAGTTGCTGATAGGAAAGTTGTGATTTCAAGTATTCAACCAGTTTCCCAAAATAGCTTAAAGCTTCGCCTCTGGTGAGATTATTCTGCAATCGCCATGAACCGTCGGGAAAGTTTTTTACCAGACCTAATTGCGCAATCAATTCAACCTCTTCAGGCAATTCGTTTGACATCGCAAATTTCTGATTATTGCTTTTTTGTGGCCTCAAAACGGGGGCAAGATTCTTGATAATGCGTGCCAT
This sequence comes from Candidatus Ozemibacter sp., assembly GCA_030446435.1. GTDB lineage: Bacteria > Muiribacteriota > Ozemobacteria > Ozemobacterales > Ozemobacteraceae > DYKG01. Next base: position 15,312 of record JASURT010000043.1, read on the forward strand.
CTTGCTCATTACTTCATTTCTTGTTACCAGATCTGAAGTTTGAACAGACTGACTTTCGCCAAGATAACCCAGCAATAACGCCGCAATGAATACGGCGAAAAGGGTTAAAAACTGGCGTCCGCTGAACCTGAGTTTCATCTTAATCCCCAAAATCTTTAAATGATGGTGCCGGCAATCTTTTGGTCATAGAAATGTTATGTTTATCATCTTTTCCAGTTCCAACAACGGTCGGAGTTATCAACACAACCATTTCTGTCTTTTCTTCATTATTGTTTCGGTGCTCCACGTGACGAAAAAGCTTGCGCAAAATCGGAATTTTACTTACCAGAGGAACAGGTTTTCTGGATTTATCTTTTTTGCTTCTGATCAATCCGCCTATTACTACTGTTTCTTTGTCTTTCACTCTTACTTTTGTTTTGATCTGGCGTCTTGCTGTCCATGGATGCCCTTCAACGAGTGATACAAGCTCGGTTTGATCAATATCTACTTCCATCGAAATCTCGTTATTTTGATGAATGAAGGGAGTAACATTCATTTTTATACCAATTTCCGAAGTGGTCCAGTTATCTGAGGTTCTTGCCGCAAGCGAAGCCGATGCGACCGGTAGATATTCTGTCACCGTATTTTTCACCGGAATCTGTTCAGAAATATCGATCGTTGACTCTTCCTTATCCATACATCTTAGAGTAGGATTCGCCAGGGTTTTTACTTTTGAATTTTCAAGATAAGCGACAAATTCGGCAGGAATAATGTAGTTGGTTGGTTTGATATGCCCGATATTGTCTGTTGAAGCTAATGTAGACGGTAGTTTAATGCCGATTTCTTCAAGATCGGTTCTGTGAATTTCGATAAGGCGAATATGAATCAAAGCCTGCTGAGTGCGTGGCTTATCGATTTTCTTCATTAGCTCTTCGGCTCTTTTAACTGACTCGGCCGAGCCTGTCAGAAGAAGGGTGTCAGTTCTCTTGTCATGGGTTATTTTTACGTTTTCATTTTCGCTCAATGATTCTTTGGTCAGACTTATCAAATCTTCAGGTTTGGTGTTTAAAGGTTGAAAGTATCCTCTACTGGCGCCTTCACCCGCATTCAGAATTTTTCTCTCTATGCTTGAAATTAAAGTTTCGACAGAATCTACGCTGTCTTTATCGCCAACCAGAACAAGATTGCCAAGATCTTCATTTATGCTGTATCTGTCTTTTAAATCAGAAGACACAGATTTTTCAGTCAGAGCTTTAATTGTTTCTATCGGAATTTTAGGTGTGATTACCCTGACAACTTTGCCTTCAAGCTCAATTGCACGTGATCTGGTAAGCACCAGAAGGGTTTTTTCGTCTATTTCATCAAGAGCAAGCTTATTGAGTTTCAAAAGAGTTTCAAATGCTCGTCGAACCGTCATTTTTCTTAGATACATCTGCACCGGCTTTTCTTGAACAGTTTGCATAGATGAATCCAAAACAATGTTTATTTCTGCAATCTGACCAAGAGCTCTTAAAACATCTCCAAGAGCCATGCCGCTAAGGTCGACTCCTTCAACCCGAAAAGATTCTGGAATTTTAAGAATGGGATTTTTCGAATTCGATATCCAATAGTCTCCATCTTCTTCTGATAGAGATAACCCCATTTTGTCAGAGATTTTTTTAATTGCATCACGAGAGTCTACAGCTTGAATATCAACTTCTACCTTTTTAAGCACAGGATCGCGGAAATGCACCATCTGGCCTGATTTTCTTGCCAGTTCAGTAAACAACGCGACCGGGTCGGCACTTGTAACATTGATGCGCATTGGTTCATTTTCATTCTTTTTGGCGAAGTCAGAGCTACCAGGCATTTCCTTCGCTTTATTTTCGGGGGCTTTTTTAATTGCCGGCGGTATCAATGAAAAGGAACTTCTTTTATCAGAATTGTCAGCCTTGTCTTCACTGAAACTGATTTCTATAGCTTTCTTGCGCTGAACGACTCTAGGCACAAGAGATTTTCTCAGAAAAAAAGTGGCCCGAACAACTTTGGGCGTTTCGGAAATCTGATTTAGACGCACCATTTTTGCAGGACCATGAGGAAAATTCATCAGAAAGGGGTTTGCATCGATCTGCGCGCCAAGAATGTCGACATAAAACAGCGGAATTGCCGCATCTTTTACCATACTTGCGGTAACATCCCGGTCGAAAGAAAGAAAATATCTGCCAAGCTCGTTCTGGTTGCTTCCAGAGTAACCGGGAGCCTGAAAATCAAGTCTTTTAAACCGGCTTGTATTAGTAGAATTACCAAATACCGTTTTGGCGTTTCGTACAAAAGCAAAGGTGGCCAGCGTCATGATCAAAACAAGCCCGGCCAGTCTAATGCCATGATGATTTTTTGAGTTTATTATACTTTTCACACATCTGTACTCGGCAGAATGCATTAGATTTTGAAGTAATTATTCTTCAATTTTTGTCGATAAACAAATATAATTAGGCCGTCACCCCGACAAAATCTCATGAAAAAGCCGGAAAACAAGTTACTATGGCAAAACTTATTGCGAATCTTGCGTTAAAGAAACCTGTTGAACTTATTTTTGAAGAAAATGGCATTGCCGACCGCGAATCACTGCAAAAATACCAAAAGCTTGCGCAGACCGAAAAAATCCCTCTGGAAAAATTTCTGGTCGAAAACGAAATCGCCTCTGAAATTGATGTATATGGTGCACTGGCAAAAGCCTATTCTCTCGAATTTTCACCCGCACCCGAAATCCTTGAAGAAGATGATGTGAGCGAGCGTCTGACAAGAATTTGTTCAAGAGAAAGATTGTTGATAAAATTTGTCGGCGATCGACAGATAACACTGTACACCTGCGAACCTGAAAAGATCAGAAGGTTCCAACCTCTGTTTTCCGCCCTTGGTTACGAACCGACCTTCATTGTTGCACCTCCATCGGTTTTTTCAAGCCCGGTCGTCGAAAGTAACAACCTGCAATCGAACCAGGAGTTGTTTTCAGGCATAAGTACTCTTGCAGATTCTCTTAGAACCTCAGCTACCGATGCTTCTGACAGCCGCCATGACATATCGGCTGACGCCGAGTCGTCTTCGATCGTCGATCTGGTGAACAAAACCCTTTTACTTGCGGTAAATCAGTCTGCCAGTGACATTCATATCGAGACCACTGCCAAAGGTGCAAGAGTTCGTTTTCGCATCGATGGGGTTCTTATCGATCGCTTCGAACTCGATGCAGGCGTGGCTTCTACTTTCATTTCACGGCTTTTGATCATGTCTGATCTTGATATTACCGAAAAAGTAATGCCCCAGGATGGTAGCTTCAAAGTAAGATCAGGCGACCGTGACATCGAGTTTCGTATTGCAAGTATGCCCGGCATTTATGGTCAAAATCTTGTCTTAAGACTTTTATCAGGGGCCGAAGCACAAAAGCTAAGCCTGGAAGCTCTGGGAATGCTTGAAGATGAGCTTGAAATAATCAGAGCCAGCACCAGATCGCCACATGGAATGATTCTTGTGGCCGGGCCAACAGGAAGTGGTAAATCTACGACCCTTTACGCTTTGCTTGAAGAAATGGCTGATCCGAAACTTAAGTTCATTACCATTGAAGATCCGGTCGAACGACGAATAGAAGGGGTTCAGCAAATTCAGGTTCGTATTAATCGAAATGAACCTGACCGCTCGCTGACTTTTGCGCGTGGTCTTAGAACCGTTCTCAGACTCGACCCGGACATTATAATGGTTGGTGAAATTCGTGACTCAGATACAGCTCAGATCAGTATTCAAGCCAGCTTAACCGGCCATCTCGTTTTGTCGACGGTACACGCGAACTCGTCGGTAGAAACCCTGAAACGACTAGAAAACATAGGCATCGACTTCCATCTTTTAATGAGCTCTTTGAACCTGATTTTTTCGCAACGTCTGGTTCGCAGACTATGTCCGAACTGTCGCAAAAAG
>JASURT010000044.1 GCA_030446435.1 Candidatus Ozemibacter sp.
TTTGATTTTCTGGCTGAAAACTGGTATACTCTACGTTGTAAGCAATTTCTGCCGCCTGTGCCGGGCGGTTTTCTTTTGTCTGCATAACTTCAGGCCTCCTGCTCGCCCATTTTTTCAAGCAGGGCCAAAACGTCTGAGGCTCGCCAAAACACGCAACGATTATTTTTAATTGCAGATGGAAAACGGCCTGACTTAACCCCGGCCAACCATGTAGAGCGGCTGACAGGCACAAGCCGTAAAACCTGCGGCAAGCGTAGAAGCTGGGAAGGGTGACTTATGGTAACGGGCTCGCTGCTCTTTTGAGCGCCCTTAATAGCAATTTCAAGAGTTCTCACGGTAATACCTCCAAAAACTCAGTTAAAAATGAAGGGGGCTACCCTCCGGCCTCGGTGATGGGCACCATTTACCCCACCGCTTTACACCTCTTTTTTTGTTTTTTAACCTCGTTTTTGTCGGCTAACTGTGGAACTCCTTTGTTTTGCCGTAATGATTGCCCGCCCTATCCGACAATCAATACTGAAATTTTAAACATTTCATTGAACTTAAAAACATCTAATCATTTTTCGTCGAATTGTGTCAATACATATTTGAAAGAAATTTGCAAGCATTTTTTTCAAGCGTCTACAACCTTCATGAAAAGCGTGCATGACGCTGCAAAAAAAATAAAAATATTTTTCTCTGTCAAGCAGATTGCAAGCAATTTTTAAAAAGTTTTCTATTTGTAGCAACGAAACATGAAAACGTTGCAGGCCGTTGCGCCGCTTTTTCAAGGCTGCAATCATCACCACAAGCCAACTTTAGCCCATGCGTAGCAATGTAGCGGGCGTAGCGGGGGTTAAGCTTTTTTATTTTTCAGATAGCTATAAAATTCTTCTTCGTCAAAGCGATATTCAATCTGCAATTTGTCTATCTGCTCAGGCTCAGCTTTTTTGATTGCCTCGCAAAAATCAGCCCATTTCTGCATCATAAAATGCCTGTGGCATCGATATTCTGTTCTGTTATACGCTGTGCCGTGCGCCTCTTTTGGCATGTGGCCTAACTGCTTTTCAATCCACTCTAACGGGTAGCCCATTTCAAGCATGATTGTTTTAAAAGAAGCCCTGAAGCCGTGCCCGCTCATCTCTGATTTTTCAAAACCAGCTGAATGAATATTACTGATAATGGCGGCTTGGTTCATGGGTCGCCCCGGCCTGCTTGTATGTGGGAATAAAAAAGAATCATCGCCGTTATACGTTATCCGCTTCAATTCTTCAAGCAGCATTATAGCCTGAGCGGGTAACGGTATTATCTGGTCAATGTCGGTCTTTGTAATGTGAAAATGCCATTCTCTGAGATTAAACTTGATTTCGCCCCACTTGGCAAAGCGAAATTCTGAATTTCTTACAGGCATCATAGGCAAAAGTCTTAGGGCGTATCGTGTTACCGCTCTTATTCTTTCGCGGGCATCTATTGCCTTTAATAGTTCGGCAAACCTTACAGGGTCTGTAATTGCTGCAAAGTTATTTTTCTTCGGCTTTTTGATTGCATCGCCAATATCACGACAAGGGTTTGTTAAACATCGCCCCGTTGCTATTGCGTGCCTGAATACTCTTGCACAGCGACTGTTTACCCTGTGCGCCGTCTCATAAGTGCCCCTGCTTTCAATCCTCTGAAGAACCTTCAGCATATCGCTGGGGGTTATATCTGAAACCGCCATGCTACCAATAAAAGGCAAGGCGTCATTCTCAAGGGCCGCAATATCTTTTTTAATCGTGCTTTCTGCTTTTGACTCGCGTTCTTTTTCAATCCACTCACGGGCAACAAGCTCAAAAGTATTGCTGTTAGCCTTCTCTTTAGATTGTTTTTTTGCTTTTAAGTGCTCTGAAGGGTTTACACCTGATTTATTAAGGTTGTAAAGTTCTTCTGCTTTTTCGCGCGCCTCTTTCAGACTTACTGCCGGGTATGTGCCAAGTGAAAGCAAAATTTCTTTGCCGCTATGCCTGCACCTGAAACGCCATCTTTTGTGGCCCTCTGGGTATACGTATAAACTCAGCCCGTTACCATCTGGGTAAGAAGTTAGCTTTTGTCCTTCTTTAACCGTTAACTTGTTTATTCTTTGCGGGTTAATATTTCCCATACGTATAACCTCACCTAATAAATTTGTTCTATACGTATATAGTATACGCAAAAGCGTATAATTTAACAAAGTGTATTATGATTCGACAAAGTATAGAAAACAAAAAACCCCGCTGTTAACGGGGATTTTTAAATGATTTTGAACGATAAAAAATCGTTTCTGAATAGCAAGGGTCGGAATCGAACCGACGACCGCACGGGTATGAACCGTGTGCTCTGACCAGCTGAGCTACCTTGCCTCAATTGGTAAAAACAAAGGCCCGAAATAATTCAGGCCCTGTTCTGCGGTTGCGGGGGACGGATTTGAACCGCCGACCTTCGGGTTATGAGCCCGACGAGCTACCAGACTGCTCCACCCCGCGTCGTTAGGTGTGCCGGGAGCCGGGCTTGAACCGGCACGGGTTTTACCCCACCGGATTTTAAGTCCGGTGCGTCTGCCAATTCCGCCATCCCGGCGGATTGTTTTTGTATGTTAGCAGCTGTACAGATAAAAGTCAAGAACTAATTAACAATATTATTTTTCGAATAAAATAACGACAAAACTGGTCGCCCAGGAATCATTCAAATACGGCGACAAACTTGTTTTATTTTTGGTTATAGGATAGAATAATTTATATTTACTACAGACTAAGGGGCTCTTTTCATGTACAACCTGCGAAAACGGGGCGTAACTTTGCTCGAAATAATGGCGGCTTTGCTGATCCTTGCCTTCGCCTTTCTTCCAATCATAGGAATGATCGGAACAGGAACCAAAGACACCGACGTTTCAGAAACCTATATTTTTGCCCAGACTACCGCACGCAACATACTCGACACAATTTTGCAGGATGTTCCTTTTTACGCCCTTAGAGTTGCATCGACTGAAGTTTCTGACATAGGTGAAAGCAACGACGAACCAAACGTGGGCCAGCTTTTCGACATCGATCCACCGGTTGGCCCGGAATATAAAGTTGCCAGCTTTCTGCGCTCGATCGGTAACGACCCTGAAGTCGACACTTTTGCCCGTGGCGAACTTACAGATGACCGGGGTTACAAATACAAAGTCAAAATATTCGTTTTACCGGTGCCGGTTAATGACCCGCTGAATCTCGATGAAAATATGGTTTTTCGTTATCTGCCCAGACCGGACTTCGAAACGCAGCCCAACTGGTATACGACAGATTCGACCGAAGCTTCTGCATACATCAATTCAGGAAGCACCACCCCTTACGAAATGACGTTGCCGAGTATAGTCGTGGCTGACGCGAAATCACTGGGCGCAAAACAGGGTCCCGGCGACAACAATTTCTGCGTCATGAAAAAAATCCTTCTACGCATAAAATGGACAATGAAATCGGGCATTGAACGCTCGATCGAGGTATACACCATGAAAGCCAACCTCGACCGGGAGGGCGCATGATGAAAAGAAAAGGTTTTGCCGTGCCGATCGTTCTTATTTTTGCGACCGTATTAGCAGTAATCGGCACCTTCGTTTTTAAAAACACCCGTCAGTATGGCGCCCAGACCAGAACCAATCTATCTCAGCTACAGGCCCATTTTCTCGCCCAGGCAGGGTTGCAGCACGCCATGCTGAAGGTAAAACTTCTCAACCGCGAGCTTTATGACGCTGCCCTTCTATCACAGGGCCTGAACCCTCTTTTTGATTTCAATACCATCTCAGACTATGCCAATCCGCACACTGCCATCAACGAATACAACCCCGGCCCAATATTTTTGTACACCAACGGCGCTTTCACGAGAAACGGACTTTTTACCCGCTCTTTCAATCCGACCGGACACGACAAAGATATCTGGCTGAAAAAGTTTCAGGAAGACATAATTTCAGGTATCGACATCGACGGCACCAAATACAACTGGTGCCTGAACATGGTACCTCCGCCGACAGAGATAACCAACCTCATGTCTGAGCCTTTCAGTGGCCAATATCAGATCACTTCGCTGAACATCGCCGCAAGAGAAGTCGATGAAGCTGCGGCAAATGAAGTTAGCAATTACGCTATCATAGAAATGTCGGTAGAAAGCACGATAAATAATGCCAAAGACGAGAACTTTCGCTATTCTCTGAAAAAAACCATCAAAGTGACCCGAGACAATGCAAACTGATAAACGAAAAGCTTTCACTCTTGTGGAAATAATCATCGCCGCCGGAGTGCTGTCATTATTTCTGGCTGCGGCCTTCGGTGTCTTTTTCGGCGGACAGCGCATGGGAGGAAATGCCTTCTGGACCCAGCAGGTGGTCAACCGGCTGAGAAATGCCTGCCGCCATATTTCAGATACGGTAAAACAATCTTCTTACCCTTCAACGATTATTTACCCGGGCCAGGTTTACGAAAACACCAGCGATGATTTCAAACTGCAATACAACTCCAAATCACTTATATACGCAACCGAAACCGCCGACATCACCGGAACCAATTCACCCGGCACCTATCTGATGCAATTTCCCGAAAGCATACCCGAAAAAAAGATGTTTGAAACCGATACCGCAGGCACAATCAGATATCACATCTATTCGCTCTGCAAAAAGGGCAAACTTCTTTATCATATGTACGAAGAAAACAACATCAACACTTTGGGGCCAGACTACGCAAGGTCACTGGCCAAACCATCCTATCCCCCCGCAGGCGCAACCCTGAAAAGATCTTCGGTAATCGCCGAAGATGTTGAGTCAGTCAGCATTTTCGCTCAATCAGAGGATGCCCTGGCCCCGATAACCGTATCGATCACCTGCCGATATCCGCGCGGAGAAACCCGAAGGGTCGAGCAGGCAACGGCGGTACCAAACGTAAAAAATCTTAAGAAAGCTTCCGGTTCTGGCAACTGGTAAATTGAGGAGGAAACCGTGATAAGCAGAAAAGTTACATTTATCTTTGTTCTGGCAATTTCTCTTTTTTGTGCGGTACAGCAAATCGAAGCGGCAGACAAAAAGCCCGCTTTCGGTTTTACCAATGTTTCAAAAGCTATGATGCTGCATCCATTGATGGCAAAGTTCAAGATAAAAGAAGGAAGATTCGTTCCTGACGCCGTTAAGAGCAAAACCGGCAAAGACATCGATAAAGCCAGATCTGCCCTTGAAAAGAAACGACAGGTTCTGGTCGCAAAGCAGAAAAAGCTCGAAGAAAATCTTGAAAAGATAGATAAAGAATTTTCGAAGGCCCTGGCCAGTCTGAATGTAAAATTTAACAGCAAAAAGAAAGATTCTTCACCAGACAAGCCCTCTAATCAGTATAATAGAGAGAAGAACCAGCTGGAGTCAACTTATTGGGTCAAAAGAAGAGGGCTACAGCAGCAGATTTCCTTAACCAAAGAGGAAATTCAAAAATTAAATGAAGAAAACAGTCTGATGCACCTTTCTTCGCAGGAAGAAACCGCACAGATTTTTAAACTGATGGTAGATGACATTTACGAGGCGATTGACGTGGTAGCTAACCATTACAAAGTAGATTTCGTTTTCAACAGTTCGTTCACCATAGAGCGAACAGCTGTAAACCCTGCCTTCACGCCGGTCAACCCAATGGGCGACTTTTTCGCCAGCGAATACAACCGGGATGCAGCCGAAGTTCTGTACAAACACGGAGAAGACGGACAGGCTCCACTTTATATGACTCTTGAATACTGGTGTGCCTGCCAGAGATGGGCTTTTAGAAACCTGATTGACCCGCGAATCGACAAATTGATTCTCAAAGGTGGTCTGGATATGACCCCGGCAGTTATCGATTTTGTTTACCAGAAATACAAAGTTCCCGGCGGGCATCGGGACATTATTCAGGAATTCCTGAAAAAGCAAAGTAACTGAGTATGAATTGACCAGAAAACCCGGCAAAGGGTTTTCGAGCCGAATAGATGATCAGGAGGAGAATATGCGGCGAGTATCGAGAATAATTATTCTGACCTTCATTTTTATCCAGGTTTTGCTTGCGGGTTATGCAGACATAGACCCACACAACGGAGTTGCATACATTCTCCTTCCCAAAGACCTGGCCGGAATTCATGGGGTTTATCGCCTCAATGACTACACCGACCCTTACGACCCGATCGTTCCGGGCAACGGTCGAAGAATGTTCGATCTGAACTTTGGCGGAGCAGTCGTGGTTAACGGCCTTGCCGTCAACCAGTCAAGCAAGATTTATCTCTTTGTCGGCCCCAATGTCACCGGCGAATATACCCCGGTCGATGAAATCGGCTGGATCCCGGCAGGAAGATTCGACGAAGACTCGCCGGCCTATATCAAGTTGATCGGGCAACCCTTCTCTGCCGATCAGGTTTCACAAGACGCCAATTCAGGGCTGGGCAATCTCTGCTTCCCCTGGGGTACGACTAACTACGACAACGACTTCTGGGATTACGGCCCCGAGACCTGGCCCTATACTCACAACCGCTATTACAAAGGCACCTATACCGACGACGCAGGCAATTCATACAGCTATAGATTCAACCCCTATGCCCCGGCCAGCCATGCGAATTTACCACTCTGGAATGGCCCCGGCGCAAGCTCAGCCGGCATAAAACACCCCACCGATCCTTATAAGGTCGTGTTACCGAACGGATGGGGCGGAATTTCCTGGTATGCCTTCGGTTCACCCCGAGCGCCTGCCGATCACGTAGCCAAACTCATGGACGGCAAAGATGGCCGGCCACTGCTTGATCAATATGATTTTCGCCTTTCCTGGACCAATCGCGGCAATTACAGCCCCTATGGCGACGCAATCTACATTTCTGCGGTAGTGAAAAGGGTCTACGAAAAACGCGACCGCTCACTCGATCTTTATGCCTACATGGATAACGTCGTTCCCCCGACAGCTCCGCCATATTCAAGATACCCGACTCTCGAAGCCGGTAATGTTCTGACAGCTACAGACCTTAAAATCACCGAGATGTATGGTAAATCGTGCGCTGACGGTTGTATTCCGGGCGGTGAAATGAACCCTGAAGCGGTGGGAAAAATTGAATCATGTGTTCAGGTTTTCACATCCACCACCGGAAGACGCTATGGTTTCAACCCTTACGGCAAAAAGGCCGGCCCCTACGGCGCCAACGACGCAGCTCTAAGAGTTGTACACAATGGTGCCACCTATAATCTCGACATCAATTCATCGAATATCAAAAACATCAACTATTTCACCGACTTCCTCGATGTTCCAATTGAAAGCGCCACGATTCTCGGCGTTTCATCAAACTTTCAGACCCCTGCGACCCCGATCACCACTTCCCCCGACCATCTTTATGCGTCAATTGCCGATAAATTCTGTATTCAGGATTCATGGTGGGGCAACGGCGGTGTCGCCTATGAATATTTTTCGAAAGACACAGAAACAGCTGGTATGACCTTCAAAGCCGGTCACATATACCGCTTGAATTACCTTGAAACAAGCAACCCCGTGCCTGAAGATGTCGGTTATTTCGCCGGTGATATCGATGCCATAAGCGTCGATGGGCATGGTAATCTTTATATTCTTTATACTGAACTCGATGTGCCCAACGACCCTGCCTGGCCTGATGATTCAGGTCTTCCACAGGGTCCGGATCTCGATGAAGTTAACCCCAAAGATGACGGAAACCCGATTGTCGCCCACCCTGACTTTCTTGAGGTTTCTGAATGGTTCAGACCCGGCGACGGTGTGCCCGACTTCGAAATTGCCGGCCCTGAAGAGGCAGGCGATTACATTAAGGTCAAATTTAAACAAAGAGTTAAAAAAGTTTGCCGAAAATACACCCCCAGCGCAGGTGGTGGTTTCAGCGCATCCACGGTTGAAGAGCGCGGATCTGTCGACGCAGGCTTTGACGCAATCAGAAGAGATCTCGTTTACAATGGTGACGGCACTTTCTCATGGCTTGGCCTGTGGCGCCACGACTATGGTATTGGCAGCCGAACCGCGAACATAGATGCGGAATTTGCGGTTGTGAACATTGCCGAACGGCCCAGCAACATTGAAGGTGACCTTACCTACTCAATCTGCAGATACGATAGAGTTCCTTCAACAGAAGTAATTGCAGAAGACACCGAAGTAACCTTCAAAGTTGAAGGCTACCGCCCCTACGGTGAAGACGGCAATATTCAGCACCTGGTTCACGTTGGCGCGGTGCCGGATATCGGCGAAGTATACGTAAACATGATTCCGCCATATGAAACCCGTGATGAAGACGGAGACGGCTATAAAGGCGGCTTCCCTTCAGGCATGTTCGAAAACAATTCGACCTACAAACTCGATGTAAAGTGGCATGTAGACTTGATTGACCCTCGCGCCGGCACTAACTACACCGATTCTCAGGTTATTCAAAAGTGGCGCAACCAGGACCCCGAACCCGGCCTGCAGAAGCTATTCAAGTTCAAGTTTCCTCAACCGGGCACCTATGCGGTATACGCCACCTTCGACTACAGCTTTTTCAAATATGAAGATCTGGCTGAAGGCGACAGGCCCGATGAACTCAAGAACCACATCGGAACCAGATCGATCGGAGCTGGTCAGGTTCAGAAAATTCTTTATCATGTTCAATCACCATCTAATACCGTCAGCGACGGCTATATCAGCAACATCACCCTCGACACCTCAGCCATATTCGAGCCAAGCGTAAACTCTGCCGGTCAGGACGGCTATGGTATGATCGAAGATCGCGCCCCGGCCAGTCTTAGCTTCACCTTCGACGCTCAGTTCGTTAGAGATGCTAACCGCAACACTGGCGGAGCTTCATACCAGACCTTTGACGGCATCGGTGTATGGGATTACGGCGTTGGCCCCCATGTTTACAACTGGAATTCAGACGGCTCGGTCAACCTCAATGAGTATAACCCGGGCAAAAAGAAGTTTGCCAACGAAGTTAACACTCCGGGTAAAGACAAGTTCGAATGCGGAACACGAGTTGATGAAGCTCCGAACCCTGATGACCTTGCTGCCATAACTTATCGGCTGCTGATTTACCCGCCCTATATCAATGATTCAGGTTCTATGGTCGAAGACGACCCTATCGTCCTGGGAACCGGCACCTGCCGACTGGCATCGATTGAAGATCTGACCGATCAAAAATATCGAATCACCGTGCAAATTCCGCCTGATAATCTCAAAAAGATACGCACACCGATTGACCCTTACAAATACAAGGTCAGACTCGAACTCGAATACCCCAGAGTTACCTGGCATGAACACAGACACAGTGCTGCTCCAGGCACTGTCACCGAAGTTCAGTATCGCAGCATCATACCAGGCACCCCTCTTCGGGGCTTGATAACCAACGAACCAACCACTCTTCCCGGCGCGGACGTTGGAAAAGACGAGACTCCCGGACTATTTGCCGGTAACGATTATTGGGAAATCTGTGCTCGTGACGTTACCATTTTCAAAAACAGCTTTGAGGGAATCGAATTTGATACGGAAGCAGAAGTAACCCAGATCGCCACCCACACAACCGGCGATCCGGTTCCGCCCTGCCAGATCAAAATGTCTCTCGTAGACAACAACCCCAAGCTTATGTTCGACGAATCTGCGCCATTCTTCTCTGAAATGAAGCTGAGATACGAACTGCCTGTCAGCAAACGAAACCTGACTTCGAAGACAGACAATCATTTTGCCGATGGCGTTCAAAGCAATGACTTCGGCCCGTATCCGAGTTCACCGTATTTCTATGCTTCCGACAGCTATAAACTGGCAGCTTCTTTCACCTATACCATCGATGAATACGGCGGAGAAACCGGGTCCAGTGATCTGTTCGATCCGAACCGCACCTTCCAGCACTGGGTTGGCTCTTTGAGCTTCAGTCTTGAAGGCAAGCTTTACGATGGACTTGGTGCGACCCAAACCAGCAACCTCAGCGTTCCGCATGTCTTCGAAAAAGATTCAGTCGACGAACGCCTGCGAACCTACGCCTGTGGCCTGGTCAGGTATGACAACGACCCGCCATCGATAAGGGTAAATCTGGTATCTCAGGCCGATAACCGTCGCTGGGAAATTACTCTTCTCGAAAACAACAATGATCCGGTGGCCAATCCATCGACTCTCGGTCAGCTTGCCTCTTCAACCCTCACTGCGAAGTGTTACAAAATCAACGATGATTCAGACACTCTGCTCGAAGGTGAAATTCTTGTGCCGGGCAGCAGTGACTTCCCCATCGAAATCGCCGAAAAGAGGATCGTGAATGTGGCCAGTTACACAGACAGCGATCTGCTTGCGGCAATGCCGGTGGTAAGAAGGTCTTCACGTCTGATGATCAGTGTCGGACTCGCCGACAACGTCGATTATCAGGATCTCGCCAGCGCCGCGATTTCGGTTACTGAATACAATGACAGCGGCAGCAAAGCATTACTGCCTACCCGACCGCTTACTTCGACCGCTCAGCCGAACGATGATTTAGAAGCATCATTGAAATTCGACCGAGGCCGCTTCTTCGTCGATATGCCGATGAAGGTCATGCCTGATCAGAGCATCACCGACAACAGTTGCCAGGTTAGCGTAAGCATTTATGCTGAAGACTCATCAGGCAATCGCCGCATTCTGACGATTCCGGTCAAGATTGTGGAAAGCACGTTCGATGCCAGGGTGCTTGAAAGCAGCGAAAAGCGCGATTAAGTAAGTCATGAAAAAAATTACTGCAACAGATATGGCCAAAGCCATTCTGTTGCAGTTTTTTCTTTTCATCGCACTTGCTTCTTCGGCCTGCGATGCAGACGACTTTGTTTTCAAAGACTTTGAACAAAGATGCCTGAAAATTTCTGAACTTGTCAGAGAATTACAGCTATCTTACAGAATGAATCTACCGGATCTGGCAAAAAGTCGACGCATGTTACTGAATGAATGGATAGATTTCTTTCTTGATCACGGGCAGTCACCGCCAGCGGGCTTTAACCATATCGCCACCTCAACCTGGAAAACCACGGTTGAGCAGGCAGGAAAAACCATTGGCGCTTTGACTTACGAAAAGATCGCCCCTGAAGCAGCTGACTCAGCGACCATACCTTTTGAACTACTTGCGCAACCGATAAAATTTTCGCAGGTGCGCGAAATCATGGCATCATGGTCACAGGTCATCTCACTGGAAAAATCGGAAAGCATCGCTTCAGAAAGCATCTGGATCGGGCAAAATGTTCAGAATCTGGTGAGACTTACTGGCCTGGCTGCTTCTTCATGTCCTTTTGAAAAAGATCGGGTAAAGAGCCTGATAAAAGGGCTTGATAATGACTGGCGCTTTGTTCTTGAAGCTGAGCCTGAGCTGGCAGAAACACTGTTTCAATTTTCCAGCCAGGAGATTCGGGCTAAATTAAAAAAAGAGTTTGAGCATTGGCGCAAACTCTCTTTTATGTAGTTTATCGGCTTAAAGAACGTTATAGTCGCTCTGCTTGGTTTTTTCGGACTCGTCAGAAAACAATGCTTCAAGAAACTGTTCGGGATCGAAAGGCATGAGATCTTCCATCTTTTCACCGACACCTATAAACTTAACCGGCGCATTTATCTGTTCTTCGACGGCGAAAAGAACCCCGCCCTTGGCAGTGCCATCTAACTTGGTGACAACCAGACCGGTGATGGGTAATGCTTCATGAAACAGCTTTGCCTGCTGAACCGCATTTTGCCCGGTGGTTGCATCGAGAACCAGCAAGATTTCATGCGGGCCGCCATTGCTTTCTTTCTCAGCGATTTTTTGCACCTTTTTCAATTCAGCCATAAGATTTGCTTTTACGTGCATTCGCCCGGCCGTATCGACAATCAGAATATCAGCTTCGCGCTTTTTGGCGGCGTGAATTGCGTCAAAGACAAGAGCGCCGGGATCGCCACCCTCATTGCCACGAATAATTTCGCAGCCGACTCTTTCGCTCCAGATGGTCAACTGATCGATAGCCGCAGCTCTGAAGGTATCGCCGGCAGCCAGAAGAACCTTTTTGCCTTCTTTGGAAAATCTTCGGGCAAGTTTGGCAATGGTGGTGGTTTTGCCAACGCCGTTGACACCGATGATAAGAAAAACGGTCAGACCATCTTTCTGAATATTCGGTTCAGAAGAGAACCTGGTCAGCTTACCCTTAAGCTGATCTCTGAGAATTTCGTAAATTTTCTGTGGTTCGGTAATATTTTCTTCATCAACTTTTTTATGAAGATGATCAAGCAATTCCTGAGTGGTTTTCACACCTACATCAGCTTCGAAAAGCATTTCTTCAAGCTGGTCGAGCAGATCGTCATCGATGGTGGTGCTGCCCAATACAAGCTTTTTCAGTCGCCCGACGAAGCCGGTTCTGGTTTTGGTCAAACCTCGGCTTAAACGCTGAAACCAGCTGATTTCTTCTTCAGCTTCAGCCTCTTCTATTTTTTCTGCTTCAGCGGCCTGGGGCGTAGTTTTTTCTTCTGTAACAGGTTTTTCTTCAGCAGGTTTCTCGCCCGCTGGAGCTTCGATCTTTTCCGCTTCAACCGGAGCCTTTTCAGCCTCTGTTGTTGCTTTTTCAATTCCCTGGGCCGGTTCTGCAGTTTTGTCGTCGAGTTTTTGCGGTTCCGCTACGGTTGAAGGTTTATCTACATCTATCGGGGTGGTGTCTTCGATCTCTTCAAAAGGAACAAGCCAGGCAAAAAGCAACAAAGTAACACCAGACACACCGGTAACACCTGCTACCACTGCCTGAGAGCTACCAGCTTGAAAATAAATAAGTAAAGACTCGATAATCAGACTCAGACCGATCAATAAAACTATTATTCTTGATTCATCCCATTTGATACGGCTTTTCTGAGATTCCTGCGAGTCCTGTCTTTCTTCGGTCATTTCATTTTCTCCTTGTTAAGCACTTTCGGCGGTCGCGACTTCTCTGCTTTTTTCGCGAACCTGACCGGAACGGCTAACAGTAAATTCCTTAATTTTATCTTCGTCTTCAAGCCTGATGGAAATAGGCTTTGAAATTCCGGTCTTCTGCATGGTTATACCATAAATTACATCAACTGCCTGCATTGTTTCTTTATTGTGGGTGATAACCAGGAACTGAGTTTTATCAGAAAACGTTCGCAGCATTCTGGTAAAACGTCTGACGTTAACTTCATCGAGTGCGGCTTCGACTTCATCGAGCAGGCAGAAAGCAGGGGGTTTTACCTGCAGAATAGAAAACAGCAGGGCCAGTGAAATCAAGGCCTTTTCGCCGCCCGAGAACAACTCGAGTGTAGAAAGCTTTTTACCGGGCAATTTGCAAACGATATCTACATCGCTTTCCAACGGGCTATCCGGACTGCCGAGCTTCAGCAAGCCGCTTCCGCCAGGAAAAAGAACTTCAAAGATATCATTAAAAGCCACGCCTATCTGCTTGAAGGTTTCAAGAAACCTTTCAGAAGAAATTTTCTCGATTTCGGCGATCACCTGTTCAAGAGAACCGGCAGCTTCAAGCATATCGGCAACCTGACCATTAAGAAAGTCATATCTTTCCCGGGTTTTCTCGTAATCTTCGATAGCCAGAGGATTCACCGGTTCAAGGGCTTCCTGCTCAAATTTTCGTTGCATAATGCGATTTGACAGGTCTTCTCGACTTTCATACTTATGCAGATTAATGGTTATTTCACTGATATTGATATTGAATTCGCCGCTGAGAACGCCTTCTTTGTTTTTTACGTTGGTGTTGACTTCAGCGAGTTTGATATCGAGCTCAGAAAGTTTTTTGCGAGTAGAATCTTCGATTCTGACGCGACTCTGGTAAGCATGGTCAAGCTGGTCGAGTTCTTTGGAAATTTTTCGATAATCATTCTGAATATCTTCCATTGCAGCTTCAAGCGTTTCTTTTCGCTTTTCAAGCTCATCGATCTGCTTCTGAACTTCTCTGACCCGATTTTCATTTTCAACCACTGCCTGGTTCAATCTTTCGACCTCGGCACCGGCGCGGTCTTTTCTTTCCTGGGCGTCTTTTCGACGTTTCCCGGCCGCTTCGATTTCTTTTTTTATGGCCTTTTTGCGTTCGACAACCTTGGCGAGTTCGAGTTTTTTCTCGCCAAGAATGCTGTTCAAAGAAGACAAGCGGCTTTGAATGCCTTCTTCACGGCCGCCCATAGAATTAAGGCGACCCGAAAGGTCTTTATCTTTTTCTTCAAGCTCTGACAATTCAACCTGAGCCTGTTCAAGGTCGAGCTGCAGCTTCTTCAGACGATCGATTATTTCTTCGCGGTCACGTGAAATGTGCGAGTATTCTTCACTTCTGGTCTTCAATTCAAGCGAATTTTTTTCGAGTGATTTTTGAAAGAAATCAAGCGATTGTTCTCTTCTGCGAATCGAATCTTCACGATCTCGTGTTGAAGAAAGCAAGCTCTGGCGCTCTTTTTGCAGATTGCCAATAAGGCTTTTAAGTTTCTTTTCCTGATTTTCCAGGCTGACAAGTTTAGTCTCGAGCTCTTCCTGTTCACGCTTGCGGGCAAGAATACCCACGCTTTTGCGATTGTCGCCACCACCGGTTAACGCGCCTGAAGATCTGACCACTTCGCCCTCAAGGGTTACGATTCTGTTGAAGTTTCGATCTCTTTTCGCAAATTCAACTGCATCGTCAAGTTTTTCGAAGATAAGAATGCGGCCGAGAAGATAACTCATAACCGTATAGAATCTTGCGTCGTATTCAATCAGCTCAAGAGCGACACCAAGGCACCCCTTTACGTCTGGTTTTCTGGCAGTTGGTGGTGCTTTGATCATGTCGAGAGGTAAAAACGTAGCTTTACCGGCACGATTTTGTTTTAAAACCGAAATTGCCTGCTTTGCGGTTTCGACATTGTCGGTTATCACATCCTGAATGCTTCCGCCAAGAGCGGTTTCAAATGCGACTTCAAAACCCTTGGGAACCGTTATCAGCTCGCCGACCATTCCCTGAATTCCCGGCAGGCGACCGGTTTCTTTAAGAGCCAGAGAAGCCTGAACCCCGCGGTAAATTCCGCTGTCGCTGCTATAGCGAATTTCTTCAAGCAGATTACTTCTGGCTCTGAAGATTTTTATCTGATCGCTTACGCCGTTAAGCTCTTCTTCATTGCGTCTGAATTCGCGTTCGATCTTGTTCAATCGTGCTGATTCTTCCTGAAGAATGTTGCGATTTTCTGAAACTTCCTGCTGCATCTGGGCAATCTCGGTTCCCAGGCGCTGGTTTTCGGTTTCAAGCTTGCCTATATGAGACTGGGCAGATTCAACATCGTTCTGCCCCTTTTCAAGCTGTTTCTCTAAAATCTGGGTTTGTTGATGGGCGGTGGTGATTCTGTTCTTTCGATCGGCAATCTGCACGGCGATATTGAAAGCCGAGTCTTTGTCCTGGGCCAGCTCTTTAAGATGTTCATCGAGTTCGGCTCGAACCGAAGTCACATTTTCTTCGATTTCGGTCATTTCAGAACGAAGCTCGATTTCCCGGGCCTCTTCTTCGTTCAGCCGATTTTCGGCTTCAGAAATTTCTTCGCCGCCATCGAGAAGCATGTTGTCGATATTGGCCATTTCTTCAACGATCGCTTCACTTCGGGCCTGTTTACTTCTGATTTCTTCGCGAAAGCCGGCTGACTGGTTTCTAAGTTCATCGATCTGCAGACTGACGCCTTTAACTTCATCCTGTCTGGTTTTTAGAACCGATTCAAACTGTGAAAAACGTTCATAGGCTCCGGCTTTTTTCTCGTCTACCTCGGCAAGAAACTTTTCTATTTCTTCTATTTTCGCCAGAAGACCGCGGCGCATCGATTCGATGTTTTCCTGTTCGGAATAGAGCTGATTGAGATCGAACAATATAAGGTCGATTTCAAGCTGACGTATTTCGGTAGATAAAGTTTGATATTTTCGGGTTTTTTCAGCCTGTTCAGCCAATGGGCCAAGCTGACTTTCAATTTCGCCGATGATGTCGTTAAGGCGGGTAATATTAGATTTTGTGTGGTCAAGTTTGGTAAGGGTGCTGTTTTTTCTATGCTTGAATTTGGTAATTCCGGCAGCTTCTTCGATGAGGGCGCGACGAGACTGGGTGCGCTGAAAAATGATGTCGTCGATATCGCCCTGACCGATTACCGAATACCCATCTTTACCAATGCCCGTATCCATAAGCATTTCTTTGATGCTTGAAAGAAGCGTGCGCGAATTATTTACAATATAATTACTTTCACCTGAGCGAAAAAGCTGGCGACCAATGCTTACTTCGGAATAATCAAGAGGCATTGCACGGTCTTCGTTGTCTAAAACGAGTTTAACCTGAGAAAAAGCAGCCGGACGCATTTCTGAAGATCCGGCAAAGATAACTTCAGACATTTTCGTGCCACGCAGGGCTTTGGCGCTTTGTTCGCCGAGAACCCACCTTATGGCATCACAAATATTACTTTTACCTGAACCGTTGGGCCCGATTATTGCTGTAACTCCGGGCTGAAAATCAAAAACGGTCTTGCGGCCGAATGACTTGAAGCCCATAAGTTCGAGTGACTTTAGATACATGATCTGTTTGCCTGATCCTTTGGGATATGTTGAGTAAAATGCTGTGCCCCTATTATATGCCACATTTTCACTCAAAAATACAGCCCCCTCTTTAAGGAAAAATGGCGATATTGTTTTTCAGAGTGCGGTGTGGGTTGCAGAGGTGGACCGTCTGTGATAATATTGCCGCAGGTTAGAAGAAGCTAAGCATAAGGCTGGTTGCTGTCGATATCAAATCTGAATTTAAGATTAAGGAACAGTTTAATGGAAAACAACGAAAACAATGAAATGAATACACAACCACCAAAATTTGACCCCGCAAAAGAAACCAAGCAAAAGCTTATATTTTTTATTGTGGCAATCGTAGTAATAATTAGTCTAAGAGCGTTCTTAGGTCTGTAAGCAACCAAAACCCAGACGGCCGAACAGTATCTGTCTTCATCGACGATTATTCTGTTCGGTCGTTTGTTTTTAGAGGTTTCGCAGTTTTCTGGAAACTGATTCGAGCATGTGTTAAACTTTTCTTAATCAAAGCATAAACCCAAGGAGGTTTGAGATGCCGGTTGTAGGCAAATCCGTTCCCAGAAAAGACGCCTGGGACAAGGTTCGTGGCAGAGCCCGTTACATAGATGATTACAGTTTCGCAGATATTCTATACGCAACTACCGTAAGGTCTGAACATGCCTACGGAAAACTCATTTCGATCGACAAGTCCGAAGCTGAGAATATGCCCGGAGTCAAGGCAGTGGTTACCCACGCTGATGTTCCCGGCAAAAATGCAGTTCCGCTGGTTTTTGAAGACGAACCCTTTCTGGCACAGGATTTCGTCAGATTTCACGGTGAACCGGTAGCGATGGTGGTCGCCGAGTCTTATGAAGAAGCTCTGGCAGCCGCCGCAAAAGTTAAGGTTGAAATAGAGCCCCTGAAGCCGGTTCTTGGAATACGTGAATCTATCGCTCCCGATGCTCCGAAGCTTTATCAAAACGACAACATCTTCAGTCGCTACACCGTAAAAAAAGGTGAAGCTGAAGAAGCCATGAAGAGCGCTAAACATATTTTTGAAAGAGAATACGAAACTCCTTATCAGGAGCACGCTTACCTTGAAACCAACGGCGTTATCGCCGCACCAGGGCTTGAAGATTCGATGACTGTTTACGGCACAATGCAGTGCCCCTTCTACGTTCACGACGCAGTAGCCCAGGCAACCGGAGTTGACCGCAACAAGGTCCGAATCGTTCAGACCACTACCGGCGGCGGCTTTGGCGGCAAAGAAGACTTTCCTTCAGTGGTTGCCGGTCAGGCTGCTATTCTTGCCCGGCTTCTCAACCGACCGGTTAAACTCATCTATAAAAGAGAAGAAGACATCATTGCCAGCTCAAAAAGGCACCCTGGACTGATCAGAATGAAAGTCGGCACCGATGAGCGCGGCAAAATCGTCGCTGCAATCGTCGATTATTACATCGACGGCGGAGCATATTCAACTCTGACCCCTATCGTTCTCTGGCGCGGCACAGTGCATGCGCTAGGGCCGTATGAATGCTCTGACATTCTCATCAAGTCTTATGGCGTTGCCACAAACAAAGTGCCCTGCGGCGCTTATCGCGGCTTTGGTTCGCCCCAGGTAATCTTTGCCGGTGAATCTCTTATCGACGAAATAGCAGATGAGCTTGGCATGGACCCGGTTGAAATTCGTCGTCTCAATGGCTACAAAGTCGGATCGAGCACTGCTACCAGTCAGATAATCGATCAATCATGCGGTTTGATGGAAACCATCGACCAGGCGGTAAATAAGGCTGATTGGGCCGGCAAATGGCAAAAGCCCGAAGCAAAATCAGGCAACATTCGCACCGGTATCGGCATTTCCACGATCTACTACGGTGTTGGTCTTGGTGCCGGTGGTAAGCATCTCGACCGAGTCGGCACCAGTATGACAATCATGAAAGACGGATCAGTTCACTGCGCCATCGGTAATGTTGAAATGGGTCAGGGCGCAAGAACCGTTCTGGCACAGATCGCCGCCGACGCCCTCGGAGCACCTTACGAACTGGTCAACGTCGTCGAAACCGACACGACCCTGGTTCCTGATTCAGGGCCAACGGTGGCAAGCCGAACCACCTTCATGTCAGGCAACTCCTTGATGGTAGCAGCTGCAGAGCTTAGACCACGCCTTCTTCATGTGGCGAAAGATCTACTTGGAGAAGCACGAGAAGAAGATGTCGAGCTGATAGACGGCTGGGCTTATTCCAAAAAAGACCCCAAAGGCAAGAAGATTCATTTTAAAGAACTGGCCGAAAAGCTTTATGCTTACCGACTCATGCCAAGCGCATTCGGCTGGTATCTCGCACCTGATTCTTCTTACGACAAAGACACAGG
>JASURT010000045.1 GCA_030446435.1 Candidatus Ozemibacter sp.
TCTGTGGTTAGAATAGCAGCTCGAAAATCATTACGTTCTTTTTCCGGGAGTAGAGAAAGAATTCTTTTCTTCGATTCTTCATCGATGGTCTGCAAATTAAAAATCGCTTCGCAATGTTGAAAATCGACAAATTCATTCTGGCCAATATGAATTAACACGGCTCTTCCTCCGGTTTCATTGCAAGATATTCAACCCAATCAGGAACCAGAAGCTGCCGGGTTTCGAGGTGATATAAATCAACCTGGTCAGGCATGCAGCCGGTGTGAAACATTATGGCCCTGATCATTTCTTTTTTCATCTGACGAAACAATGATTCGTCAAATTTTTCTTTCAACTGCTCACTTAATTCATGAATGATTTCGACACATTCATCCAACAATTCAGATTTCAGTGCTTCATACTCGTAGTTTTTCAAATCAGCTTCAAAAGACAAAACTTCTTCGTAGTCAAGCCAGGGCATTTCGCGAAGCAATGGTTTTACTTCGGCAATAATCTCTTTTCGGGATTCAAAAGAACATATGGCACAGATACCGTCGAGAGAAGCGGTCATTGCCGCCTCGCACTTACAACACAAGGCGAGTCCGCGCTTTTTAAGCCCATCGATTCTTGCCAGAAGCTTTTTACGACACCTACCGATTATTTCTGCCAGCTCAGGGTCGAGCTTTTCGGGCAGGTCTATATCTGACACCTCGTGCCAGTCTGGCCATTCGGCTTCACTTACCAGCTTTTCAACTTCTGGTGGAATTTTACCGGGTCGACCGACAATATCGTAAATTTTACATTCAGGAAACCGCTGAGCAAGCTTCTCGATAATTCTTGGTTTGATGAAAGTCAAAGTTTGCAACCACTGGCTATCGGCAACGGTTAAAAAGAGCCGCCCTTTAATCAGTCTCGATGGGCATGTCTTATGGGCAAGTTGAATGCCGACAATGTCTTTCCAGGCATTGATGAGCCTGCCAAGAACAAGCATATCACGGCCGGTAAGAATAAATCTGCTGCGGTCAGAAGAAGCCTGAAAAGTTTTTTCTCGTAAATTTGAAAGAACTTTAACCAGCGAATGATCTACGGGAAATGTCATGCCAAGTCTTCCCTGGTTTAAAGGTTTTCTTTTGCCCATCTGATTTTTTAACTCTTTATAAATGATAATCACCACTGCCTGATTCTTTAACAAGAACCCGGCCACTGCTGAAAGTGCGTTCATCTGCAGATTAGAACTTTATTCCCCCAAGTTTATCAGGGGGTTTGTAATGATAACTCAAATTTTGGAAATTTTCAAGGTAAACCCTGCAATTTCAGCGAATTTCAGTATAAATATGAGGGTCGGCAAAATGGTTTGCCAACAACTTTTGCAACACGAAAAATATTTACGGTGAAAATTATTTGAAGCGTAAATAAAAAAGCACCTGCAGTCTTTACCAATAAGACTTACAGGTGCTTTTATCTTAAAAATGCAAGCTTATTGCTTGTCTGGATCTACAAAACGCTTAACTCGTTCAAATTCTTCAGCAAACGCCTTGTCATTTTTCAGCATTTTATTTATTTTTTCGCATGCATGCATAACCGTAGTATGGTCACGACCGCCAAATTTTTCGCCGATCTGATTTAAAGATGATTCGGTAAAAATCTGGCAAAGACGCATCGCGATCTGCCGCGGAAGCACGAGATTATGAGATCTTTTCTTTCCGACCATTTCTTCTTCGGCTATATCATAGAATTCCGAAACCCGTTTTTGAATCCAGGGGATGGTGATTTTACCGCCGGAATTTTCACGCAACAGATCTTTAAGAACCTGGTCAACAAGATCTTTGCTGATGGGCTTGCCCATTACGCCGGCAAAGGCAAGCACGCTGTTGAATGCGCCTTCCAGTGCTCTGATGTTTGAAGTTACGCCCTGAGCCAGATACATTATTACATCATCAGAAACTTCAACCATTGATTGGCTGGCACATTTCTTCAGAATCGCGGCTCGCATTTCCAGGTCTGGAGGTTGAATATCGACGACAACGCCCATGGCAAAACGTGAAGCCAGGCGCTCTTCAAGCTTCTGAATTTTTTCAGGCGGTGAATCAGACGTAAGCACGATTTGTTTCTTCTGCTGAAAAAGCTCGTTGAAAGTATGAAAGAATTCTTCCTGGGTTTGCTCTTTTCCTGCGAAAAACTGCACATCATCTATGAGCAACAGGTCAATCTTGCGATATTTGGCTCTGAATGCTTCAGCTTTTTTATCTTTAAGAGAATCGATAAATTCATTGGTAAATGCTTCTGAAGAAAGATAGGCCACTTTAGTTCGTGGATTATCTTTAAGCATTGTCTGACCAATTGCCTGCATCAGATGTGTTTTTCCCAGACCGACTCCCCCGTAGATAAAAACGGGGTTATGAAGATTGCCAGGGTTTTTCGTTACAGACTGGCAAATGGCATAGGCAAACTGATTACTTTTACCGACGACGAATGAATCAAAAGTATACTTGTTGTTGAACATACCGTCATACTTTGCCGGAACTGTCTTTTCGGCTTTAGCAGGTTCAACTTGTTTCGTTTCATTGCCAATTGGCAAATTCAGCTGAACATCTCTTCGGTTGGCCTTTCCTTTTTCAGGCTTCGCTCTGGTGACCAGACGATATTTCAAACTTGGCTCTTCTTTATTCAGTATTTGCTTTATAACGGTCGAATACCGTTTCTCGACCAGATCACGACAGAAATCGTTCAGAGCTTCCATCACAAAACAGTTTTCGGTGATTTCGGTCGGTCGAACAGAGTTCAAAAAGATCTTTGAAATACCCTTGTTTGTTTCATCTGCACTAATTTCTGTGGTAATTTTATTCCATAAGGTTTCAATAGACGACATCATGTACAACAACCTCTTTGATTATCGTGTACAGCAATCAGATAAAAACAGGTACATTTAAACGAGCACTATAGCTGTTTTAATTTGTTTGCCGGGGTTGCTCAAGCATAGCAAAGAAATGCAATATCCGCAAGGGTTTTTAACATCAATGATCTGATAATAATCGGGATAACCATGTGGATAATAGGTGGATAAAATGTGTAAAAAGTCAAAGTCATAAAATCGTGGATAAATTGTGAAAAACTCAACCTGGTTATTAACATGTTTTTCCACATCCGCAGATTCATTTTTAAATGGCTTTACCCATGCTTTTCCACTTTTCCACCGAAACTAATAATATTACGACTATTTTTTAAAATTAATTATGTACACAAATAATATATAAGCATGTGCAAAAACCAACTTCATTAAACAAAGACAAACATCAAAAACCCTCTAAATAAACAATTATAAACAAAAAAGACCATTTATTCTCGCTCTCTTTATTGACCTTGAAAAATGCTATCTGTTATACTCCAACCACTTTCAATTGAGGTAGAATTATGCCCAAAGTAAAATCAACAACTGCAAAAAGCAGTGGTTCAAAAGAAAAAGTTCTCGATCAGGTCGTTGAAATCATTCAATTCATGGGTGACAATCAACTGGCAGAAATAGAGCTTGAAACCTCTGATCTTAAAATGACGTTGAAAAAACGTTCATCGCATTGCCATTCACAAATCAGTCAACCGGTACATATGCCAATGCCGCTTTCAAGTTTTTCTGTTGAAGAATCGGTAATGCCAGTCAGAAGAAAAACTGAAGAAAAACCTGCTAAAGAAGCAGCAGAACCGGAAATAGACTATCATAAAATCATTTCACCTATGGCCGGTAATTTTTACCGGGCTCCGTCACCCACCTCGCCGCCTTTTATCAATGAAGGCGATACGGTAAGTGTCGGCCAAACCGTTTGCATCGTTGAAGCAATGAAAATGATGAACGAAATCAAAGCCGATAAGGCTGGTAAAGTCGTTAAAATACTGATCGACAACGGTAATCCCGTAGAAAAAGGCGAAAATCTTTTTTACATCGGAGAATAAACAGTTATGCAGAAATTTGACCTGATAGTAATTGGTGGCGGCCCTGGTGGTTACCCACTTGCCGTAAAAATGGCAAGAAGTGGAAAGAAAGTAGCCATTATCGATAAAAGCAGTGAACTTGGCGGCACTTGCCTTAATTGGGGGTGCATTCCAACCAAAGCCCTGCTTGCTTCGGCTAAAGGCCTTCATTTTCTAAAAAAAGCCGAAACTTTCGGCCTTGGCGCGGGTCAGATTTCTTTTGACTGGCAAAAAGTGCAGCAAAGAAAAGAAAAAATCGTTCTGCAGCTAAGACAAGGCATCGAAAAATTGCTCGATAAATCCGGAGTTACCAGATTTGATGGTTTTGCCAGGCTGTTTCCCGATAAAAAAATCAGGATTGAAGGCGTTGAAGAAGAACTGACTGCAGATAAAATAGTTTTGTGCGTTGGTTCTGTGCCAGCAGCCCCAGCGGTTTTTCCACAGGATCGTTCAATATTCTGGACAAGTGATCAGGCTTTGAATGCGACAGAAATTCCTGAAAGCCTTCTGGTAGTAGGTGGCGGTGTAATAGGGCTCGAGCTGGGTCAGGTTTTCAATGAATTTGGTTGCAAGGTAACCATTGTTGAAATGATGCCACAGATTTTGCCTGGTCTGGATACGGCAACGGCCAAAAGACTGCTGCCGGTTTTTAAAAAGGCTGGCCTTGAAATACTAACCGGCAAAAAGGTCGAAGGCCTCGAACCCTTGAATGGTAATGCCAAAGCCATTATCGACGGAAAAGAGAGGGAATTTTCAAAGGTTCTCATTGCCGTTGGTCGTCGCGTGAATCACGCTTTTATGCAGGACACAGGGCTTGAAATCGAGACCGAGAACGGATTTATAAAAGTAGATGAAACTTATTCTACAAGCCTGCCTGGTGTCTACGCTATAGGCGATGCTATTAAGGGGCCGATGTTAGCTCACAAAGCTACTTACGACGCTATGACGCTTGCAGCACAGTGGTCTGGGCAACAGGTTGTTGCCGATTATTCTCTCGTTCCTTCATGCGTTTACACTTACCCAGAGATTTCATGGGTTGGAAAAAGCGAAGAAGCGCTGAAATCAGACGGAATTGAATACAAAACCGGCAGAAGCTTGTTTTCGGCAAACGGCAAAGCCATGACTGCCGGTGAAGCAGATGGCCAGATCAAGACCTTGTTTGATCAGAATGGTAAGTTGCTCGGAACGATAATATGGGGTCCTGAAGCCAGTAATATCATCAATGAAGGCACTATGATGTCTCAATTTGGTGTAGATGTTCATTCGTTTTCACGTATGATTCATCCGCACCCGACTTTATCTGAAGCCTTTATGGAATCGGTTGAAAGTGCTTTTGGTGGCGGAGTGCACGGCTGATTATGAATTGTGCAGGTTTCCTGAATCTTCCTGACTGGCAGGAAAAACTGCAGAAGATTCTTACTGACCTTGATCGCCAGGATCTTCTTCGAAGCCCGGTTCTTGGGTATGAAAGTGTCGATAATCCCTGGGTCGCCTTCGATGCAGAAGATTTCTTTGCTGCCGTTGAAACAGGAATTTTGTTTCAGGGTGCCTATAAAGCCGGCCGTTTTCCCGGCAAACTTGTAACCGCCGACCCTGAAACAGCTCTGAACAGGTTGAAAGCTGGCAAATATAAAACCACGTTTTATAACGCTGCTATAGGTGCTACTTTTCCTGTTTTATCCCTTTTTTCGGGTAAATTCGAAGTTGGTAAACCTCAAAAGATTTTTTCGCAAAACGACTCAGTGGCCGGTTTCATTCTTTCGTTAATGGAAGCGAAAAACTGTAATCTTGAAAAAGCCACCTATGATGCCCAATGGGAAAAAATCGCCCCGGGCAACCCAAACTTTCATCTGCACGGCATCGTCACGCGAAACCGCTTAGCCTTGCAGATTATGGAAACCTTCGGCTGCCTCGTTCCCTGGGAAAAAATTCCAACTTACGGAGTTGGCTCGTTGTCGATTGACGATGTAAAAATTGCCAGAACGCTCGGTTGCTCGATCAGATTGCTTGGGTTGGCCGAAAAGACAGATACTGGAATAAAGGCATCGGTTGAACCCTGCATGATTCCGGTTAAATATTTTCTGGCCCAGGCTCGTGGCGGCTCTGAAATTGTTTACGTTCAGAATGAAGATGGGCAGTCTCAGGTTTACGCGTGCCCGGGCACTTCGCATGAATCTATCGTCAGAGGCATTCTTACAGACCTGGAAGAACCCATGCAGAAAACAGGTTCAGTAAATATTACAGATACTTTAGAAAAGTTTTCTGATAGATATTACATCAGGCTAAATCTTATCAATTTAAGCGATACACTATCTATGGTGCTTCAAATCTTTGCACAGAGTGCCATAAATATTGAGTCTATCATTCAGCCAGAAGGCGAAGTTTCACGGGAAACCGAAAACAAGGTTTCATTGCCTCTTGTGCTCATAACCGCGCCCACTGAAATAGAAAAACTTCAATCTGTTCTGGAAGAGATTAAAGACAAAGTTAAACTTGCTTCAGTTTCTTCTTTTTTCAGATACATCAGGTAAATTCAGATGTTTGGAAATGGCGAAGTTCTCGTGCAGAAATACGGCGGTTCATCAATGGGATCGGTTGAACGAATTCGTCGGGTTGCTTCGCGCATCGCTCAGAAAGCCAGGCAGGGTTACAGAATGGTTGTGGTCGTTTCTGCCATGGCCGATACAACTGATGACCTGATAGGCCTGATGCAGAAGGTTTCAATTTCTCCGGATCGCCGTGAGATAGACCAGATGCTTGCGACCGGTGAAATGGTCAGTGCCTCTCTGGCCGCCTCAGCACTTCAGGAACTGGGTATAAGAGCCAGATCTTTCAATGCTTTCAATCTGCATATGCTTTCAGAGATGCAGAGCGAAGATTACAATATAGTTCAGATTGGCCGCCGAAATGTTCTGGCCCGTTTTCTTGAGCCTGGAAGTGTTGCTGTGGTCGCCGGTTTTCAGGGGGTGACCGCCAATGGAGACTTAACCACTCTTGGTCGGGGCGGCTCAGACCTTACAGCGGTAGTTCTGGCCAGAGAGCTTGGGCAAAAAGTTTGTGAAAAATACACCGATGAAGATGGAATTTATACGGCTGACCCGCGAATTGTTCCGGGTGCGGCAAAAGTCTGGCATCTCAATTACGAAGAAATGCTTGAGCTTGCCAACTTCGGTAATGGCATACTTCACCCGCGGGCCATTTCCTGTGCCAGAGAAAGCGAAATCAGAATTCATGTAAGGTCGAGTTTTACGCGCAGTGAAGGCAGTGTTGTCGGCCCTGATGGTGATCCTGAAGTGGTTTTGAAAAGTATTACCGGCGACAATAAGCATATTGTCGTAAAAATTCAGGGATGCACCAACCCTGATGATGTGTTTGTCTGCGAATTGAATAAGGCAGGTTTCAAACCGACGATAATGCAATGGTTGAAATATAATGACGAGATCGGAAGCCTGAGAATGGCTTTTAAACGTGAGAAAGCTTTTGAAGCCATACCTTTTTGCTGGGGTCAGGGCGCGAGAATGAAAGCAGAAGAAGTATTGTGCTTTGCCAATCTTCATACTATTTCGCTTGTGGGTTGCGGTCTGAAGGGTTCAGATTGCCAAATTTTTTCCAAAGCACTTGAAGATGAAAATATTTTTCCGGTGGTTACTCAGCAGGACAAAATAAGATTGAGCTTTGCTGTTGAAAAGGAAAAGGCATCAGCCGCGATCGAAGCTTTGCATAAAACTCTTGTTTCAAGAGTAAAATTTTCTTCATAAATTACCAGTAAACGCCGATATAAGAGTTGCGTAAAAGGGCATAATTCTCTGGCGCAAATCTGGCTTACAGGTAATAGTTTTGGTTTTAAAAACCATCACAGGCAAACAAATTCGGCGTATTCTTTCGCTGTTGATAGTCATTTCGGTGTTTTTAACCGAGATGTCATCTGTATTTGCGTTTGAAGTGCCTTCTGTCGATGCCCAGAAGTTTCCGATCGAGATTTACGGCGATTATCTTGAATACAGAACCAAGGCCGAGCAGGTCGTAACAAAAGGCAAAGCCTATATATCGTATAAAGATATGAAAATCAGCGCCGAAAACATTCAGGCGAACACCAAAACAGAAGATATTTTCGCCCAGGGAAATGTTGATTTCTGGCGGGGTTACGATCAAACCACCGGAGATTTCTTCGCCTATAATATGCGCACCGGTGAAGGATGGATGCGTGATGCGCAGATCAAGCAGAATCGTAATTTTTTCAGTGCAAAAGATGTTTATGTCAGTCCCAGGTATAGCGTTGCTCACGATGTAATGCAGACGACCTGTGAAAATGTCGATCATCCGCATTATCGAATTACCGCAGAAAAAATCGAAACCTATCCGGGGCATTCAATGACCCTTGAAAATCTTCGCATGAAATGGAAAGGCAAAACTCTTTACCACAAAGGCCGTGACTATTCTTCACAAAGAAAGAAAGAGAAGTTCTTTACTACCCGACAGGGTATGTCGCAAATAGATGGTATTTATTTCAAGTTTGCGACCGATTTGATGATAAATGAGTCGGTATCGGGTAAGTTCACTGCTGACCTTTTTGAAAAAAGAGGTAATGCGTTTGGTTTCAACGGAAACTGGACATCTAGTTCGAGAGGCAATGGTTCTATTTATTTTTATCAGCTGAATGAAACCAAAAGAAATCATACCAATACCCAGATGAACTTAACTCACAGCCACAGGTTCGAAGGTGGCGAAACACTCAATACCAGCTTGAATTACACCGGCGATAAATATACCGGTCAGGCTGAAAATCAGGATTTGACCGTGCAGATGAATTACCGCCCGGTTTTAAAATTCATGAACATGACAGTTTCAGCGAACAAGTTTTTCGATCTCGATGGTGACGACTACACTCTTGATAACGGCTACCAGCTTTTAAACCGGCTTCCTGAAGTTAACTTCAGCTTTCCGGCTTATACATTTCCGGGAATGCCTTTGACCGTGAATTTTTCAGGTATGTATGGTCGTTATGAAGAAGGAAATCTTAATGATAAGAAGGATACCGAAAAGAAAGATTTTCGCTTCAATTTTACGGTTCCAACAATTCAGGTTCATGAAAGATTTGACCTGACGCCTTCTTACAATCTTTTAAAAAGCTATTATTCAGGTGGTATAGAACGTGAAAACGGCACGACAATGGTAAGGGCCAATCACCGTTTTTCAAAAGTAACAAATTTGGAATTCAACTATAACGTTTCGACCTCAAAGGGTAAGTCGCCGTTTCAGTTCGACTCTTTTACTTCAACAGATGTTTTTTCGAGCCGACTCAGATTTGCCGAAAATTCGTGGAGTTTCAACCCGATCAACTTCAATTATAACCGCGTCAGTAAAAGGCTAGAGCAAGTTTATTGGGATTATTCAAGAAGGTCGCGTCCTGATGCTTATCGCAACTGGGAATTTTTTATAAGAAGAGATTACATACCAGAACCGGTGCCTTTTTCAAGGTTCAATCTCAACAATCTCAAACCTGGTACAACCAATGCCAGATATCGTATGTCGTCTAATCTCTGGTCTTTCGATACCAGTGTCACTTATCCTCACCAATACGGAAGAATCACCAATACTTCATTCAACTATCAGGCAAATATCAGGCCTTTGTGGCGAATAAGCACCACCGGTAATTACAATCATCTGAACAAGAAGTTTTCACCACTGACTGTCGGCATCGTCAGGGATCTGCATTGCTGGGAAGCAAGGGCTGAATACAACCACGAACGACAAGAATTCTGGGTCGAGTTTTATCTGAAAGCTTACCCCGATGATACCGGCAGATTCAGATATGGCATGGATGATAACAAACTCGAAGCCAAACTGGCTGCATATGATCAGCTGACTCAGCGTTATGAAGGAACCAATTACTGATATCTTCAAGGGTTGAAAGTTACATCTACACTGTGTATCATGAATCATCCCGCCTGTTAGGAGAATAAACGGATGAAGGTATATGCAGGTTCTGATCATGGCGGTTTTAATTTAAAAAATACTTTGATCAGAAAGCTTGAGCAATTGGGTCACCAGGTAGAAGACCTGGGTACAAATTCGGCAGATTCATGCGATTACCCTGATTATGCACATGCGGTTGCCGATAAGGTGCTTGCAGATTCAGGTTCTATGGGCCTGCTTATTTGTGGTTCGGGCATCGGAATTTCCATGGCGGCCAACCGCCACCCCGGCATACGCGCTGCTTTGTGCCGAACCGGTTTAGAGGCCGAACTTTCCAGAATGCACAATGATGCTAATGTTCTGGTGTTGGGCGAAAGAATCACTGGCCAGGCGTTAGCAGAAGACATTCTTGAAAAGTTTATGGCGGCCGGCTTTGAAGGTGGCAGACATTCAAACAGAGTGAAGAAAATAGAGATTGAATAATGGGGGTATTATGGGCAGTTTAAAGGTCGTTGACCATCCATTGGTTAAGCATAAAATAACGCTTTTACGATCAAAATTTACCGATGTTCAACGCTTTCGTGAGTTAATGCAGGAACTTTCGATGCTTCTGGCTTACGAAGCGACGCGAAGCATTCCTGTTGAAGAAACCACCTGTGAAACACCTTTGACCGAAACCAAAGGTTATCTTATTCACCCCGGCCAGATCGCGATTATTCCGATTTTGCGAGCCGGCCTTGGCATGGTCGATGGTCTGCTGAATTTTATGCCCATGGCCAGAGTTGGGCATGTCGGCCTTTATCGAGACCATGAAAGTTTGCAGCCGATTGAATATTATTCAAAATTTCCTGAAGGAATTGACCAGATGGAAGTTTTTGTCGTCGACCCGATGCTGGCCACCGGCGGCTCGGTAGCTCACGCCATAGACATAGTAAAAAGAGCGGGCGCGCGAAAAATTCGTTTTCTTTGTGTCGTTTCGTGCCCCGAGGGAGTAGAATGTCTGCAGAAAGCTCACCCCGACGTTGATATTTTCACCTGCGTGCTCGATGAAAAACTCAATGACAAAGGTTATATTCTTCCAGGGCTTGGCGATGCAGGAGACAGACTTTATGGAACAAAATAAAAAAGTTCTCGATCATATCGATGAAAGACCAGACTGGGACACATACTTTCTGAGAATCACACAGCTTATTGCTCAGCGTTCAACCTGTATGAGAAGACAGGTCGGCGCGGTGATCGTAAAAGACAGAAGAATTCTGGCTACAGGTTATAATGGTGCTCCGAATGGGGTTCCACATTGTTTTCAGCTGCCCGGAGGATGTTTGCGTGAAGCACAAAACATTCCGTCAGGCCAGCGCCAGGAACTGTGTAGAGGTCTACATGCCGAACAAAACGCAATTTTACAGGCCGCAGCCTTTGGTGTGTCATTAAAAGGCAGTGAATTATATTGTACTCACCAACCCTGTGTAACCTGTGCTAAGATGCTAATAAATGCAGGCGTAAAAAGAGTCGTCTTTCTGGGAAGCTACCCGGATGAACTTTCTCTTGAACTGCTCAAAGAAGGAAAAGTCACTCTTGAAAGGATAGAAATAGACTGATTCATGGCAAAAATTCTCATACAGGGTGGTAAACCTCTAAACGGTTCAATAATAGTCAGTGGCGCAAAAAATGCTGCGCTTCCGATTATGGCCGCGACTTTGTTAAGTACTGAACCGGTTGTTTTAAGAAATGTTCCCGATTTAAACGATGTTAACACCATGGCCAAGGTTCTGCAGGCCCTGGGAGTAAACTACAAAAAACTTGATCATGGCGTATATTCTTTCAACGCCTCAGGAGCGATCTCTGAAGAAGCTCCGTACGAACTGGTCAAAACAATGCGAGCCAGCTTTTTTGTCATGGGTCCACTGCTTGCACGACTCAAGAAAGCCAGAGTGCCCTTGCCCGGTGGCTGTGCAATCGGGGTTCGACCGGTTAACATTCATTTGAAAGGCTTCGAAGCCCTCGGAGCAAGAGTTTCTATTGACGGCGGTTGTGCTGTTGCTGTAGCCGACAGGCTTGTCGGAAACAAGATCATGCTTGATTTTCCTTCTGTCGGTGCGACCGAAAATCTGATGATGGCCGCGGCTCTTGCCGAAGGTCAAAGCGTTATCGAAAATGCGGCCCAGGAACCAGAGATTATCGATCTTGCCAACTTTCTCAATGCGCTTGGTGCAAAAATAAGCGGCGCGGGCAGCCCGATAATCAAAATAGACGGCGTCGAAAAGCTTAAGGGCGGCGAATACAGCATTATTCCTGATAGAATCGAAGCAGGCACTTTTATGGTGCTTGGTGCCATATCTGGTGGAAGAATCAGCGTTGAAAAATGCGAACCCGAACACCAGCATGCCTTGATGAACAAGTTGAAAGAGATGGGCGCAGAAATCGAAATCGATGGTGACAAGGTAGTGGTTTCTGCTGTGAACGGTTTAAACGGCGTCGAAGTCAAGACTTTGCCTTTTCCCGGGTTTCCTACAGACATGCAGGCTCAGCTTATGGTGGCCATGTGCGTTGCTAACGGCAGCTCTTTCATCACAGAAACGATCTTTGAAAACAGGTTCATGCATGTGTCTGAACTGGCGCGAATGGGTGCCAACGTGACAACTCATGATAGAACCGCTGTCATTCATGGCGTAAAATCGCTGAAAGGCGCGCCCGTGTCGGCAACAGACCTAAGAGCCGGTGCGGCCATGGTGCTGGCGGGTTTGATTGCAGAAGGAAAAACCGAAATAAGTCAGGTTTATCATATAGATCGCGGCTACGAGGATCTTACCGGCCGTCTGAGAAAACTTGGCGCAAATATCGAAAGAATTGAAGACCCAGAGACTGACGAATAGGAGCATTACAATGTCAGAAACCGAAAACGGTCAATTTCAAAATCTTATTGAGGGATTAAAAAGTTCAGATCGAGAAGAAAAGCTCTTATCTATCGCCGCACTCGGTATTTTACGACTTCCTCAACACGCAGAACTGCTTGTTGATTTGCTTTCTTCTCCTGACGAAGAGGTAGTTGAACAGGTTCTAATCGCAATGGGACGAATCGGAAACCCGGCTTCGGTTAAATACATTGTAGAATTTGTTTCTTCAGACAATCACAAACTGGCTATGGTGGCCTATGAAGTTTTGCAAAGCTTCAATCTGTCATCAGTTCTGAATTTTCTTATCAAATATGCAGGTAGTGAGCAACCTCCGGAAATCAGAAAAAGAATGGTTGATTTGCTGGCAAAATACGAAGACGTAAGGGTTGCCTCATTGATGAATGAAGTTCTGGGGCAAACTAGAGATCAGTCTCTTCTGGTCTCGGCAATCAGATACTTTGTTCGCTTTCCATCTTCAGAACGTCACACTGTGCTGAAAATGCTTTCTTCAAACTCCAACTGGGATGTTTCTCTGGCTGCCTGTCTTGCGCTATCACGACTGAAAGACGAGCATTCTTATTCCCAGGTAAGAAGATTGGCAAAATCTGGGAATGCAGAGGTAAGACAGCTGATCGTCGAATCTATCAATGAATATCCGTTAATTGAAGATCGAAATATCTATCAGATGTTTTTTGAAGATTCCCGGGCTCTGATAAGAGAGCTTGCGCTTAATGGCATAGCTCTTTTCGGTGCTGATGAGCGCATTTCTATCATTCGGGCCTGGCTCGCCAGAGAGAACGATAAAAAAGTAAGATGCCTGTTATTACATAAGGCTGCTAAAGAAAAGTCTCCGCTTTTTTATGACGAATTTTACCGGCATTTACAGTCGGCTGATGAAGAAACCAAAAATATCGCCATCGCTGCCATTGCCGAAATGGGCGAAAAAATCGCTGACAGAATCATAATCGATTTCGATCGCATGCCTCTGGTAATCAGAGAACAGATGATTCTCGTTCTAGGTCGAATCGGTGGCGAAAAAGTTATTAAGATCGTTGGCGAGAGTCTTTTTGCCAAAGAGCGCTGGTTAAGAATCAATGCCGTAGAAGCTGCGGCCAATATTCATTCTGAAGAGCTTTACCAAAAGCTGATAACCATGGTTCAAAGCCGGGAAACCGATATCTGGGTCAGGGCTACAGCTGTGGCGGCCCTGGGAAGATCGAAAAATCACGACTATGCCGAAGTGGTGGCTTCACAACTAAATCATGAAGACGCCCGCGTTCGCGCCAATG
This sequence comes from Candidatus Ozemibacter sp., assembly GCA_030446435.1. Taxonomy (GTDB): domain Bacteria; phylum Muiribacteriota; class Ozemobacteria; order Ozemobacterales; family Ozemobacteraceae; genus DYKG01. Next base: position 14,042 of record JASURT010000045.1, read on the forward strand.
CTGTTGAAGCTCTTGCCGATCTGGCCTGGCTCGGTCTTCCGGATGCCTGCCATAAGCTTATGCATGATCGTAACGATCGTGTCAGGGTTAATGCTGCCATTGCCCTCTGGAAAAGCGGGCATGAAGAAGTTTTTGCCGAACTCGAAAAAATGTCGCGCGACAAAAGCCGTTGGGTAAGATCTTCAGCTGTTTTTGCTCTGGGCAAAATTAAAGACCGCGAAGGGGCACATATACTTTTGAATATGCTTTCTGACCCCGAAGAAATTGTTTACAAGAATGCGGTAGAAGCTTTGGCAGAGCTGGGCGACCTGCGAGCTCTTCTTCCCCTGCTTAAAGAGGCGAGAAAAAATCGTTTGCCTTCAGAATTGTTCGGCAAGGCACTTGATAAGTTCTCTGAATCGATAAGAGAATAACTTTACTTTGCGAAAGAAACTCAGTTGCTGATCGCAGCAGCTGAGTTTTTCTTTTTCGGCGAAGTTTGTACCCGGCATTCTTTTTGTATCTGTCTAAAATCTTCGGCAATAATTTTTTTCAGATTGGTAAGGCCTGGCTGCTGATAAAGAGAAAGCAGTGCTGAATTCAGTTCGAACTGATTGCCGATGGTTAAGACCCATCTGATTCGGTGATCTGAAGTTATGTCGTAAATAGTCATGAAGCTTTTTCTTCTGACGATGAAGCGGTTTTTTACCGAATTGTCCTGCTCGAGAGAGAAACTTCTGAACTCTTTAAAAAGGTTTTTACCAAAGGTATTGCTGCTTGTAAAATTCATCATGTGGCCCAGGGTGGGAATAATATCAGGGTGTTGCGAGATTTCATCGTAGATTTGCGGTTCAATTCCTGGCCCGAGAATAAGGCACGGAACCTGAAACTGAAACAGATGCGGACCGCTTACATGGGCGAAAAAGCCGCTTTCGCCAAGTGATTGCCCATGATCGCCGAAGATTACCAAAAAAGTATTCTGGTCAAGGCTCTTTTCGTGAAGCTGTTTTAGAAAATTGTCGATGCAGTGATCCATGTAGCCAAGTGCATTTTTATAGCGGTTTTGCAGTTTTAAAAGATTTTCGGGGCTCGGGTTGAGATCGTGAATCAAAAATCTTTCAGGCAAGGTGGGCTGATGTTTTGCGAATTTTTCAGGGTAAAAGTAATTGAAGTGGCCATTGAACAAATAGCCTTCTGCAAAAAACTTCTCTTTCGCTTCAACCGTTTTCAGTAATCGTTCAAGAACATCTTCGCTGCTGCGGGCAAGCATATTAAGCTGATAATCAGAAACCTTGACGAACCATTCAAACGGCAGTTCATTTACGACCGGTTCTGCGGCAGTAGGTTCTGGCAGCGCAATCATTTTGAAGTTTTGGTAAAAAGCCTCGTTGTATAGTGCAGACCATTTGCAATAGACCTTAAAAAGTTCATAGCCGTCTTTATGCAAGAATTCGATGAAACTCCATGGCTTAATTTTATAAAACTGCTCGGTCAGAAAGAACGGATACATACTGCCATACACACTGTTAATCGCTGTTTCTGTAATGTTGCTTGCCGAAAAGTGCTTTTTGAAATAAATACCTTTTCCGGCCCAATTCATCAACAGAGGCATATTTTTTTCTATTTCATGAGCCCTGACGCTTTCAAGAGTCAAGAAGATAAGATTGTAGCGCTGGTCATTATTCCAGCTATATTTTGAATTTTCGTAGAAAACGTCGGGGTCGATTTTGAAGCTGCTTTGTTCTAAACCTGCTGTTTTTAACGGTTGCAGTATTTTTGGCAGCGGAAAGGCGATACCGGAAGCGTCGAACCTGGCGAGAAGATACTCAACGAACGGGCGGTTTTCAATTACATGATTGAATTGAATCGATACACAGAAAAGCTGTAAAAAGATGGCGAAAACAGGCACCATACTTTTAAAAGCGGGTTTATCCGATCGCCGCAATGAAAACCAGATGAGAAGAGAAAGAATGCTAAAAGCCGAAATATCTTTGATTTGCGGCCAGACACTTTGCCAGTAAATTCCCATATCTTCAACGGCTGTGTTTTGCCATCTCCAGATATGAATCAGACCTAAATGCAGTTTGAAAAGCATGTAGAATTGACGGTCAAAATAAAGATAAAGCAAAATCAGACCCGCAAGCGCAAACCACAGGGTCAGGGTTTTAAACAATCTTTTCTGGTAAAGCCACAACCCGAAAATAGTAAAAAGGCATACTGAATAAAAAGAGATCGATAAGAACCACCAGCTTAATTTTATACTTTCGGCTGACATGAACAGATAGAAAAAGCTATAACCCACAACGCCGTAAAAAATGATTCTTTGTACGGCCGCCATACCGTTTCTCAGGTGGGCCATAAGAAGTATGGCAAAGGTAAGCGTCGCGGCAATTATCGGGTTGGCAAAGGTTGCAACCAGTTCAGAAAAACGAAAGTCTGCCGGCCTGATCAACTGAATGATTTCGAAGCAGAAGAAAAATATGGTTGCGCCCCAAAGGGCTATTAATAAAGGTGTAGAAGATTTTATGTCTTTAGTCATGGCTGAATTAAGTAAAAAGGTCGTTTTTTTGCATTATACCCCTTAAAACCCGAAATCGAAACCAGAGAATCGCGGCCTTGCTCGTTATGGCGAAACGAAAGTTGTCAAAGCCTGGTTCGATAAATTTTGTTCAGGTTTCAACCGCTGTTTTCCGATAAATAGAGAGAAATATAAACAACGGTAAACAGGAGCAAACATGTCTACAGATCTGCTACAGCAGTTTCTGAACTATCTGGCAGTTGAAAAAGGCCTGCGCCCAAGGTCTATCGAGGCTTATCGCCGCGATCTTCAGGACTGGCTGGATTTTCTAGAAGAACGTGGCCGCACAGTTGTCAGCACTTCTCTCGATAGTGCATTGAGCCTTTTCATGGTCAGTCTTCACGACCGTGGAATGTCACCAAGATCGATGGCCCGAAAATCTTCATCTTTAAAGGGGTTCTATAAATTCCTCCTGCGCGAAGGCCATGTTCAGGAAGATCCTACCGAACTACTGGAACGACCTAAAATTGGTCGGGCTCTACCAAAGGTGCTTTCACTTGAGGAAATCGAAAAAATTCTCGAGCAGCCTGATCTATCGACGCCTTTTGGCATAAGAGACAGGGCGATTCTCGAAATTCTTTACGCAACCGGAATCAGAGAGTCAGAGCTGATCGACCTGCAGCTGGGCAATTTGAATGCGACTGCTGAATTCATAACGGTAATCGGTAAGGGCGACAGAGAAAGAATTGTGCCAGTTGGTTCTTACGCCATCATGGCTGTAAATGAATATCTGAACAAAGCTAGAAACGAACTCTGCAAAGATATCAGCGAAAGAACTCTGTTTCTCAATCCCTATGGCAAGAAGATGTCGCGAATGGGCCTGTGGAAAATAGTGAAAAAGTATGCGCTTAAAGCGGGTATTGGTCGGCCAGTTTCGCCGCATGTTTTCAGACATTCTTGTGCAACCCATATGCTGGAAGGAGGAGCCAGTATCATCGCTGTCCAGGAAATGCTCGGGCATGTCGATGTTTCTACAACTCAGATTTACACCCACTTGACCGGAAAAGATTTAAAAAATATTCACAGACAGGCACACCCAAGAGGCAAATGAAATTATTTACGGCAGAAAAGTCAGCAATGCGCGATCTTATAGCTCGCGTGCTTTTGTTCTGCCTTATTTTCAGCCTGGTTCCAAATGATATTTCTCTTGGGCAGGAACTCGATCGAAAAGAATACTTTCGCCCCATTGCGCTCAGACTTATACGGCAAAAACCTGCGAAACAAAAGCCTTTCACCATAACCGAAGACGACGTGGCTATTACGGTTCTGGCTTCAGAGCCGACACTACCGCAGAAAAAGCTTGAAGAAGTTTATGTCAATGCCAGTACCATCGCCGTAGAAAAGCTTGCTATTTCTGCAGATGACATTGCAATAGAGCCTGAAAAAGTAAAAGCCTACAAAATCGAGATTCCAAAAGAAAAAGATCTTGAAATAGGTCCCAATGATGTGGCCGTAGAAAAAACGATACAGCCACAGACTTTCGTTGAACCTCAGCAGATTAAGACACCGCCGGCTCAGGTGGTTGAATATGCGAGAAACTTCTGGGATGAAGCCGACTATCAGATGGATAAAAGAAACATTTCAATTTCCGGAACCAAAACTTTTGAAATGAAAAAGGCTGATGTGTCGGGCGATATTGGACATTTTTCTACCGAGAATTATGATTCGATGCCGGGTTTTCATCTCGATCAGAGCCTGCATCTTGAAATAGACGGCAATATTACCGAAAACTCAACTGTTCATGCTGTTCTTGACGATAAAGACGACGAAGATCGCAGATTTACCGTGAATATAGACGGGCCGGTATGGAAGTTCGTCATGGGCGATTTTCCGTTGGCGCTGGAAGGCACCGAGTTTACTCTGTTTCGCAAAGAAGTGCGCGGAATTATGGCTCAGGGTGCTTTTCACGAAAAGTTCAAATCTATTTTTCTATTCTCGCAATCAAAAGGTCAGGCACGCCGCGAGCAGTTTCGTGGCGCGGGTCAGCAACAGGAATTCAGGCTTCAGGGTAGCCCGGTGGTGCAGAACTCTGAAAGGGTAAGCATCGATGGCAGGCTGCTTACACGTGGCAGCGATTACCTCGTTGATTACGAAGACGGTTTGCTTAAATTTCTGCCGCATATACTTCCAATCGAAGTAACCAGATGGATAGTGATCGAATACGAAGTGTCAGACAAAAGTATGGCTTTCAG
>JASURT010000046.1 GCA_030446435.1 Candidatus Ozemibacter sp.
ATGCAAGACCGCGGTCCAGCAGACTCTTAAACGGGTTGTTACCAGAAGAACAATTTTGGGCTTGAAAACGTTACGTTTGCAAGGTAACGTTACCATAACGCAACCCGGGAGTCAGTAATGAAAACTCAACAGTTTCTTGAAAAAATCAGCGCCGAAATGTTGCTTGAAACCATGGCCGAAGGCGTGGTGCTGGTCGACAGCGATGGCATAATAAGAGTCTGGAACAAAGCGATGATAGAAATGACCGGCTACACGAGAGATGAAGCCCTTGGTCGCAAAACAGACTGGCTGCGAGCGCCTGAATGCATTGGGGCCGAACAGATCAGCAGCCTGTTCAATCGCGAAGAATCGCACGATATATGCATTAACAGATGTGAATGTCGCATAATTTCGAGTAACGGAGAGCATATTCCGGTTGTTGTAAATGCCAGACTTTTAACTGATAAACAGGGGAAAACTCTGGGAATATTGCAAACGATTACTGATATTCGCCCCCTGATATCACTCAGGCAGGAAATTGAAGCCATGGCCACCAAAATATCATCAGAGGCGAATTTTCACGGAATTACCGGGAAAAGCCCTCAGATGCAGAAAGTTTTCAGGCTGATTTCACTAGCCGCAGAGAGTGAGGCTTCGGTCATGATACTCGGCGAAAGCGGCACCGGAAAAGAGCTAGCCGCAGCAGCCATTCACGATTTAAGCCAGCGCAAGGGCAGGCCTTTCATCAAAGTTAATTGTGGTGCGATTCCCGAAACACTGCTTGAAAGTGAACTTTTCGGGCACGAAAAAGGCGCGTTCACCGGGGCAATTCGCAAGCGCACCGGCAGATTTGAAGCAGCTGACAAAGGCACAATTTTCCTCGATGAAATTGGCGACATATCGGCTTCGATGCAGGTCAAACTTCTTCGGGTACTTCAATCGGGAGAATTCGAAAGAGTTGGTGGCGAAAGCACCCTTAAGGTGAATGTCAGAGTTGTGGCAGCTACCAACAAAGATCTACAGAAAGAGGTAAGGGAAGGCAGATTCAGAGAAGATTTATATTACCGTCTAAGAGTTTTCCCTATTGTCATACCGCCGCTGCGCGAAAGACCCGAAGACATTCCGTTACTCGCCAGACATTTCGTCAGCAAATTCAGTGCAAGCACCGGACGATTGATCAGAGGACTTGATAGAGATGCATTGCAACTCATGAGATCTTACACCTGGCCTGGAAACGTCAGAGAACTAGAAAATGCCATTGAATACGCTTTCGTTGTTTGTCAAAATGAACTGATTTCTTCTGAAGATCTGCCACATGAACTTATGAGCGACGCTCCCGCCGGGCCGACGAATCAAAGCGAGCACAGGCCTGATTCGCGCCTGAAAACAGTAAATATCGATAAACATGCTAAAGAAATTCTTCAGAACAGGGAAAAGCTTACAACACTGTTGACCGAATCGGCCTGGAACAAGGCAGAGGCAGGAAGACGACTTGGGGTAAGCCGCACCGCAGTCTGGAAATGGATGAAGAAACACGACATTTCAATGTCAAAGCCGGAATAACATTTTTATTATTCGGGCGTCAGCCGTTTTAACAAGGTATTTACGCTGCTTATCTGCCGGAACGGCTATTGACTAATTCGAATAAAAAGCGTACCCTTGCCGTGCAGGTTTTACCTGCAAATTCAGCCAATCGGCAAAAAGGAGAGCAGGAATGACTACTGCCAAATCAGGCGATCTGGTTTTTGTACACTACACAGGAAAATTTGATTCAGGAGAAGTTTTTGACTCCAGCCTCAACAGAGAGCCTCTTTGCTTCATTCTCGGCCGTGGCGATATTATTCAGGGCTTTGATCAGGCAATTCAGGGCATGGAGATCGGTGAAAAGAAGTCAATCACCCTTACTCCAGAACAGGCCTATGGTGAATATTCTGACGATCAAATAGTTACTACTGACAGAAGTAATTTCGGTGAAGGTTTCAAACCTGAAGTTGATTTGCAGCTTGCGCTTCAGCTTCAAAACGGAGAACAGACTCTGGCAACCATTACCGCCTTTGATGACGCCACAGTAACCCTTGACCTCAATCATCCGCTGGCGGGTAAAACCCTGCATTTCGAGCTCGAGCTCAAAGACGTGAAAGACGCATCAGAAATGCCATCATGTGGCAGCGGCGGCTGTTCAAGCTGTTCAGGTTGCGGCGATCATTGATAATTATCGAAGATTTTTTTCGATTCATCGACTGAAGTCGATTTAGCGAAAATAAGGTAATTCACAGGGGCTGATTCCTGGGTTTAAAGCACACCCTTGAAGCAGCCCCTTTTAAATTACAGGTTTTCAGGAAGGCGAATCATGCAGAGAAGATTTTTATTTGTATTTATTGCTCTGTTCCTGGGTTTGAGTTTAACGTTGCAGGCAGCAGAAACGCACCTTTTTGTATCGGGCGCAAATGTAAGAATCAGATCAAACGGCAGCACCAGCGGCAAAGTTGTGGCTACCCTGCCGCTTGGCACCTGGGCCGAAATTCTTGAAACCGGCAGCGAAAAGCAAAAGCTGCTTGGCAAAGACGAATTCTGGTATAAAATTCGCGATGAGAACCGAACCGAAGGCTGGATATTCGGCGGTCTCACCCTTAGATGCACGCCAGAAACAAAGTTCAAAACAGCTTTCGATCTGATAAATGAACGCTCAGAGCTTTATGGAAAGCCAATAGAAGAAGTTGAACAGCTATACGCATTCTCGAAAAAAATGCTCGGCCAGGCCAGGCAAAATAATGACAAGGCCATGATGGAGCTTGGCAAACTTAAAGCGCTGCAGCAAATATTGAACACCCTTTCAGCTATGATGAAGGGTAGTGACGCCAATCATGAAGCAATAAAAGAAAATAAAGACGACATTTATTACCACGAAAGTGCCGGACAACACTTCATTTACCCCGAAGCTTTCTGGAAACTCGCGCAAACCTACAAAGACGATGCAATCGCAGATGAAATTGCATGGCAGGCGGCCAGACAACAGCTTCCCGGAGAGACTGAAGGTGACCCGATGGCCGTGTTATCTTTTATCAGCACTTCAGAAGGCAAATATCTCAAGATGTTTCCGAATGGCCGATATTCAGCCATCGCTCTTGAGAACATAAAGCTTTCGCTTGAAGATATGCCCAACTTTCTGAACGGTTATTTTACCAGCGAATATGAAGCTTCGAAAAAGGCTTTTCTTGCCGATCTCAGCGATCTAGGCGAGATCAGCAAAACCTCAAAGCATCAAAATCTCGTTACCGCCATCAATGAAGCAATCGAAAAGATAAAAAAAGTAGTTCAAAATTAAATTCTTAGACGATTAACGAACTTTTTTGCCCCAAGTTCTTCAAGAAGCCTGTTGCCGGCCCACGAATCAAGGCCATAATCAACAGGCTTTTTCACATAAAGCTTACGATTCAGTTTCATCGCCCATCTGGCAGTTATCAGCGAGCCGCTTTTGCGAGCGGCCTGAATCACGACAACAACTTCTGAAAGCCCGGCGATTATACGATTGCGTGTAGGAAAAAATCCACGGCGCGGGTCAGTGCCACAGAGAAATTCGGTTAGCAGGTTGCCGCCTCCTTCAACCATGTTTTCGAACAATTCACGGTTTTCTGCTGGGTAAAACTTATCCAGTCCCGTGCCAAACACAGCGACTGTAGGCAAAGAAAGATGCAAGGCAGCTCTATGAGCAAGGCTGTCGATTCCTTTTGCTCCGCCACTGACGATTGTATAGCCTTTTTCAGCCAGCTGCGCCACAACTCTCTCTACCACTGATTTCATATTCGCATCACAATTACGAGCACCGACCACAGCCGCAAATCTTTGCGCAGCCTGCAATGGCCGTGAAGAGAACAACACAGGCGGAGGTTCTGTCAAATCAGCCAAAGGTTCGGGGTAACCTTCAGATGAAAAGTATTGGCAGAAAATTTCTTCTTTTTCGATCATTTCAAGAGTTTTGGCAATCTGCCCTGAAGTATCTTCTTTCTCGCGAGATTGAAGAGTCAGCAATTCAGGCAGGTTCTTTCGATAAAATTCAAGGGCTTTGATCGGGCAGGTAAATTTTTTCATCAGCGAGGCAAACCTGGCCGCACCAACTCCCGGCATCCGGCTCAGGTAAATTGCCGACTTAATTTTTTCGAGATTCTCTATCATCAAGACCCATTTTTACAGGTTTTTATCTAAAAGAGCCTGAAACAGACTCGTCATGCTTATTATTGACTATTTTGCATCAAAATGCTATACTGACTTATGAATTTTAAATATAGGAGATTTCTATGGCAGAGTTTACTCTAAACGCTGAAGTAAGAAACAAAGTTGGCAAAGGCGATGCCAAAAAACTTAGAGCAGCTGGCAAAATCCCCGCCGTTATTTACGGTAAAGATTTTACACCTGTACACGTAGCTATTTCAAGAACCGACATGGAAAAAGTGTCAAGAAAAGCTAACAGAAATGCAATTCTTGAGCTCAATCTCGGCGGTTCAGAATCACGTGAAGTTATCGTTCGCGATACCCAGAAAAACGCGATCACACATCTTTATACTCATGTTGATTTCCAGGCGATTCAGAAAGACGTTCCAATCAGAGTTGAAGTTGAACTGCAGTTCACCGGAACTCCAATTGGCAAAAAAGCCGGCGGAATTTTCACCCATCTGTGTAAAGATGTTAGAATTGAATGTCTGCCCAACAAGATTCCAGAAGTTATCAAGCTCGACGTCACTAATCTCGATGCAGGCGAATCTTTGCACGTTTCAGACATTCAGGCTGGCGACTTCAAAGTTCTCACCAGTCCGAAGGTTGCTCTCTGTCAGGTTTCAAAGGTTAAAGAAGAAGCTGAAGAAGCCGGAGCCACAGAAGCAGATGCCGCAGAAGCAGCCCCTGCTGCAGGAAAGTAAGTTAGATAAAATTGGAAAAATTGTAGTCATAAAAGCCAGATTGGTCCTTGTGTTCGCGGATCTATTTGGCTTTTTTGTTTTTCCATGTTCTCGGCTGAAAATTAATAATTCAGGAGTCATTTAATGTATAATTTCGAAGTCGGTTCTCCCATCGTACATCCCATTCACGGCGCGGGGGTGTTGAAAAAAATTGATCAAAGGCAGGTGCGAGGAAGACTTTTAAATTACTACGTGATTGATTTTCCTTACAGTGATCTTGGTCAGGTAATGGTTCCGATCGACATGGCCGACAAAGTCGGTTTGCGAACCGTGAACCAGGATGACAGTATCGATACCATCTTCACTTCACTCAGCGAATCTTTCACCGAGGAAGAAGAAGAAGAAAGCAAAAGCTTTCATCAGCGATACCGTGATTATCTTGAAAAGATTCAGAGTGGTGACCTTAACCAGGTTGCCAGGGTTTATCGTCTTCTGTTCCGTCGCAGCATGATAAAGCCACTCGGAACCAAAGACAAAGCTCTTTTTGAAACAGCCAGACAGCTGTTGATTTCTGAAATCGTTTTTGCCAAAGACATTGTTGATTCTGAAGCCCGTGCTTTGCTCGATGAAGCAATGGAAGACATGATCTTCTAAAATCAGTTTTTAAAAGAGGCTGTTTCATTCGTGAAACAGCCTCTTTTTTAATCAGTCTATCCGGTTAACGGCAAACTCAGGTTTTTGCCCATCGAGCGCTTGAATGATCGAGTTCACGGTCATTTCTGCCATCTCGTTGCGTGTTTCTACAGTGCCCGAGCCGATATGCGGCAACAAAACAGCATTTCTACACTTCAAAAGTTCAGGGTTCACAATCGGTTCTTCTTCAAAAACATCACACCCCGCATAGAAAATTTTGTTTGCTGCAAGAGCCTGAGCCAGTTCTAATTCATTTATAACCGGCCCGCGAGCAGTGTTTATGATTACTGCTGTCTTTTTCATCATTGCCAACTCTTTTTTCCCGATCAAATGCCGGGTTTCTGAAGTCAGGGGGCAGTGCAGCGACAAAACATCACTTTCTTTCACCAGGGTCTCGAAAGATACGTGCGGGTATGGCAGATGCTTTTTCACTCCTGATCTTGTATGGTAAAGAACATTCATACCAAAGGCTTCGGCCCGTCTGGCAACGGCCTCGCCTATTCTTCCCATGCCGAGAATACCGAGATTTTTGCCTTTTAAATCCAGGCCCAAAAGCAGATCTGGCCGCCAGCCATGAAATCTGCCGTCACGCAAAAGCGCAACCGACTCGATAGCCCGACGCATGCACATTAGAACCAGCAGCATCGTGGTGTCGGCGGTTGCATCGGTAAGCACATCAGGCGTATTGGCCACATAAATCTTGCGGCGTGAGCACTCATCGACATCGATATTATTATATCCCACAGCATAGTTGGCGATTATTTTAAGCTTAGAGCCAAGTCGAGCTATGGTCTCGGCCTTCAGTTGATCAGAAAGCATTGAAACGATTGCATCGGCCTGAGCTGCGGCTTTTAGAAATTCTTCATTACTTCGGTCAGGGTGCATGACTTTTACATCATGCCCAATCCCGGTCAAGCGATCCAGGGCATTTCCGGGTAATGGTCGCGACACAACTATTTTCATAAATTTTCTCCTGTGTTGGAATTGCCTGTCTCAATACAGATTATATCAACTTGGAAGTTTTGGCATCCATAATATAAACTTATAGATAGTGGAATCTTGTGGAGGAAAAAAACTTGAGAATACTTTTTTTTACCCTAATCATCTGGTCTTTTTCGGTCTGTTTGTTTGCATGTGAACCCGAACCCGGAGCGCAACACTTTCCGACCATAGAGGTGCCCCCAGCCCGGATAAAAAGAGGGTTCTTCAAAGTTTATAATCAACTCAACGGGTTACCATGCAATGCAATTCGTTCTTTATTAATCTTCAATTCAGGCGAACACCATCTCGTCGTTGCAGGCACCCTGAATCGCGGCATTATGGTTTTCGACGAAGGAACCTGGTTTGACAACAAAGACCCGATGCAGCGAATTGTTTTCCCTGACGTAACGGTTACCAGTCTCGTCGCCGCTGATAAAAATCTGATCTACGCGGGCACGCCAGATGGTTTGATGAGTATAAAATTCGAAAGCGGAAAATTTGCACTGGAAAAAATTTTTTCAGATTCCCCTGAAAACTTGAATGTATCAGAAATAACACTCACCAGTGATAAAGATAGCTCATTGCTTTTAGCATGCGACCGTTCAGTTGGAACATTCAAAAATGACGCCTACCAGAGATTTTTCATTCCTGAATATATGACCCCAACGGGCTTCAACACCATTATCAAACGTGAAAATATCATTTTAACAGGCTGCAGTGATGGACTTTACAAGATCGATGAAGGCAATCTAAGCAGAATTGATGACAAAGATAATTCATTCGGCTGGGTCAACAGCCTCAGACTTCATGAAAAAACTGTCTACGCTGCATCTTCCGAGGGCGTATTCCAACTGGACGAAAATATGAATCGCCAGGCCATATTGCCCGGAATCTGGTCAACGTGCCTGACCATGACGGCCCAACCGGTATTCAACCGAAGCAAAGGCCAGATTCAAGCCTTTGAGGAACTGGATGATTATGTAATTTCGCAAGAGCAAACACCTGAATACCAGAGTCTTCTTGCAGAATACAACCAGCTGCAGGCAGACTATACCAATTATATCAGCGACTGGTCTTCAGACAGGGCAGCAAATATCGGCGCCGCCAACGAATTGTGGCGAAGATTCTCAGAATTCGAAACCAGAAAGCAACTTTTACTGAAGAATGGCGCAATTACAGAAAATACTATGGAAAAAGGTTTATGGATAGGCACACAGGATGCTGGTTTGATAATGTTTTCAAGTTCAGGCAAACGGTTTCATATGACCGTCGAAAATTCAAAGTTACCGGCTGACCATGTCACCTGCATGACGTCCGGCGACAATGGCGAAGTCTGGATCGGCACAGAAAATGCTGGTATTCTTCATTATTCAAAAAGAACAAAAAAACAGGATTCAAAAGAAATATTGCTGACAAATTGCCGGCCTTTAAGAATAAAGGTGCTTTCAGACATGCTTTTCATCTGCACCGAAAACCAGGGCCTGCAAATTTATCAAAGCGAAAACCGACAGTTCATTGGCGCTTACGATTCAAAAAACACAGCCGGATTTACCGATCGGGTAAACGATGTAAATGTCGACATAGACGGCAATATCTGGGTTGCAACCCAGCAAGGTCTGATGATTTGGAATGGGAAAACCTGGAAAAAAGTATTGTTTCGTTCGAAGGGTGCTGCAAATCTGCCCTTTTCAAGAATTGAAATCGACAGCAAAAATAGAATTTACGCAGCAACGACAAACAAAGGCAGCATATCAGATAATGTTTTCTTTTTTAACGGCACAGAAATGGTCGGGCTTGGCAAAGAAGATTTGATAAAAGTGCTGAACATGAAGGGCAAAAAGCGTCAGGAGGCTGCCGACCAGTTTGGTTTGACCGGCAACTTCATGCGTACTTTTGACTTTGCCAACGCATCTGAAGCGCTGAAACTTTATGACAACAGTTCAGCTGAAACCATTACATCTCTGCTCAACACCGAAAACTATCTTTTGATCGGCACAGAAAAGGCCAATCAGTATATTTTTGACGGGCAATCTTTTAAAAAGTTATCGATCAAAGGCTTCGGCAGAATAGGTGCAGTAAGGTCGCTGGCGCGCCTTCCCGAGGGAGAAATCGTCATTCAGGGTTCTGAAGCGGTTACGGAGTTCAATGGTCAGCATTACAACCTGATCAATTCACCGGGAATCGGCGGCAAAAGCGAAATCAGTCAACTTATAATCGACACAATGAACCCTGAAACATACAGGATTGCCTTCAAATTCAGCGATCAGGGCGGATACGCCCTCTATCAGGAACCCAACTGGGTAAAATACTTTACCGATAAGCCGGTATTATCAATTGCGCAATCAGACAAGATAATCTATATGGCCAAACCTGACGGAGTTTTTTATCTGGAGGAATAGACGGCCAATTAAACCATCTGATCGATGAATCAATCGCGAACGACTGCCTTTGACTAAATAATCAAAGGCAGTCGTTTGCTTTTCACAAAAAAAGTTTTAACAAAATCTTCATGCATGGGCAGCAAAGTGCCGACTGTTATTAAAGAGCATAAAAATATGAAAAGAAATCATCTCTTTATAATTCTGGCAATCCTGGCCATCTTTCTGCCGGTTCACCGGGCTTTTCTTGCGGGCTCAAACTTCAGCAGGAAACCGGTTGCGCCTGTTGCCCCTATGGCGGGCAGAAAGGCAGAGAAAAGTCTTTTCGGCATGCTGAACAATTCAGGAACTGAGTACGGAACCTGGGTCAGAAAAGGCAAAGCCTATATCAAGCGCCGTGAGTATGAACAGGCTATTCTGGCATTCAGAAAGGCAATATTCTTACGACCGGCAGAAGAAGAAGCAAGATTTCTGCTGGCCTGGTGTTACGAAAAACGTGGTCTGGAAGGCCTTCCCGGCGACCAAACCAACTGGGACCGACTTGCAGAAAAAGAATACCGCACAGCAATATCTCTTGCCGACCATCTTCCATCGAGATTCAATCTTGCGTTACTGATGCGAAGACTTCAGCGCTTTACTGAAGCCCGCGAACAACTCGAACACATTCTTCTGACAGGCGGCAGCAACAGCCTCACCAAAAAAGCACAGGCCGAACTTACAGCGATTTTTCATCAGGATATGCGCCCGAGACACATTTCCGTCGACATAAAAGACCTCGGAAAGCGGGGCACTGATGATTAACCAAAAAAGTGCAAAACTACTTTTTTTAACCGCTTCAGTTTGCCTTGCGGGTTTGTCAATGAGCAACCTTACCATCGATGCACGCGAAGAAAGCATTGAAGAAAGAATCTTCAAGCGTCTTGAATATGCCGTCGAGCAAGGCAAGCTTCAACAAAGCAAAAACGATATACAACGAGTTCTGAGACTTAACCCCAGACATGCGGGCGCAACCTTTTACGCCGGTCTGTATTCTTATGAAAACAAAAGATTCAAAACTGCAGAAAAATTTCTGCGCAGGGTTGATAACCATGCAATCTATGGTGCTAAAGCCCGAACCTTGCTTGCAGAAATGAGAATGAACGAACACCGAAAAAGATTTCTCGATAACCTTGAAATAGCCTTAAAAGGCGAAGCCTACGGCAAAGCCCTAGAAATTTGCCAGAACGTTCTTGCTGAAATGCCTGACAACAAAGATATTCTTTTTCTGGCAACCTATGCTGCCGCAATGAACGGTTATCGTGAACAGGCCGAGCAATTTCTCAGCCGATACAACCGCCTTGATTCATCAATCGAATCAAAAGCAGAACTAAAAGCTTTTGTTGATGCGATTTTCAGTGTCGGCTACGAACCTGAAGTCGCGCTTGAGAAGCTGATGAGTCTTAGTGACCCACGCCTTCTCACCTCAAGCGTTCGCAAAAAAATTAAAGACCTGATCGTTGAACAACGCCAGCTTGATAAGTTTGAAAAATTCATCAATCAGGAGAAAAAAAGAGCTGGTGCCGACATTAACAGCCTCGAGCGCGAACTGATCGAGTTTTTGATTGAACAAAACCAGTATGAGCGCGCTCTTGAACTAATCAATCAAAGACCCACGAATCAAATTGAGGACAACCTTCTCTATGTGAAACTGCTTATTCTTACAAAGCAGGAAGAAAAGGCCATGCTTACCTCGAGATTGCTTCTAAGCTCGAATCCGCAAGATCTCAGACTTTATGAAGCCTGGACGGATGCATGGCTTGGTTATGCAGATCGCAATATGAAAAGTCCCGATGGTCAGGACGAAACGGGTAAAAGCTTTGCAGAAATGGCCGAAGAAACCCTTGATCGCCTGAAAATGGATAAGCTTGTAACCATGCGGCCATCACTGCTTCTGAAGCTATTGCGTCTGGCGATTCTGACCGAAAATGAAGCGAAAGCAAAAGAAATTCGCGCCAATGCCGTTAAAATTGCCTTTACCGATGAGCTCGCCATAGAACTCTTAAGCACCGCTGACAATTTAATTGCAATCGACAGATCTTCAATCGCCGCCGATCTGCTGGAAAGTGCGCGAAACCAGCTTCACGACAACCATGAGCTGTCGATGAAACTTGGGGAAATCTACTTCATAAACAACAACCCTGAAGCCGGGGCAAAGATTCTTGAAGATGTTTTAAAAGAAAGACCTGAAATGATCAGAGCTTTTCTGCTCTGGACCGACTGCATGACTTTGATGGGCAAGAATCAGGAAGCCGAAAAAGCAGTTCTGCTGAGATTAGCTGAGCCAGAAATCAACGAACTGGTTAAACGTCAGCTTGAAAACAAACTTGAAGTAATAAGAATGCAAACGATGGTTCAGGACACCTCTGAAGAAAACAATTACCAGAGTCAGACCGGAGATTCTTCCGAGCTGCAGCAGGAAGAGGCAGATGCAGAGGAAGAGGCAGAGCCCGAACAGTCAGAACCGACCCAAAGGCCAGTGCCTGTTGATGAAGAGTCTGTTGAAGAAGAATCATACCAGGAAGAAACCTACGAAGAAGAATCAGCAGGCGCAGAAACTTTTGAAATTGAAGAAACAATTGAATCAGGAGAAGAAACGGAACAACCGTAGAAACAAATAAATCCCCCATCCCCTATCTCTCAGGTATTTACCTGTATAAGCAAAAAGTGTCATAAGGAGGTTAAATGCTTATTGAAATTTTCACCAATGGAAAAGTGTTGATCGACGGCCAGGAATCAGGAAAACATTACCGGCCAGAAGAAGTATTATACGACTATCTGGTTAACCCACAGGGTTTCCTGACTAAAAAGCCAGGCAAAAAATCAGCCTGACCTGAAAAAGGGGCTGTCTCATTCGATGAGACAGCCCCTTTTTTATTGAACCTTATCGATTACTTTTCTAATTTCTCTTTCAGATATTTGTGCAGTAGTTCCCAGGCCTGGTTGTCTTTGATAATTTCGATAACCCTGGCAAAAAGAACCTGAGCTTCTTCACTCTTATCGAGTTTTTCAAGAATTTCGCCTTTGGTGCACAAAGCAGGTGGATATTCAGGCTCGATTTCGAGCACTTTATCGATTTCTGTCAATGCTTCGTCGTGTTTTCCAAGCTGAAGAAGAGCATCGCAATAATTGTTTCTGGCCTTATTGTCTTTTGGCCTGATTTCTAGAGTCTTGGCCCATTCTTCAGCAGCTCTTTCATAGTTTCCCATGTCATAGCTGGTGTTGGCCAGATTATAGTGGTAATCAGGATCTTCAGGATCAAGCTGAATTGCGGCAACAAATTCTTCTACGGCGTTTTCAAACTGGCTGGTCAAATGGTAGGAAAGACCAAGATAATGATGAGTGTCAGCAGCATCAGGATTGATTCGAGCTGCTTCTTTCAGAGCACGAATCGCTTCGCGCATAAACCCTTTTTGATAGTGATGATAGCCAAGATTGAAGTAAGCATGATCAAAATCAGGTTTAACCTTGATTGCCTCGTGCCAGTAGTGCACTGCTTTTTCATGCTGTTCAAGCTTATAGTATGTGTTACCCAGGTTGTATAATGCTTTGTAAAATCCCGGGTCGATGTCTAACGCGGCCTGATACTGTTTAATAGCTTCTTCATACTGCTCGGCCTTGAAATACTGATTGCCCAGCTCTTTGAGCAATTCAGGATTGTTTGGATCTGCCTTAACCTTTTCCATTACCTGTTCCAATGTTTTCTCCATAATTGATTCTCGCTAATATTTATTGGCAAACGGGTTTAAGCAAAAAAACCGTTGTGCACTTTTTTGATTTTTTCCTTGTAGAACCATTTCTATGAGGGTATTCTATACCATACAAATTTTAATAGCAAGGATTTACTCAAAGACATGAGATTTTTTTCTTTGATTGAGGATAAACCCCTGAACAGGGTTCTTTATTTATGCACGTTTGCACTGCTTGCCATTTTCAGCTTCGCTTCACCGGTTTTAAGTCAGGGCACAGAAATGACCTTGAAAATATGGGACTTTCCCCGCTGGCTTGAAGAGGGGGAAAAGGTAGACCGATTCACGTGGATGAACAGAAAAATCAAAGAGTTCGAAGAAAATAATCCCGGTGTTAAGGTAGAGTTAACAAAACTGACCTGGGCCCGGGGTCAGGAAAAGCTTAAAATTGCGGCTCTGGGAGGCAATCACCCGGACATCGCACCCGGCACGGTGCCGTTGCTTTTCATCAAAGAAAACCTTATTGAACCAGTAGATTCATACCTGAGCCCTGAAGACAAAAGCGACTATTTTCCAGCGGCTCTCGATGCCTTTGAAGTTAAGGGCAAACACTATGGCTGGCCGTGGTATATGGGTGGTCAGCTTCTTTTCATCAATAACGAGATTTTTAGAAGTGCCGAAGTAGAAGTTCCTGTTAACGGGCGCTGGACCGTAAGCGAATTTCAAAACAAGATGAAAAAAATCAAGACCTATATGAACGGGCAAAAAGCCGAGTCCGGCAGCGAAGTTACTTTAACCGAAAAGGGTTACTACCCGCTTGGGCTTTATTTTCAAAAGAACGAAACGGCGAATTTTCCGTTTCTTATGGCTTTTGGCGGCAGGTTCATAAACAAAGACGGGCAGTTCACCGGCAACAGCCCGCAGATGCTCGAAGGCTTCAAGTGGCTCAACGAGCTTAAAACAGAAGGAATCATTCCTGCCGACAGCGGTGGAAGAACTTCAAACGATATCTGGACCGCTTTCGGTCGCGAACATCGTCTGGCAGTCGCTGCTTTTGGTCTGTGGGGCATAAAGGCTTTGTCAGATAAATTTCCGATGGATTTTTCGGTTGTGCATTACCCGGCTGCCGAAGGCCTTACGAACAGTTCTTTTCTGGCCATATCAGGCCTTTACGTTTTTAAAAACAAGAACCCTGAAAGAGTTAGAATGGCAATGAAACTTGCGCGCTTTCTAACGCTTGGCGAAAACCAGAAAGCTCTGGCACAGTATTCACAATTTCCCACCCGCAACAGTGCAGGCAACATTTACGAAGGTAACCCGCACATGTCTGCAGCCCTGGACATTCTACGCGAAGGAAGAACGGTTTTTACCGACAGCCGGTGGCCCCAGATAGACGAAGAAATAGAATACGCCATTCAGGAAGCTTTGCTAGACCGGGCCCCGGTTCAGGATGCCATGAAAAGAAGTGAAACCATGGTTAACAGAATACTTGCGGCTGAAGCTGGTTCGATAAAAGAAGACATCAGTAAAGGCAGCCTTTTTGGCCGGCTCATTCTGCTGCTGGCTTTTCTTTCGCTTATTTTTGCCCTGGTTAGTCGCCAGGCGCATTTGATCATGATTGTGCCAGCAATCTCGATTATCGGCATTTTTCTGTTTTACCCCCTCGCTGACGCTTTTATCATCGCGTTCAGAAATTATCGTATCGGCGAGGTCGGCGGCTTTACCCTGCAGAATTTTACCCAGGCCCTGTCAGACCCCAAGTTTGTAAAAGCCTGCTGGAACACCGTTTTATACAGCTGCGTCGTCGTACCTGCCAACACGCTTACCGCACTTATTGTCGCTAGTCTTATCTACAGTTTACATGGTAAAGCAAAGGGATTCTTCAGAGGAGCTTATTATCTGCCCGGAGTTGCTTCAGTCGTTGTTTTGACCATGGTTTGGCGCTGGATTTTCAACACCGAAGTCGGTTTGGCCAACAATTTTCTGCGATGGTTCGAAATTTCACCGATCGGCTGGTTAACCGACCCCGATATCGCGTTCTGGTCTGTTATCGCCACCGGAGTTTTCAAATCTCCCGGCGGGTCTATGCTTATCTATCTGGCTTCTATGGCCAACATACCCGGGTCATTGTATGAATCGGCAGAGCTTGAAGGGGCAAGCTCTTTTGAAAAATGGTGGCACATCACCGTTCCACTGCTGCGCGGAACCACGAGTTTTCTTCTCATCACCGGAGCTATTGCCGCTCTGCAGGTATTTGCCCAGGTATTGATGCTTACCGACGGTGGTCCGGGAATATCGACCGAAGTTGTGGTGCATCGGGTTTACACCTCGGCATTCAGAGATTTTGATTTTGGTTTGTCAGCAGCGATGGCCCTGATACTGTTTGTCGCAATTCTGCTGATAACGATTTTCCAGCGAAAATTCACAAATCAGGAAGTGGAGTATCTGGCATGAGAAAGATAAACATGGCTGAAAAAATCGCCCTCGCCGTTCTTGTTCTTGGCCTTATTCCCACTGCCGGTCCACTGGTCTGGATGGTTTTCACCGCGTTCGTTTCACCCGAAGGCCTTGCCGCCAGTCCACCGCGATATGACAGCTTTTCGCTCGAAAACTTTGCTGTTCTTCTATCTGCAGGAAGCATTGTGCGCTGGTCAATAAACTCGTTTCTGATTTCGGCTGCCGTAACCATCGCTCAGACTTTGTTCAACTCTCTTGCTGCTTTCGGCTTTTCAGCCGGAAGATTCAAAGGGCGCGAACAGCTTTTCTGGGTTCTGCTCGCTGCAATGATGGTTCCCGGCCAGATTGTCATGCTGCCATTGTTTCTTTTCATGTCGAAATGGAATCTTATCGACAGCCTGTGGGCGGTGATACTGCCGGCTATGGCCGCGCCTTTCGGTATTTACATGGTCAGGCAATACATGGACTCGATACCCAACACCCTTGCCCAGGCAGCCCAAATGGATGGAGCGACCGACTTTCAGATTTTCAGGCATATTTATTTTCCGCTTTCAATGCCGATTTTGGCCACTTCGGGCATTTTCATTTTCATCACACAGTGGAACTCGTTTCTTTGGCCACTGGTAACTTTGAACACCGAAAAGTTTTACACTCTGACCGTCGGCCTTTCAACTCTGCAAGACCAGCAGTTGATGGATTACGGGCTGCTGATGGCCGGCGCTACCCTGGCCGCAGTTCCTATGGTGCTGGTCTTCATATTCTTTTCGAGATACATGCTTGAGGGAATGCGACAGGGAGCCATAAAGTGACCTGTTATCTCAGTGTCGACTGGGGCGGCACCAGTTTTCGCGCGGCAGTGATAAGGCCTGGTAAAAAGGTCGAATTCTGTCGAAAATCTGCTGCAAACATCAGAACCGCAAGCTTTCACCAGCTTGAGTTGCTTGCACAAAGCCTTTTTGAAGATAATTTGCATGGAATCAACGATCGAATTGTCTGGTTAATCGGTGCGGCCGGCGGTGCTGACCTGCTTGCAGCCAGGCGGGTTAAAGAAGTTTTTCTTGAATTATCGCCCACAAATTCCGTTTGTGAAATTTTTACTGATTTTGTCTGCAATCATGCCTCTGCATTAGGCGGCAAAGATGGAATCATTTCGGTAAACGGCACAGGCTCTTTGCTTTACGCAGATATTGGCGACACCCGCATCAGAAAAGGCGGCTGGGGATATCTTCTCGACAGATCGCCTTCGGGCTCCCGTTTCGGTCTTCTCGTATTAAGAAGCGTTTTAGAATATCTTGAAGGCGATAAGAGCCGGGAAAAAATTTATAATTCATATCTTCAACAGGGATTCAAAGGCGATAAAGCCGAAATTCTCGATTCGCTTTACCAGGCAGAAAATCATCAGAATTATCTGGGGCGTTTTGCCGAAGTACTTACCTGCGCTTACAACAATGGCGACCAGCTTGCCGAAAGCCTGGTTAAAGAAAGTTTTTCTTTTTTAGGCAACGACCTTGCAAAGCTTACCGATGGTTTTTCAGAAGAAATTCCGCTGAACATTACCGGTTGCGGTGGTCTCTGGCAAAACTGGCATGGTTTTTCCGACCTGTTTGCACAAATGCTGAACGAACAAAGGCGACGGTTTATTTTGACCAGACCAGTCTACAAACCGGTCTTCGGGCCCCTGATACACTGGGGAAAGAACAACAGTGAAGGCGCAGACATTTTCGCTGAGCTACCAGAAGAGGACAAAGAACATGACTGAAAACGAAAAAATGACGAAAAAGAATATTCCGCTGACTGAAACAAGAAACCCTCGCACCATGTTCATCGACCGGGTTTCTACGCGGCAGGCCGTAAAAACCTTCATCGAAGAAGACAAAGCTATAGTCAGGGCCCTGGAGGCTGTTTCAGACAATATTGCCCGGGTGGTCGATATGGCAACGCTTGCCCTTAAAAAGGGCGGAAGAATAATCTACATGGGTGCCGGCACCTCAGGAAGGTTGGGAGTCCTTGATGCTTCCGAATGTCCGCCAACCTTCGGCGTTTCACCAGACCGGGTTATCGCTTTAATCGCAGGTGGTCCCAAAGCAGTGACTCAGGCCGCAGAAGGCGCTGAAGACAACCGCGATTCCGGCCGCCAGGATCTTGAAGCGATAAAACTGTCTTCAAAAGACATTCTGATTGGCATTACCGCTTCAGGCACAACCCCTTACGTCGTGGCCGGCCTGGAATTTGCCCGCCGGCTAAAAGTGCCAACGGTTTTGCTTTGCTGCAATCCTTACGGAGAACTGCCTGAAGTAGATGTACTTATAAACCCTGCCGTCGGGCCTGAAGTCATTACCGGCTCAACCCGCCTTAAAAGCGGAACCGTTTGCAAGATGGTTTTAAATATGATTTCGTCGTTAAGCATGGTCAAGATTGGCAAAGTTTACGAAAACCTGATGGTTGATTTGCAGGCCACCAACGATAAACTGCGGAAAAGAGCGCTTAGAATTGTAATGGAGGGCGGCAGGGTTCCCAACTACCTTGCCGAAGCAAAACTAACAGAAGCCGATGGCAATGTAAAACTTGCCATCATGCTCGCCAGAACCGAAATGACACCAGAGCAGGCAAAACAAAAACTTAAGGAGGCAGAGGGGGTTCTTTACAAAGCCCTTGGAGACACGGATTATGAATAATTTCTGGCTTAAATCGATACTTTTAGTTTCATTTTTTTTCAATCTGACTTCGGTTGCCGGTGCTGAAAAGCAGATAGGAGCACCAAGAGTTAAAATTCGCGTGGCCCAGTATCAAAGCTCATTGAGTTTTGTGTTGCCCAAAGGCGGACGCTGGCTGTCGAACAACCGCAGTGGCAACATTCCGGCTCAGGCAAAATGCCAGATCGTCGGCAAATTGAAAACTCCGGCCAAAAAAAAGTTTCATCTGATGGCCGGCTCAGCCAAAGCCACAGACGAAAAAAAGCTTAAAGAGGTAAAACAAA
>JASURT010000047.1 GCA_030446435.1 Candidatus Ozemibacter sp.
GCAAAGACCGGCCGGCGAAGCAGGATGCTTCGCCGCGAACGAGGCCTCAGGATGAGGCTTCGAGTTCGCGTGCCGGTGCGCGCGAGCGTTGTTTTTGTTGAGAAAATCGAGCAAACGTAGACGCATGAAGTTGAAATTCGTGCCAGCCCGGTTTTTCATCTGGCTAATGGCGAAAGCGGCGAGAAATTCCTCTGGGCAACGGCTTGGGCAAAAGCAGTTTTGATAAATCACCCGGCGGGTGAGAAAACAAACTTGTCTAACCACGCTTCAACAAACACTTTGAGCCTAGCAAATGCTTTCGATGATTATTTCAGGGGGGTTAAACAGCAATTAAAAACACGCTTTACCCTTATCGTTGATATTATTGCGGGTTGCGGGTAAAATTATCGGGCAATCAAAACATATCTACAGAGAGGTCCAATGAAAAAGTCAGGTAAATCAAATAATTCTTTCATTTTTGCAGCAACTTCAATTTATCGGTCATTATTCAGCCTCGCAGCTGCCTTGCTTCTGATCTTTATTGTGGGCTGCGGCAACAACGACCGACAGGTTGTCATTTACACTTCGGTAGACCAGCCTTTTGCCGAGCCGGTATTACGCGAGTTCACCGCCAGAACCGGAATCGAAGTTAAACCGGTTTTCGACACTGAAGCCGCCAAAACAGTTGGTCTGGCGAACCGCCTCAGGGCCGAAGCCGAAGCACCCAAAGCCGATGTTTTCTGGAGTTCGGAATTTGCACACACGATGAAATTAGCTCGGGAAGGTCTCTTCACCAGCTACAAACCGGCATCGACAACCGACCTGCTTCCGCAATATTTTGGCGAAAACAATCTCTGGACAGGGTTCGGCTTGCGAGCCCGAGTGCTGGTAACAAACACACAAAAGCTTCCGACCGCCTCAGAACCAACTTCCCTCGACGATCTTTTAAGCAAAAACTGGAAACCAGAAGAAGTTACCGTTGCCTACCCGATGTTCGGAACTACCAACACTCATGCTGCCGCACTTTATGCGCTTGGTGGCGAAAAAGGCCTGATGAATTTCTTCGCCACATTGAAAGAAAACCAGGCCGCATTTGTCGACGGAAATGCATCAACCCGTGATCGGGTCGTGGCCGGCGCAAGCCTGGTAGGGTTGACCGACACCGACGATGCCCTGGTAGCAATCAAGCGCGGCGACCCTATCAAAATGATTTTTCCCGATCAGGATAAAAACGGTTCTGGAACCCTGGTAATACCAAATACCGTTGCAATCCTGAAAAATTGCCCGAACCCAGACAACGCAAAAAAATTCGTTGATTTCATCACCAGCGCGGAAGGAGAGAAAATTCTCATCGACAAAAGCGAAGGTTTCTTTTCGGCGCGCAACAACGCAGCTTCTCAACCCGACTGGATCCCGGAAGAAGGAATAAAGCCTCTTGCGGTCAAGTTTGAAGAAGTAGCCGAATCTGTGGCTTCTGCGGCCGAGATCATCAACAAACACTTTTTGAAGTAATGACAGCTTTTTCGAACGGCAGCTGGGACCCCGGGTCAGGCCTGAAACAGCGCACCCTGAGGCTATATCAGGTCTCTTTCATAATCATCACCATGTTACCGTTCATTCTGCCCGTTTTATCGGTAAGTGCTTCAAACGCACAAAGCGCGTCAGGCGCGTTGAACAACGCCTCTCTGCTGATGCGGTCGCTGAAAATAGCAGCACTTTCGGCAATTTTTGCAACTATACTCGGATTTTCTACCGGCATGAGTCTTTGGAACAAAAATTCTCTACCATACAAACTGCGGGCATTGTTGATCTTTTTCATACTTCTGCCGCCCTACCTGTTCACTCAGGGCTGGATGGCACTGTCAGCCTCTCCCCCGCCTGGCCTCGGGTTCTTGCCCGCGCCCGCCGGCGAATTCTGGTGCATATTCATTTTTGCGACTGCTTTTGCCCCGCTAGCGGCGCTGATTATCGGCCTGGGGCACAGCCTGATGCCCTGGCCGGTTCTCGAAAGCATATGCTTGTCACAGCCGCCTTTCGCAGCCTTCCGAATCGTGATTTTCCCGCTGCTGAAACCATTTATAGCCGCTTCGACCCTGATAATCGCGATGCTGATAATGCTCGACGGTACAGTGCCGCTAAGTCTGCAGGTTCCGGTTTTTGCCACCGAAATCACCTCGCGCTTTCTCGCCGGGTCAAGCGCTTCTTCTGTTCTGCTTGACGTCTGGCCCCTGCTTTTTCTGATGCTGCCAATGGGCCTTGCAGCCTTTAAATTGATCAAAAGATACAGTCTTAACGATTCTTCTGCGGGAAAGACCCATCGATGTCTACTGCCCTTCAGCAGCCTGCCTGCGCCGATCAAGCTGGTGCTTTGCGCCGGCAACGCCTGCTTCATTTTTCTTATCGGACTGCCAGTGACAGGACTGATTCGTCAAGCTTTCAGCCGGGCAAACGAAGGGCTTTCATTGCACACCGACGGCAATGCAGTTCTATGGTCTTGCGGCATAGCACTTTTGACCGCAATTATTTCAGCAGTCTTCGCCGTTCCTCTCGGGGCAAAGCTGGCCAGATCGAGAAAAGTTTTTTTCGCCATTCTCGCGTTTCTTCCTCTTTTCATACCCGCAAGTCTGACCGGAATTACCTGGGCGACACTTTCCACCAAACTACACGCATTTTTCGCCCAAATGCCCGATGGCTTCACGATCGTCATGGCCCACCTCGCCCGCGCTTTGCCATACACATTGCTGATATCCATTTTTGCCTGGAAAACTTTTTCGCAGAAAAGCACGAGAGAATCGGTTTTCTTTTTCAGAACTCACATAAGGCAAAGGCTTGCGATCGAACTGCCGATTTTTCTGCTGTGCTTTCTGGTTGCGGCAGTTATATCACTTCGTGAACTCGAAACATCTCTTTTGACCGTGCCACCCGGTGGTCAGACGCTGCCATTAAGAGTCTTCAACCTTATGCACTACGGCGCAGGAGCAGATGTTTGCAAACTAAGCCTTTTACTTTCAGGGCTACTGGCTCTGGCCTCTGTTATAATTGTCAAAAGGTGGCCCAAATGATTCGTATAGAAAATCTGCATTACAGTCAATCTGATCAAAAAATTATTGGCAACCTGAACCTTTGTTTTGCTCCGGGCAGCGTCAATATTATTTTTGGTCCCTCAGGGTGCGGAAAAACCAGTCTTCTCAGGCTGATTGCCGGTCTTGAAATTCCAGTTTCGGGCACTATCAGAAATAATGATCAAATCTGGTCAGAAAAAGACTTCATTCTGCCGCCATGGCAAAGAAACATCGATATGCTTTTTCAGGCAGATGCGCTTTGGCCGAATATGACGGTTGGACAACAGATTGCCTGGGCAGGCAGGCAAAGAAAGGAAAATGCCGGTAACGATTTTTCGCCTGAAATTATCGAAACATTACAGGTAAACCATCTTGTCGATCGTTACCCCGCGGGCCTTTCGGGCGGAGAGGCCAAACGCTGCCAACTGGCGAGAGTCCTTGCTTCAGGTGCTGAAACGATTCTGCTTGACGAACCCCTGGCGGCTCAGGACAAAGAAACAGCAGGCAATACCGCCGGTCTTCTGAAACAAATTCTCGCCAAAAGCCAAAGCACCCTGATCATTGTCAGCCACGAAATAACTTTACTTCGTCACCCTGACTGGAATTTCATTTTCCTGCCAGATAAAAACCAGATTTGATCAGAACGAAATTCAACTGCGCCGGGCGGCACGTTTAAGCAGCCACAAACCAAACAACAAAGCAACGACCGGCAGAAAAACTTCAGGGTTTTTCTCAAAAATCTGCGGATTTTCAAACAATGCCATATACAGATTATAATCTCTAAACAGCTGATTACCAACATAAACTCCGGCGCACACCAGGGTCAGAAGACGCGAAAAACCAGAACTGGAACCGGCAATGAAAGCGAAAAAGATTGTACAGATGCCAGCGCCCAATCCCCGTTGAAAAGCTATTTCGTCAATTACAGAATCGCCTTTCAGATCAATCAGACGGCCATGATCGGCAAGTAAAAATATCGCGAAAAGAAATGAAACCCAGCGAACCGAAGGCAGTATTTTTTGCCCTTCAGCATCATCATCCGAGCCAACCCGGCGCGCGAATTCATTGTCTTCGTCTTGCCGTCTGGCATCGCGACGAGCCTGAAGCTTTTCTTTAACCGAACGCGATTCAGCCGCAATTTCTTCTTCGTCGAGATAATCGACTGGTTGTGACGGTGCCGGTGGTGGCGGCGGAGGCGGCGCTTTGGGGGGTTCGGGCTTGTTTTGCGCAGGTTTGGGGGCCACCGGCTTCGGTGCGGCAGGCTTCGGTGCAGCGCCCACAGGTTTGCCGCAACCCGGACAAAATTTAGCAGATTTATCTATCTTCGCATGGCAGAATGCGCATTCAGGTTTGGCATCGGCCTGGTTGCCGCAATGTGGGCAAAACTTAGCATCAGAAGACATTTTGCCACTACATTTTGAACAGCTTTTTTCTTTTGCAGCAATCTTTTCCGGCCTGGCCTTGTCAGTTCCAGCAGCCTTTTTAGGCGGTTGAGGTGGTGGAGGAGGCGGAGCTGGCGGGGTTTCGCTCGATTTCTTCTGTTTCTCTGCCAGATTGAAAGCGACAGTTTTCAGTTCTTCTCTGGCACCAGACCCAGATCCCGGGCAAGAAATCACCGTTAAAACGACATCTGCGCACCTGATTTCATCATTGGCCTTTACTTTACCTGAACCTGAAAGCTTTTTATCGTTAATCATCGTTCCATTGGAACTACCCAAATCTTCAAGATGAATCTCGTTTTCTTTCTCAATGAACTGAGCATGCTTGCGGCTGACCATGCGGCTATCAAGGGTCAGATCGACATCAGCGCTTCGACCCAGCACAAACGGAAACTTACTTACCTCAATCTTGCGACCATCGCTGAACTGCAAAATCAGCAGCTTTGGCCCCTCTTCATGGCCATCTGAAGCTTTTTTAGCAGTAAGAGAATCATCGGGTCGCTCTGAACGGGTCGATGGCCCTGAAAGTTTATCTGCAGCAGCTTTGGCAACAGCCCTTGCTCCGGCCGCCAAACCAACCGCAGCTGCGCCTTTAAGGGCTGACCCAAGCATATCGCCCAGCCCGCCTGACGAAGAACCACCTGGTTTTTCACCAAACGAAGAATTAAAATCATCATCGGCAGCATTGTCTAATCCGGTTGATGGCACGCTCGCGCCACCTGCACCAGAGCTTCCAGAGCCTCCAGAGCCACCCTCAGGGCCAGAATCTGAATCAGGGCCGGATATATCAGGCAAATCGTCGATATCTGGCAAGTCGCTGTCTGGAATAATGTCTTCGGGAATATAAGCCGGAAGCGACTCTTCATCACGAGAAGAAATTTCATCCCACTCTGCTTTCAACTGTGCAAAACTTTCTGAAACATCGCTTGCGTCACGCGCCGAACCAGATTCATCGATAATAATATCCTGCAACACTTCTCCGACTGCATCGACGACGATAACATGATTGCCCTTTTCTGAGCGGGCAATTTTCCAGGTCATGCCTTCTGCACCACTCAAAACTGCACTGTTTAACGAATTGAACATCAATGAAAACACAAACTGATGAGTCGCAGAATAAACGCAAAGATTGTCATCGCCGAAAGATCCTTCCCAGGGGCAGGTGGGGTCATCCGGCAACGCACCAGGAAAAAGCGACGTGGCGGAAATGCTTGAACAAAGAGAGCTGACTGCTTCGTAGATTTCAACCGCACCGGTTGAAGGATCATCGACCTGCTCTGCCAAACCATCGAGAGTCGTTACGAAACTGGTTAAGTTTAAATAGTCTTGTGCTGTCATGCCGAAGAAGTTCCTGTATTTTTAAAGCAAAGATCACAGATCAGCAAATCGTATTTTGCCACCAGTATGAACATCAGTATTACCGCAAGACTAACTTGAGGAATATCACAAAGAGCAGCTTTTGCCAGATTAAAAGCAGCCTCTATAGTTGTAATAGCCTGCGCAGCCATTGCGATACCCGTGCCCCCTGAAAACACAACACCAAACAAGGCAATTCCAAGGGCACCAACAGAAATTATCGTATTGAGAATATCTGCCACTTCATCTATTGTGCTTGTTGTCAGCTCATAGTCATGATATCGACTAGATGCATCAACCATCTTTTCAATGAATTCATGGCGCTCGCTTTCCCAGTCCGCAGGCATGTATTGCTTTACTGAGTTTTTGTAAACATAACCCACGACCTTTTCTGGCTGCCGGCCCATCAAAGCCAGAGTAAAACCAGCTTTTCGCATTACCGCGTCTTTTGAGACCTCAGCGGGTTTGCATGAAATCAACATGCCGAAAAGTTCATTAAAACCTGCATCGATAAGCTTTTCGATGCCGTATTCACTAGCGCCTTCTCTGGTGAATTCTGCGTCCAGAATTTCTTCAACCGCTTTTTTCGTGGTCTCAGAATGTTCCATCAGCCAATCGAACATGGGTTTCAACCAGTCTTTAGCCTTTTTGCCGCACCATGAAAGAATGCCGGTCAAACATTTGAACAAAAGAGCTCCCATCTTTTCGAAAAGGTTTCCGACGAGATTCAGTAAAGACTCGACCATTTCCTGGAATGCACTCACAAACTTAGAAACCCAGCTCGAAGCCTTCCCCGCTAGTTCGCCAGCGCCCTGTTTGATTGAATCTTTTTTCTGGTTAACCCAGGCTACCAGGTCGTCCCAGTGTTCGGAAGAGTTTGAAAGCATCTCCTGAAAAGCCTGAACCTTTTTACATAGAGCATTGGCAAGATCGTCAATAAGACCCACCAGGTCGTCTAAAAGCGAACCGATGCTGTTATAGATTTTCTGGCCTACTGCCCCCAGCTTGTTCAGCAAACTCATGACCCCTGACTGCACCTTTTTAACCATCGGGCAGATCTGATTCAGAGCTTTTTTGCTTATACTTGAAGCGAAACTGCCAAACCATGAAGCTCCTTTGGCGATCCAGCGGCCAAACCTGGTTTTGGTAAGCCATTCAATCAGGGCTTTTGCCTTTCCACCAGCCCAACCGCCAAACTCGCGCAATTTTGTGCTGGCCGAAAGCGCATTCAAAGCAATGTTTATGAAAGTGCCTACCATTTTGTCGACTCTTGATTTGACCATATCCTCGTGACACTTGAACCGACGCAGATACATGTGGGTGCCGCGAACCGCAATCCACAGAAGCTGAACTCCAGCCACCGCCAGATCATAGTCTTTGTCTTGCTTCTGAGCCAATTGTGAGCAAAAATGATATCGATAATACTTCAGAGATCTCTGAAAACCTTTGCTGAAGACGGCAACGCGATCAGATGTCAGCTCTTCTTCGTAATGGCTTATGGTTTCATTCTCGGTTTCACCAAGAACCATTTTAAACAGCTGCCCATCTTCGAGTTCCTTTGATAGACGCAAAGGCTTGGTTTCAAGCTTTGCCTTTTTAAAAGCTTCTTCAATTTCTTTGAATTCGAGATTCCATAACCCCTGTTTTTGTGGCGAAGAATTAAAAACCGGTGGCTGATCTTCTTCTAACGCGATTTCCAGACTGGCAAAATTCACTCCGAATCGCTTGAGCGGCCCACCTTCCATCTGAATCGGAAGAATCAGGTTTCCGGAAATTCTGCCGCCGGTTATCTGCTCTGGCAGAATCTCTATCGGCTGCTGCTCAGGGTCCATCAGCAAACCTTTCTTTTCAGCTTTCCCAAAAAGTCTGATTTCAGGCGCAACCGGAATCACGATCGTTTCATCGAGACGAAGCGGTTCTTCACCTTTGCCGATCAAAACAGCAATTTCATCATACAGACGCTTTTTCGCCTGGTATCGAAGCTCTTCAGGAGGTGCGTATCTTAATTCTACAACCCCTTCAGCATCGGTTACGGCGGTTTCGGTGAGAATAGTTCCGAGGGGTGTAGCATCAGAGCCTTCAGCCCAGACGAACTGCACTTCAGTATCGGCCAGCGGAGCATCGAGCCCCTGTTGTCGCAATTTTAAGGTAACTGCAAGCTCGCGGCCCGGTATTGCGGGCAGAGGCGGATCAATTTCTTTTTGCACGGCAATCTCGGCCGCAAACAGTGCCCAGGGAATATCGAGCTTGCCAACCGGTTCGTCTGAGGCTTTTTTCTTCGAAAAGGCCTTGATCTTAACTTCTCCCCGAAAAGGCTCTTTCAGGTCAGGCATGGCTTTTCCGGTTTGCCATCGACTCTCAGCCGGCATAATACCCTTATCTAAATCAAGACAAAGCAGCAATTCGGGTTCAAAGGTGGTTTCAACCCTGAATTCAAAATCTTCTTCGGGGGCACGAAACACTTCCTGGGTCACCGGGTCGACTTCTTCTACCCACACACTCAGATTACAGATGGTTTTTGCATCGGCAGGCAACCAGACTTCGCCTTCTTTATAGCACTCATCAGGTGAAACGGTAAAACCAAGTTTTACCCCAGGTTCTTCAACCTGAACCTGACAGTTGGTAGAAATGGGCTGCTGCTCATCAGAGGCGTTTTCAGGGCGGGCTTTGATAAAAACTTCAATGGGACGGGCATACTTTTCTTCACCGGGTTCAGAGATAAAGGCATCAGAAACATTAACATCGGCACAGATTATTTCGCCCTCGGCTTTAGGGTTGAAAACAAGCCAGCCGGCAGGTTCAGTGGTAAATTCAGGGTCTGTGAACTCACAGGGTTCATATTGCCCATCTTCGGTCTGCGAAAGCATGCGCACCCGCATCTGCGAGGGAACCCAGTTCTTTTTCGCCGCGTCATAATTGATGGTAAAACTTTTCTGCAAATCAGAAGACCTCCAGAACGTATTGAGGTTGCCCGCCGGGAGCAACAGAAACTGTCGAAGTGCAGCTTTGCCCGCCGCCACTGCCAACAACTGTTAAAATGACAGACTCGGGCATAGTTGAATTCTGCATCGAGTCAGCCTTTTGCCCAACCAGACAGTTCACACGACAAACACCGCTTGTCTGGCTTAGCGATAACCAGGGCGCGCTGCCCATAATCGAAATACTTGCATCACCGGCAGGCACCAGAGGCCCTCCGTTCTCTGTTTTCCAGACTGCTACCAGAAGTTCTCCGGGACTTTCGGGGCTTACCTGCATAGAATGAGTATTAACCTGCAAAACGTAAGTGGTGGCATCTGTGGCCGCATCGACAGCACCAGCACCTAAGGCAGCACCAATGGAAGGGGGCACACCGGCCTGCATCAATTCTGTTGAACCAGGAGCTTTAACCCAGGAAACAATCTGCTGTGAAAGAGGGTCATTAGAGTTAACATTTTCCCACCAGCCTTTATCGTGAGCAAAAGCCGCTTCTTCGGTCAAAAAGCTGATCAATCCGATAACTGCGGTCAGGTTGAGAAACAATGACACCCGGTTAGAAACCAAAACCGCTTTGCCCGGCCTGGCGATGATAAGAAAAATCGTATAGATCGCCAGCCCCCAGCCCACATAAGGACCGTATTGCCAGACTGATTTCGCGAACATTCCGCATGAAAGGCCCATGAATATAACCTGTGAAAGACCGGCATAACGAATTTTCTGCAAAATTTTAAACTTCATGGCCGAAGCGATTAAGTTGCCCAGGCGCGCAAGAACGCCGGCAAAAGCCAGAGGAATCATTGAGCCGACCAGGCCCAGGCTGAGAAAACTCAGCATATTCTGAGATTGATGCGGCAACTTATCACTGAAATAATTCGCGACAATTACGCCAAAGGCAAGCCCCGCCAGATTTACCCCCATGTGAGGTCCGCATGAAGCAGCAATCTGCTTTGGCATAGACAAAAACCTTCTTAAGCTGCCAAAAACGCCATTTCTTCTAAAGCCACGCCAACCCAGCAACAAAAGTGCGCCGCCCAAAGTCCAGCCTGCGGTGGCTTCTTTTTCGTTTCTTTTGATAGCAATGTTGCTGCCGACCTTAAAGTCACCAACGGTCCAGTTGATGAACCAGGGCAGCTGGCCGCTGAAAATTCTGGGGCTATAAGCCCTTAATTGTGAAAACATGCTGCTGATTCTTAAATCTTTGTCGTAACCATTGTTTCCAACTGCTATTAAAAACGTATGTAACAGAAAGGCAATTAGCGCAACGGTTATCATCAAGCGAAGACGCCCGAAAAGACTGCCCACTATCTGCCTTAGAAGACTGGTCCAGCTGATGCTTATTATACCGCTGAGTTCTGAGGCCTGAGCAGCCTGTGAATCAGTCTGATGCGAGCCGCCCTGAACCTGAGACTTCGCGCCCGCATGCTTTCGGGGCCCCGAACCTGATTTAAGACCAGTCTGATCATTGCCGGCTTTTTGCCAGCCAGAACCATCCCAGCGCAGCCAATCGCCACTTTCTACTTCTATTTGCCACCAGGCCCCGTCTTTGTCCTGAAAACGAAGTTTGTTAACTTCTTCCACAAACTTTTCGGGGGTGATCCGGCCCATACTTCGCGAACGTCTAAGTTCATTATAGCGTTGCCTCAGCTTTTGCTGCATGGTCGATAATCTACCCTCTCATATTCTTCTCACAAAGATTATAAAACGACATATTTTAAATGTGCAATACAAAAAGAGTTCATTTTCATAACAACCTTCGACCCTTTAGCTTTTTCTACAATTCATGCGTTGAACTGGCAATGCGACACAACCCCTTCTCCTGGCCGAGCCAGAGGTTTCCATCTGGATCTTGCAGCATTGCCATTACTTCATCGCCAATCAAACCATCAGCGGTGGTATAAATATGAAATTTGCCCTGTTCATCAATTTTGGTCAAACCATCGAGTTCAGAGCCAATCCAGATGTTTTTATTCCTATCTTCCAGAAGAGATCTGCCCTTGTTGCCTGCCAGACCGTCTTTTTGCCTTAAAATTGTTACGCTCTCTGCTTTGCCTGAAGACCAACCTGAAATTTTGCTGACCCCACCCTTGTCAAAAAAGCCGGTGCCAACCCATAAATTATCCAAACTGTCGTGCATAATGGCAGTAACATTTGGGTGCGCCAGATAATCTTTTGTCGAATAATAAAAATTCTGCCCATCTTCGATGCACATCAGCCCGCCTTCGGGCGTTGATGAGGTTCCCAGCCAGATTCGGCCTTTAGAGTCTTCATAAATGGTGCGAACTTTTTCGGCCGGAAGACCATCTTCTTTTTTTAAATGCCGCCAGGAATTGTCGGCACTTTTTATGCCAACTCCCCGCCAGGTTCCCACCCATATTTCATTGCTTCTGACAGCACAGAGAGAAAGCACCTTGGGATCAGGCAAAAAGCTGGTAAAATCTTGCCAATTGCCGTCTTTATTTCTTCTATGTAAACCTTGCTCGTGCCCTACCCAAAGGTTGCCGTCAGAATCAGAAAGCATCGCCTCGACTCTGACCAGAACAAGGTCCTGGCTATCAGGTTCGGAGGGTAAAATCTCACAGGTGCGCCAATTAACAAGCTTTAGGCCTGAAAGCCCACCAACCCAGATATGATCATGGTCTAAAACCAATGCACGAATCTGGTCGCCATGGAAAAAATGCTTATAGCCCTTTTTAGGTAAAAGATCTGTTTTTATCTGTTCTGAAGCCGGCCATAAAAGCCAGCCAATAAGAACAATCAGCGCACCGGCCCAAAGATTTTTCAAAAATCAGGGCCTGTCTGGACCGGCAAGAACCCGCATGCGAACATCAGCGAACTTCAGCAGATCTTTGGCAAAGATCTCTACCTTTGAATTGATCTGTTCAAGATTTACGAAAGTACCGTTAGAACTGTTAAGATCTTCAATAAAAGCTCGTTCGCCCTCTGCCAGAAATTGCGCATGCTTCCGGCTGGCAAGATTACTATCAAGAGTAAAATTACAATCCGGGTTTCTACCAACTACGAACGGAAAACTCGTGATTTCAATGCGCTTTCCGCTTTCCGTCTCAAGAATCAATTTCATATTGTTTCCTCTTTTTAAGATTAAATAGATTAAACCTGATCAACCCCGCAACGGCGAAAAAGATCAAGATAAGTTTCCATCATCGCTTTCCAGCTGGCCTTTTCGACAATTCGCTGTCGTGCCAGCCCGCCCATGGCTACAAGCTCTTTTTTCGAGCTGGTTAAAGCTTTTGTGAGAACTTTTTTCAGCGATTCTGTGTTGCGATGCTCGAAAAACCAGCCTTCTACCCCGTCGGTATACATTTCTTTCATGCCGCCAATATGGGGCACCACCGGCACCACACCCGATGCCATAGCTTCAAGAGTGACATAGGCATAGGTTTCATGAGAAGTAACGGCGAAAGCAAAAAGATCGAGGGCAGAATAGACCGTTTCAATATCATTTCTAAATGGAATAATGTGAAACTGTTGTGCAACACCAAGTTGTGCGGCAACCGAATTAAGGTGATCGATATAGCCAGGCTCATACTCACGACCCACATACAGCAAATGCACGTCTTTTCTTCCGGCTGCGGCACCATCAGAAGCAAACAGCGCCCGAAGAAGTATTTCAGAACCCTTTTCAGGATGAATTCTTCCGGTGCTGCCGATAAGAAAATCGCCTTCACCTATGCCGATTTCTTTGCGCAAAGAGCTTCTAAGAGCAGGGTCG
Organism: Candidatus Ozemibacter sp.; assembly: GCA_030446435.1. GTDB lineage: Bacteria > Muiribacteriota > Ozemobacteria > Ozemobacterales > Ozemobacteraceae > DYKG01. The sequence continues at coordinate 12,543 of JASURT010000047.1, forward strand.
GGGCGATAACGCCGAGTATCGACGCCGCTTTTAATGCAGACTACTTTTTCACTATCAATGGCCCAATACTTACAAATCTTGTTTTTCACATGATCGGCATTCGGAACAACAGCTGACAGATACCTGAACAGCCGACGGTGAATCGGATCATTGCGATAATAGTTACCCGCGCCGATGCGATAAAAAAGAAAAAACGGCACGCGCTTGCCCGTTCGCAATCGGGCGTAATGAATCGGGTACATCATCTGAGTACGAAAAGCGATTACTGCACGAGGTTCAAGCTCCAGAAACATTTTACTGCATGCCGGAAAGCTCCAGGGCTCGTATTTTTTTGTTTCAGGGAATTCCCAGCGGGGAATTTTGCGATCATAACATTGCCCGGCGATCAGACTATCGTCAGGGGCGGCAACCACCGCCGGAATTCCTCGGGCAAGTAGATCCTGGGCGAATCTTAATCCGAACAGCTCGAGACCCGAGCAACTCAGGTAAGGAAGTAAAATAACAATCGGTCTGTCGCTCATGCTTTCCTCTCAGACATTTGCTTAAGGCCGAAAAAAGATTTAGCACACAACCCCACCCTGAGACAACAATTTTCGCAGCTTTTTGCTTTCGCTTGTTTTTTCCGGGCAGGGTTGCGAGCCGTTAAATCAAAGGTTAGCCGCGCTCATGGCCGCCATTGCTTCAAGACCTATTGTAAGCATTCTGGCTTTACCGTTGGTAACTTTTTCGCCATGAGGGTCATAGTTACCTTCATCCCATTTAAGGGGGTTTCCGTCAACTGTGGCGATTGCACCGGCTCTGATTCCTCTAAGAGATGCAATGACGAACAGGGCCGAGCATTCCATCTCAACTCCCGGAACCCCTGCTTTACTGTAAAGTTCGAGCGAAGTAGTCATTACGCCGGGATAAAAACAATCGCTTGTCAGCATAATACCGCGTTTGTAAGGAGCTTTAGCATCAACACAGGCTTTTTCGATAGCCAGGCAGACTTCTGCATCGGAAATTGCCGGGAAACCAATGGGAACGAGCAATGGAGTCACGCCATCTTCTCGAACCGCGCCGGTGGCGATAATGTGATCGCCCTGTTCCATGTCATTCTGCAAAGTGCCGCAGGTGCCGACTCTTACGATAACCTTCGCTCCGATTTTTATCAGCTCTTCAAAACATATTGAAGCACCGGCTGAGCCCACACCATGAGAAGTAATCGTAATTTTCTGGCCCTTGTAAACACCCAGAAAAGTTCTGTATTCACGATTATAAGCCAGCTCTTCATAACTTTCACAGAGTTTGGCGATCTTTTCTGCCCGGCCAGGATCTCCGCAAACTAGAACGTATGGTGAAATCTGACCTTCTTTTAACTTGAGATGAGGTTGCATTTTTTCATTCCTTCCTGACAAAACTTAAATTTCAGAGAAAATAATACTAATAACCCGACTGCTGGTCAACCTTCATACATTATGCTGCTCAGTTTTTGCTCATAAAAGATCTTACCCCTGACAAAGACTGCGAACACCTTGTCTAACAGCCGATCTCGCGAAACTGGCACACAAAATGCAAGGTCAGAAATTGAATAAAATGAAAGGAGGAGTGTTTATGATGGACCTGAGCATACTCGTTTTCTTTCAACGCTGGTTGATCGAAAAAGACAGAGAACTTAGACAAAACAAGCATGAGCACATCAGCGAGGGCGACCTGTACCGGCACCCTCCTGATGTTGCGACAAAATGACAGTCGTTGGCTTAGCCATATAAAAAGCCGATCGGTCTTTATTTTCTATTAATGCGATGCTTTTTCAGCGTTCTGCAAGCAGATACTCTTTAAGCAATGAAAAATCAGCAGTCATTCTATCTGAAAGGTTCTTTTGGTTTTTAACCTTTTCAAGTTCCGGCGGCAAAGCGACTTTTTCATTCAATACCTGCTCGACAGTTTCTTTAAACTTGGCTGGATGCGCCGTAGCGAGAAACACACCCTGCTCATTACCTTGCAAAGATTTTTGCAGGGCACAGGCAGCCACAGAACCATGCGGCTCAGACAAATAACCTTCCCGATATAGTGATTTCAGCGAATCTTTTGTCTCGTCCTCACTTACCGACACTGATTCGAGCCCGTTCAAACCAGTCCCCATTGTCTTCAAAACAACTTCCACCCTCGGCCAATTGCTGGGTTCAGAAACATCCATAGCATTCGAAGAAGTTGCGATGGTGGGGTTTGGTTGCCAGCAACCGCTTTTAAGATAACGCGGCACGGTATCATTAGCGTTGGTTGCGGCGATGAATCTCTTTATGGGCAAACCCATGGCTTTCGCCAGCAAACCGGCCGTTAAATTGCCAAAATTTCCACATGGCACCGCGACCACCAGCTCATCAGTTCTAACCACTGCGGCGGCTTCGAAATAATAACAAATCTGCGCGAGAAGCCGGCTGATGTTTATTGAATTGGCTGAATTCAAACGCATCGAGCTCTGTATATCCTCGTCGACAAAAGCTTTTTTTACCAGTTCCTGACAGGCGTCAAAATCTGAACTTATCGCGATTGTGTGAATATTTTCGCCAAGGGTACAAAAAAGTTTTTCCTGAAGTGAACTTATCTTGCCTTCCGGGTAAAGAATTACCACTCTGATATTTTCGAGACCATAAAAGGCATGAGCCACTGCGGCCCCGGTATCGCCAGAAGTAGCGGTAAGAATGGTGATTTTTTCATCAACAGCCAGCTCATTGAGACATTGCGCCATGAACCTTGCGCCAAAATCCTTGAAAGCAAGGGTTGGCCCATGAAAAAGTTCCAGTACGCTTCTTGCCGAATCAACCCTGCGAACCTTCACTGGAAAATTAAAGGCATTTTCGACCAGCCGGTCCACAACAGTTTGTCCTAGTTCATCGGCAAGCCATGCGCCGATAATCCTTTTGCTTCTGGCCAGGAAAGGCATCTCTAAAAATGACTCTACATTTTCAAGAGCAGGAATCTGCATCGGGAAAAACAAACCGCGATCTCGCCCCATTCCCTTTGTTAAGGCTTCGGTAAAAGCAACTACTTCTTCCTGATGTTTGAGATTATATAATTTCACAGCATGCCTTCTTTCTGACGCTTAAACAACGCGAGCGCCCCGTCTATCGATTTTGCAGATTCTGACGAAACCGCCCTTCGAGGTCAGATAATTTTTCTTCAGCCAGTCTTCAGCCCTCTGAGCGACCTCTTTACTATCAGCAACGGCAAAAATGGTCGGGCCGCTGCCAGAAATTCCCGAGGCCAGAACACCCAGTTCGGAAAGGGCGCATTTGGCCGGTAAATATCCGGGTATATGCGGGCTTCGATATGGTTCAGCGACGACATCAACCAGCATTTCAGCGGCAAGCTTTTCATTTTGCTTGTATGAAGCATGAATAAAACCGCTTAAATATTGACCATACCTGATTAAATCAGCACGCCCATATTTTTCAGGAAGAAGCGCGCGCATTTTGCTTGTGTTCAATGATGTTCCCGGGTAGGCAATGACCCAGAACCAGCTATCAAATACAGGTATCGAATCGCAAAGCTTGTGATTTGCGTTTAACATTAACTGAAGACCACCGAGAAACGCAGGTGCAACATTATCATAGTGAATTGAACCACTGACCCTGCCTTCTATTTCACCCATCATCAACAACAATTCTTCTGAAGAAAACGGGTGGTCGAAAACCTCGTTCAAAGCAAAAAGGGTCGCCACAACCGAACTTGCACTCGAACCTAAGCCACTGCCAATTGGCATCTCTTTGTAAAGGGTGATTTTTATACCTGCGTTTTTTAATTTCGCTGCTTTCTCAAAGAACAATCTGGCGCATAAAAAAGCGATGTTTTCGTCTTCTTTTTCTGGCAGGAAATTCTTGTATGGGCCAACAGATTCAAGCTCTATGCCCTTTGCAATGCCTTCAACCATGACTCTGTCACCGAGAAGATTCCCGTCTATCGGTTCAACTGCCGCACCAAGAAGATCGAAGCCGACAGAAAGATTGGCTATGGTTGCAGGGGCAAAAACCGTCAGGCTCATGCTGTAACCTCGGGTTTCCAGTTCAATGTTCGCAACAAATCAGCGAAGACCCCGGCCGCAGTCACTTCGTTACCTGCGCCGTAGCCCCTTAATACGAAAGGAATAGGTTGATAATAGCGACTGTAAAACGCCAGGGCATTTTCACCGCCTTTTACGGTGAACAGAGGGTCATCATTGCTGACTTCGCAGATTGAAACGCGGCATTTACCATCTTTAATTTCACCAACATATCTTAAAACCTTGCCATTAGACCTGGCGGCCTCTACTTTTGCGGCCATTGCCGTATCTGCCTGGGGCAGGCGCTGTAAAAAATCTTCTACTGAACCGCTTTCATCAAATTCTTCGGGCAAAGCTTTCTCGATTTCGATGTCGCTCAGTTCAATCTGGTAGCCTGCTTCCCTGGCAAGAATAAGCACTTTTCTCGCCACATCCATTCCGCTTAAATCATCGCGAGGGTCTGGTTCGGTAAAACATTTTTCCCGGGCAATTTTCGTGGCTTCAGATAATGTCATTCCTTCATCGAGCTTGCCAAAAATGAACGATAAAGAACCTGAAAGAATACCTTTAAAGCGATGCAGCTGGTCACCGGCATAAATCAGCTTTTTAAAATTGTCGATTACCGGCAATCCGGCACCGACCGTTGCTTCATAAAGAAATTGCCGACGCTGCCGTAATGCTGTCTCGCGCATTTTCAGATAGTATGAATAATCGCCTGTGTTCGACTTTTTGTTCGGAGTTACGACATTCAGCCCTGCTTCCATTGCTGAAATATAAGTGTCGGCTACAAACTGGCTGCTGGTGCAATCCATTAAAACCGGGTTCACAAGCTGCTGTTGTTGGGCCCATGAGTAAAGCTCTGCAAGATCACACTTCTGACCACGCTCGTTCAGACTTTCCCGCCAGCTTTCGAGCTCTATGCCTTTCGCATCGAGCAACATTTTCTTCGAATTGGCAATACCACAGACCCGTATGGTTATATGCTGCTTTTTAAGCATCTGCGTCTGTTGTGAAATCTGTTCGAGCAACGCTGAACCGACATTACCACAGCCCACCAGAAAAACATCTATGTATTGCTGCACATCAAAAAACACCTGGTGGCAACCCAAAACCGCCGCAACCGACTTGTTTTGGTCGATTACCACAGAAATAGAACGCTCTGAAGAACCCTGCGCTATGGCGATTATGTTCACACCAGAGCGAGCCAGCGCAGTAAAAAACATCGCGGCTAGTCCCTTTCTTGTCCGCATTCCATCGCCTATCAGCGAAACAATTGCCAGGTCCTTGATTATTTCAAACGGAACCAGAAACTCACTTTTTAGTTCAAGTTCAAACTCACTCAATAGAGCTTCTTCAACCAATGACGCACAGTTTGTGGCCACACAGAAACAGATGCTGTATTCCGACGAGCTCTGAGAAATCAACGACAGCGAAAC
>JASURT010000048.1 GCA_030446435.1 Candidatus Ozemibacter sp.
TTTTTTAACAGCCTCTTCGAGCGAATAGCCTTCTGAAAGGTGCTTTCCGAGACTTTTGCACCAGGCAACCGCTTTTGCCTCTGCTGATGAAGGGTTTAAACCCAGCAAAGTTTCAGGTAAGGCCCGGCCACTTTTCAGCGCAGTTGTTAAAACGTTACAAAAACTTATCAATTCTTTGCTTTTCATATTCATTTGCTTTAGATCGAACTTTGCAAAATTAGAATCATTCCGGAAAATATCGCATAAATAATGGTACCAAAGAAGATTCCGAATGAAATTGTTATCATAATTTCTATCATATGCATCAATAGCTTTGATCGGCTGTTAAAAAGCGTTGTTAGAAGAAAGCTGCCATCATTGAGCATTTCGGTAGAGTTTTCACTGAAAAAACACATTCCGATAAACCAGCGCAGGAAACCGGGAAATCCGGCATGCTCAACGGCCTCCTCGATACTTTTACCTTGTTCGATAGAAGTAGAAAACAATCTGATTTTTTGAAATTCACTGGCGAAAATCACCCGGCTGCAAATGGCCGGAATCACCCGCAGACGCTCTTGAGAGGGTACCGAGGCCATGATATTCAGAAAATTGATGTAATCACCGATCGACCTCATTCTGAAAAACCAGCGAAAAACAGCAACCATTATTATCAGAACACTTGCAAAAGCCACCATTAACATCACAAGACCCAGATCGAAAGAAAATCGGTCGGCGCCGAAGAAAAACTTCAAAAGAGGTGTTGGTTCAATTCTAAGGCCATACAGTATCTCTCTGAATTGCGGAATAACAAACAGAATCAGGGCAATACTGCTTAGTATTCCAATCGCAAGAGTCATGACGGGATAAAAGAAAGCATTGTAATCGACAGCGAGAGAAAACTTTCGCCGATACCAGCCGACTATGACTTTTCCTTTAAGTTCTTCGGGCAATGGGCAGGCAAGTATATATCTGATCTGAGCAGGAAAAACGAAAAAATCCTTACTGCGAAAAACCTGCTCCGGAGGAATACCCTGCTTAAGCAGATCTGCAGCTTTGTAAGCAGCGTCTCTCAGTCGGTAGCTTCTCGCTGAAACCGCAACCGATTCCAGAGCATTTATCAAAGAACGGCCACGCTCAAGAAACATACCAATGGTAAACATGGCTTCAGAAATATGCGAATGAAAGATCTGCATTCCCGGGCCCATGATTCCTGGGGTTGTCATAGTTTTGACTCCGCTATTTCAGTTAGTTCAGCTTTAGCCATAATTTTGCCTGCTTCGTGAGACAATTCAAGATGCAATATTGCCTGTAAACCAGACATTACCAGGTATTCATCGCCGGCAATCTGTCTTAATCTTGCAAGGGTTTCGCTGCCATTACCCGCGTGAAAGGTTGCAAGAACTTTGTGGCCTGACAGACCCGCCTGCAAAGCCTCTTTAAGACTTTCCCGGTCTCTTATTTCTCCGAGGGCGATCACGTCAGGATCTTGCCTTAGAAGATGTTTAAATGCCTGTGCCAGAGAAAGCCCCCGCATTGAATCGAGAGAAGACTGACAGATGGCTGGTATACGACCTTCTACCGGGTCTTCAAGGGTTACAACCCGCAATTCTTCTTTCGAGCCGACTATTTCTGCAAGAGTGGCGTAAAGAGCGGTGGTTTTTCCACTGCCAACAGCCCCCGAGATGATGAAAAGACCTGAATTCTGCTCGAGCCGACTTCGCCAACGTTCAATAACCTGCCGGTTCCATCCGAGTGATCGCAAAGAATCATAATGTAAAGGCAGAATGAATCTAAGCGAAAGCCTTTCACCAAGGTCTGTCGGAAAGGTGGAAGCTCGTACATCGAGTGCAGTTGCTTCATCGCGGAATGCGCCTTCCTGGGCCCTGTCAGAAATATGTGACAAACAACCGGCCAGAAATTTGATTCTGGCAACTAACCTCGAATATTTTTCGTGGCTTATCCGGCCGGGGTTAGAAACTTTTCCGGCCTTCCTGAATGTAATTTTAACCGAATCTTTAAGGGGTTCAAAGTGAATATCAGAAAGCTGTTGCAACTTTGCGATTGAACACAGAATCTCAACGGCCCACACATATGGTTTCGCACTGAAATCAAGACATTCACAAAAAAAGGCAAAAAGGTCAGTTGAATCAAGTTCGGTACACTTTTTTTTGAAAGTTTCAAACCTGCGATACTGTTCAAGCAGAAGACTTATGTTTGCGAAAATCTTTGAGGTATCGCCGGGCAGCTTAAGCTCATAACGGCTTTCGTCAATACAGAGCAAATGAAGGCGGTTTTCTTTGAGTTCAACCTTTGCCAGGTCTGAAAAATTCAAGCGAACTGGTTTATCTGCCTTGTTAAAGGCAAGATAATCGCCATCTATACAGATAGAAGAACACCCCAGGAATTTTTCCATGAATCCCGGGGAGAGTTTTAACGGAAAAAGCGGTTGTTGTTGCGTCGCCTGCAGTGTTCTTACCCTGTGATATGGTTTCTATCAGAATAACACTAATTCTTCACTGCGGCAAATTTCATGAATTTGTGGTTTCATAAGAGATCCATTCAGCTTTATCAAGATTTTCAAACGATACCTTGCCTGATTCAACTATGGTGACCGCATTGCTTTTACCCCAGAAACCATTGGTTTTAATTTTGCTTACAAAGCTTTTAAGCATGCTTCTGGAAATGAAATACTCGATAAAATCATGGTTTTGCATTGAAGTGTCGATTTTGGCTTCGGCCACCCTACGATTTGATGATTCGTCATGGCGAAAACAGACCTGATGAAACCCGAGATTTACCATTTTTCCCTGTTTTTCACGGGCATTAACAAGAGAAAGAAAATGAACCGGCACAGGCAAATTTTTCTGGTGCTGAATGCCGAGCAAAACATAAGTATACTGATTTGACAGTTTTTTCAGCATAAAATAGCCATTTTCATCAGTTTTTACTGAAAAGATTCTATTTACTTTAAACACAGGCTTGTTACCATCGAAAGAGGCCAGTTCAACCTGCGCGATTCCGACGGTATTTGCATTAATAACTGACTTTGCATCTTTTGAAGTGATTAAATCAGAGGTTAAGCCCTCAAAACTAACCTGGCAACGACCGACGAGATAAACCCTGCCCTCTTCCACGTTGAAGCCAACCTGAGATATAAAGCCCAGAACAGTGGCACAAAGTATGAAAAGCAGTAATCTCAAAATGATGGTTTTCACGCGGTCCTCCAGGAATTTTAGTTTCATAATGATAAAAAGCAAGACTTATGCCACTTTTAAAAGTCGCTTTTCATCGACTTCACGGTCAAACAGTTATTTGTTTAGCGGAAATTTTCCCTGTACTGACAGGAGATATTCACCATATACATAAGCTCTTCGTTAATAAGGAATTTTGTAATTTACTAATATTGAGTGGTTCTGGTAATATGCTTTTATGGTTTTGTTGAAACATTTAAACTCTATCTGTTCGAAACGGCCTGTAGCAAAGGCTATACCTGCGCAGATTGTCTGCAGAATTCTTGGCAACAAAATCAAACCCTGCCAACTCGACGCTATATGCAAACCCTGTGAAAAAACCGGAGTTTGGCTTTTTTATACAATTTTTCTTTTAGCTTTCAGTTTAATTTTTCTGGTCATTTTCTGGATACTTAGAATCACGAGAATTCAGAAACTTCTTGGCTGGGGTTTCAGACTGATTTCGCCGCCAATAAAGTGGCTGTGCACAACCGTTGCCGGACTGCACCAATTTTACCGAAACCTGCCATTTTAAAATGGAACAGCTGTTTTTTTTCAACTTCTCAGGCAGAAATCTTCCCGATTACTCTAAAAAAGACTTTGACACTATGCTGGTAATGAATGGTACCATTCTAAAAACCGGCTTTCAGCTGCCTTTTCCGAGCGGGCCGAATGTTAAAGCCATAAATCTACAAAATGCTACGGTTTTTGCCGGCTTTTCTGATGCCCATGTACACTTCACCCAGACAGGATTAACCAGATCAGGAGCGAATCTGGATAAGGCAACCAGGCTTTCTGAAGTTTTCGACCTCATAAATGAAGAAACCAAAACTTCAGATATGGCTCTGGCATTCAATTTTCAGGAACAGAGTCTTGAAGAAAATCGCCGCCCCACCCTGGCTGAACTCGACAAAATCTCTGCCGACAAATTCATCTGGGTAGCAAGAAAAGATTTACATTCAGCAATTCTTAACAGTAAGGCTCTAGAATGGGCAAATAATTTCATACCCGGCCTGAAACATCAAAATGGTTTCGTAAGTGGCGAAAACTACAATCCCATTTCATATAAGCTACTGAATGAAATTTCAGATTCTCTTCTTTTAAAAGGCATGCAGGCAACTGAAGAAGAATGTTTAAGCAAGGGTGTGGTCTGCATTCATGCGCTTGAAGGCTCAACCGACTCTGACAGAGAAGCAAAACTTGCGGCCGATTTTTTCAAAAATAACAAGCTCGAAGGGGTTGTTTATCATCAATCAGTCGACCCGAACTTTGCAAAGAAACAGGGCTGGGCAGGGTTTGGCGGATGCCTGCTTGTTGACGGCTCATTTGGAACCAGAACAGCTGCCTTGAATGAACCATACGCAGACTCACCCGAATCGAACGGAAACCTATATCTGGATTCTGCGGCAATTCAGGAATTGCTGCAAAGAGCCAGAACCGCCGATTTACAACTTGCGGTTCATTCAATCGGTGACCGGGCCAATGATCTTGTGGCTGCAAGCTATGCATGGGCAAGACAAAAATACGGCGCCCAGCCGCTTTCTGACCGTATCGAGCATTTCATTTTGCCATCGACCAGGGCAATCAGGGCCGCCCGTGAAAGTGAAGCACTGGTATGCATTCAGCCGGTATTTGACCTTTTCTGGGGCGGCAAAGAAGGCCTTTATTCTCAACGACTTGGTAAAGAACGCGCTGCCCGCTGTAACCCTTTCAAAACCATGTTAGACCTGGGCATTCCTTTGGCTGGGGGCTCAGACAGCCCGGTAACGCCTATCGATCCAATTCTGGGCATTCATGCCCTGCTGAATCATTCTAATACTGAAGAAAGAATTGATTTGAATTCAGCCCTTTCGCTCTTCATAACAGAGCCTCATAAGTTCGCAGGCAAAAACAAAACCAGGGGCCATTTAAAGACCGGTTACAAAGCCGATTTCATCTGTCTGTCAGAAGACCCGTTCATGGTGTCGCCAGCCAGGCTTGATAGTCTTGAAGTAACCAGAACTTTCATCAACGGAAATGAAGTCTGGGGCTGTCATAACCTGAATCGGTCATAACAGCCCCAGTTAATCACAGGCGCTTTAAATCAAACTTCTTTGTTTTTCCAGTCTTCGACACGATCGATCGTTTTTTTCAAAAGATCTTCAGCTTTTTTCTCGCTGGTGCTTTCAACCGTAACATTAACAAAGGGTTTGTCTGGGTCAGGTAGAATTAAAATCCACTCGTCGTCACTAAGAATAATTTTTACACCATCGACAAGAACCGTTTCTTTATCTTTGGCGAAATCCATGGCAAAACGCATTACTTTGCCTTTTTCTTCCCAGGGGCAAGGCACCCGATCAGATTTTACGTAAAAGGCCGGAAGCTCATTCACTATTTCTGAAAGTGGTTTGCCCATGTTTGCCATGAATTCAAGAAGTTTTGCCGAAGCCATCATGCCATCAAAAGTTGCCTGGAAAGCCGGGAAAATAATTCCGCCATTGTTGTCGGCACTTACTTCGACATTGTCATTTACCGCTGCATCCATAAGGGCCCGGCTGTTGGTTTTGGTGCGAATAATTGTGCCGCCGGATTTCTGAGCAACTTTATCGATCGCATTCGTCGATGAAATAGGCACAGCTATTTTTGCGCCAGGAACTGCGTTAAGAACCATTTTGGCCCAGGTAAGCAAAGCTTCTTCGCCAAGAATGACACGGCCCTGATCGTCGATAAAAGTGATTCTTTCAGCACCATCGCCAAGTATGATACCAATGTCAGCGCCCAATGATTTTACGATTGAAGAAACGCTGGCAAAAGAATTTTCGGGAGTAAGTCGGTTTGGTCTTATTTCATCCTGGTAAGCATTCAAAGCGATAACTTCGCAGTTCAGCTTGCCAAGGAATGTTGCAAAAATTCCGCTTGCTCCGCTGTAACCGTAATCAAGAACAATTTTAAGCTTCTTTTCCTGAATTGCCTTCAGATCGATGCATCTTAACAATTCTTCGCTGTAGTTTTCAGGCACTCGTGGCGGAAATGTGATTTCACCGACTTCATCGATGGGCACTCTTCGAAAATCTTCGCGGTTGAAAAGTCTTTCGATTGATTTTTTCTGGGCAACCGAAATATCACGACCTTCAACATCAAAAATGATTATTTCAAGCTGATTTGGATCATCACCGCTAACTTTGACGTGGATTCCGCCGCCGCGCATGAATGCATTAGGCTTGAACCTGGCAACCGGTGCGGGCGTAACACGCAGATCTGCAACTTTAACCCCTGCTGAACTAAGACCGCAGATTATCGCACGGTTGATCATTCGACTGATTTTATGAGAATCGCGCGAAGTGATGATGCTTGCGCCTTTCTTGAGCGTAGAGCCAAAGGCTGCACCGATCTTGGAAGCCATCTCGGGGGTTATTTCGACATTGGCAAGGCCGCAGATGCCGAAATCATTAAACAGGTTTTTGGTCCATTTGTCTGACCATACAAGACTGGTAAAAACGGTTGAACCCTCTTCGACCGATTTTCTCGGCCAGATTTTAACGTTTTCCCTGATGATGGAATTAGAGCCAATGCGGCATTCTTCACCAACAACCACGCCTTTTTCCAGCTCAGCCCCGTCCTGAATATGGGTGCTCCAGCTTACGACAGAATCGACGATAGTGGCATTTTCACCAACGTGAACGTTGTCCCAGAGGGTGGCGTTTCTTAGTTTTGCACCCTTCTTTACCACGCAACCATGGCCAAGAATCGAATTTTCGAGTTCGGCGCCATCTTCAATCTCGCAGTTGTCACCAAGAATGACACCGCCTTTGAATTTAACTTTGGTGCCGATATTGGGATTTTTGCCAACCCAGATATCGCGACCGATTACATTCAGGCGCTCGCCCGGAATGTCTATCTTGACTTCTCCGCCCAGAACGTTCTGATGCGCAAGCATGTATTCGTCAAGGTTTCCGATGTCTTTCCAGTAGCCCTGGGCAACGTAGCCATACAATGGCAGCCCTTCTTTAAGCATCAACGGGAAAAGATTCTTGCTGAAATCGAATTCGGTTTTAGGCGGAATGTATTTGAAAATTTCAGGTTCAAGAATATAGATGCCGGTATTGATAGTGTCAGAGAACACTTCGCCCCAGCTGGGTTTTTCAAGAAATCTGATGATTTTTCCGTCATCGCCGGTAATTACAACGCCGTATTCGAGTGGGTTGGTAACCCGGGTAAGAACCATGGTAGCCATGGCTTTGTTTTCTTTGTGAAATTTTATTGCCTGATCGAGATCGAAATCAGTCAAAACATCGCCTGAAATAATGATAAAGGGCTCGTCTTTAAGCTTCTCTTCGGCATTTTTTACGCTTCCGGCGGTGCCAAAATCAGCGGTTGCCATCTGGTATTCCATTTCAATGCCAAAATCTTCGCCTTCACCAAAGTATTTGGTTATGATTTCGGGTTGAAAATAAAGAATCGAACAGATGCGATTCATGTCATACTGCTTCAGTAAGTTGACAATGTGTTCCATCATGGGAATATTCGCCACAGGAACCATTGGCTTGGGAATATTACAGGTAATCGGTCGTAAACGCGTGCCAAAACCACCGGCCATTATAACTGCTTTCATCTTTATGTCCTCGTCTTCAATTCCTTTTCCAGAAAATTCTGTTCTGGTATTAATATTGTAGAATTGCTGAAGTTGTAAGTCAACCGAAACCGTGCCCCGAAAAACAGAACCCGCTAACCCAGACGCACAAGCGAAAAATATCTGGTCAGGCCGGCTTTTTCGGCAATACTGATAGAAGCCAGATTACTTTCGTCGACCGCATAAGAAACTTTTTTGCCGATTTCATGGACCAGACAAGAGAAAGCCGAAAGCAGAAAAGTGCCGATGCCCCGCTCTCTGCGGCCCGGGGTGACCTCGATATAAACTTCTACAAAGTTGGGAGTTTCTCTGATTGTTTTGATATAAGCAATCATCATCTCATTTTGCAGCAAATAAAGCGAAATATTCGCGCAATTCCAATTTTCGTTTAAAACAGGTGCTTCTTTTCGAACCAGTTTTAAATTTTTAAATGAATTTTCCTGAAAAAATGCATTTTGCAGATCCTTAAATTTCGCCCCGTTGTCAATAGAACTTTGATACCAAAAAATTCTGCCGATCTTTTCGAAACCGGTTATTCTTTCAGAATCGCTTTCGGAAACAAGCAGCTGAAGCTCATGTGCCGGTAACCGACCAGCAATCTCGAAGGCAGTCTCTGCCTGACCGATAAGACGGGCCAGGTGCCAGTCAGCTGAATTTTCCTGGCCCTTGAGATATAGCCAGCCATTCAAGACATCGCCATCTTTTTCGGCTTGAAAAAACCGAACCGATTCGGGGCGAAAAACCAGTTGATAAAGCTCGTCAACAAAATATTGCTCTTGCGTCAGCAGATAATTTACGAGCCGAAGTTTCATTTTTTCTTTTTGCCGGTATTTTTTCTTACAGAATGCAGCTGATTGCGGGTTTTCAATCTATCAGCACGGTTTTTCAGAACCTTGATGCTTTTTAGATTAAAGTCTTTTTCGGCATAATACATTGCCGAAGCAAGGCTGCCGGGAGTGGGTGTAAACTCTTGAATCTGCTCGTGAACGAGCTTTAATTCCCTGATCTTACTGGCCAGAATTTTGTCATTGCTTTCACAACCAGGAAAAGCCGTCATAAGATAAGGCACGAGAAATAATCTCAGGTTCTTTTTTTTGCAGGTTTCGTAGAATCTGGCGGCAAATGCAGCAAAATCAGCACTGGCACCCTTACGCATCAGTCGCAGAATTTCGCGATCGAAATGTTCTGGCGCAACCTTAAGCTGGCCTGACACGTGATTTAGAATGATGTCAGCAAAAGTCTGCCAGTCTGATGGTTTGATCAGGTCATAACGCAACCCTGAACCGAGAAAAACATGCTTTACACCTTTTATCTTAGCGACCCTTTCGAGCAAATCCGCGATGGGCTTAAGCCCGCCAACCATGTTAGGGCAAAGTTTATCGACGGTGCAGATTCCTTCAGAACAACCGCCGGTTTTGCAATCCCATCCATACATATTCACAGCCGGCCCGCCAAGATCAGGTATGACCCCGCGAAAATCAGGGTGTGTCAAAAAAGATTCAACTTCAGCGATGATATCGGACTGGCTTCTTGAACGGATTTCGCGGCCCTGATGCAGAGCCAGTGCGCAAAAAGTGCATGCGCCCACACAACCACGGTGTGACTGTACCGAAAACTGAACCGGCTCGAGAGCGGGCACAGGCTCGGTATAAATCGGATGAGCACGGCGATTGAACTTAAGCTTTGCCATCACTTCGATTTCTTTTCGATAGTCTGACCGTTCAGGTGGGAAACAAACGATATCGCCTTTTGGGTGCTGCTGTATCAAAACCTTGCCACCGGTCCGCACCGATTTATCAAGAGTGATGGCCATTTTAAGAAAAGTCGTCGAGTCGTCTCTACATTCCTGCACCGAAGGCAGAATAAGAGGTTCTTCTTTTAGCCATTCCCGCCATGAATCATGTTTTACTCTGACACAGGTCTGGGCAATTCCGATCAATTCTGAACTTTGCTCAAAACGCTCAGCCAGCTTTGCGATTGTGGCCTCGGCCATGCCATAAACGAGAATATCAGCGGGAGCATCCATTAGTATCGGGTCACGCAGCTTGTCTTCCCAGAAATCATAGTGAATGAATCTTCGCAATGAAGCTTCAATACCACCTATAACGATGGGTTTCTTTTTGAACAGCTGCCTTAGTTTCTGAACATAAACCTGGGCAGCGCGCTTTGGCCGTAAGCCGGTTTTGCCGCCGGGCGAAAGCCGGTCTTTACTTCTGGGCATTCTTGTAGAAGTATAATTGGCAACCATGCTGTCCATGGCTCCGGGTACAACGGCGAAAAACTTTTTCGGCTCTCCCCAGACCAGAAAATCTTCATCGTGTGCCCAATCAGGCTGGGCAATTACGGCAACATTCAACCCAAGGCGCTCGATACTTCTACAAACAACAGCTGCGGGAAAAGCCGGATGATCAACATAGGCATCACCTGAAACCAGAATTACATCGTAATCAGTCTTTTTTGCCGATGAATCGGGGTAAATTTTGCCGCGAAAAGAGAGTGCGGGGTATTTATGCCATTCCAAGACCTGCACCTACCATTTCGCATCGCTGATAAAAACCTGAATCGCCGAAAAACGGGCTTTATCAATCACATAAAGAGGCGATACCAGATATTTCTGGTTCAGTACGATCGCAGACGATGCACCCCCGTCAAGAAAAATCGCATCTTTTACCTTGCTGAAAACAGGTTCTTTAACCAGTGTTCTCGCAATCATATGCAGGTTCTGGCCTTCTTCAAAAACCAGCAGATAAAGGTTTCTGTCTGAATCCTGGGCTATGATCGTATGGCGACTGGTCTGGTCTTCGCGACGAAAAAGAAAGCGCTGGCGTTCATAAGATTCGCGGTGAACATCATGGCGTGAACGCAAAACCCAGCCGCCACCGCCAAGCAGTTGATCAATTCTTCCAAAAATCTCAGGCACATTGAACCAGCCTTTTTCTTTGAAACCGTAACGCAGCAACTCGGCGCCCTTAACCGATGTTTCGCCAAGATACCAGTATTGTCGATTTTTGGTTGCCCGAAACGAAGCGACAAAGCAACGCGACAACGAGCCTGGAATCTGTCTGATATTTTGCGGCAGCGTGCCATCAGAAACAACCGGCCCAAGTACCCCGCGTGAAGAGTAGAAAGAACCATTTATGGCGGCAACGAGCCTCTTACCAAACATTTCCCGGCATTCGCCGAATCTTTCGAGAAGTCCCTTGTCATCTGCCCAGGTATCGACGCGAATTTCCAATTTACCCTGACAGATTTTCAGGCCGGTGCAGCCTTTGACTCTGATGATTTGAACACCTTCGGGCAATTCGCCGAATTCTTTGCCATTCATGGCGCCCGAAACCTGGCCGAAGATTTTTCTGATTTCACCTTTGATATCAGATTTAAGGTGGCTTTCTGAAGCCTTTTGAGCGAAAAGTGATGTCTGCCAAAACAAGAAGTTGCAAGCGAGCAAAAAGATTAAAAAGTTTGTTTTATTCTGTATCATAATCATTGAAAAATTTCTGAGAGATCTGAAACCTCGACGGCAAAGAAGGTGTTCGATTCGTCGCCACCGTTCTGCCAGGCCATTCCGACCTGAAAACGAATGGGAATTCGACGGAAAAGCAAACATTGAGAACGCAATTCAATGCCCCGATCGAAAAGAAATCTGAAATTTTGACCGGTTCGCACGTCTCCGGCTTCGGCAAAAATTTCTGCAACCAGGAATTCATTGTAAATCCAGCTCATGAGTCTGGGAAACTGAAAGGCCACCGGTCGGCCCAGATGCAGCGAGAAAGCACGCAATGAATCGCCGGATTTAAAGGCTGAATCAAAAGCTCTTAAGAAGTCGCCACCACCAAGACTCAGATCATCGGGTCGACGAATGTTGTTTTCTTTATCATCTTCTGCCAGCCAGGTTCTTCCGGTTAAAACCCAGTTGTTGCGCAAAGGCAGGTGCTCTGACCAGCGTATTCCCATGCTGTCGTAATTCAGCTCACCATCGAGAAATTCGTTTCCGCGCTTGTAATAAGCGGTAATGGTGCGCCCTTTACGCGGAAAGACTTCCCAGTATGGTTCGGTTCGAATGGCGCGATGGTTGACTTTGGCGTAAAAAGAGTGATCGCGACCGACCGTGGGGTAAGGGTTACCGTTTTCAGGAATTTTGGCGATTCCGCGTTTGGTTAGATCCATGCCGAGGGAAAGGGTGGTAGACAGATTCAGCGGGTATTCGAGATCGAGAACCTTGCTTCTGGTTCTTTCGAAATAATCGTTACTGAGGTATGACTTTTCTTTTACCTCATCAACAATTGAAGCACGCACTTTAAACAAACCGAACCTCTGGGTATAGGCGGCCTCATAGCCCCAATTTCGGCTTTCAAAACCGTATTTTGGGGCAACAACGATGCTTGAGCGATCAAGCTTGTCGGTGCGATAACTGTAAATACCAAAGACGAAACCTTCTTCATCTTCGCTTAGAATAGGTTTCCAATAGCTGGTATTGTATTCTGATTTGTAAACATGACTTTTGACTGGCTGCAGTTCCTTTACCGCAAGAATAACAGGTTCGCCGGCAATTTCTTCAACCAGCTGCTTTTCTGTGACGGTCGTCGGCCAAAACCCTCCATTCATAAGCGTTACAACCTGAGGAGAGCTTTCGTTTACGTTTAAATCCCAGACGCCTCCAGGTAAAGAAGAATGCTTGAAGATTTGCTTTTCATCTTCGGCTACTGAAAACAACTGAGTGGTAAAAAAATCTTTTTCAGCAGCGAACCAAAGCCTGTCTTCGATAAAGACCAGAGCTCTGATATCGCCCTGAGAGCTGAAAATCTCGACCGGGGCGATTTCTTTATCGTCGTTTCGAATCGATATAACCGCCAGGCGCTTTTTAAAATCACTTGTTTCATAGACATAATAAAGATCGCGGCATGACTTGCTTAAAGCAACATCGAGCGGTCTTATCGCAGGCGGAAAAGAAAATTCGACTCTTGTAGAATTTTTAAATTCCGGGTCGACTGACATTATTCGGGTAATACCGCTTTTAATCGAAGTAAAAAAGATTCGTCCGAATTTTTTGCCGAGAGGTTTAAAGCTGCCGGGAGCATTCACCAGGCATCTTCTTTTTCCTTCAGGAGTAACAGAATAAAGCCCCAGCCTTCTTTGTTTCTGATTGTTGACCCAATATTTGCCGATAAAAATTTCTCGCGTGAATGAATCGACAAACAGCAGCGGGTGAACGTTTTTCAATAGAATTTTCGGGTTTTTGCCGCTTTTTTGATAGTAAAGATCATAGGTTTCGGTGCTGTATCTTTTTGATGAAACCCAGATTTTTTCATCCGGGCTTAGATATCTGAGCGAGCGAAAAAACTGGCCGCCAATCTGTTTTTCTTCGACCGGGGAAGGTGCGCATTCAAGACGGTCTTTAAATTCACGGCATCTACTCTCTACGTGATCGCGAAATTTTTTAAAGGCTTCATTGAGAGAAATTCCATAAACCCTGCGAAAATGCTTTTCAAAAGAAGCTGGGCGCTTCATAACCGCGCGCATCAGCTCGATTCCGCCGCCCTCTTTCAATTTTGTTTCCCAGAAAGTTAACATGCTGTGGGCCTGAAATCGCATTTCTTCTTTTATCAGCGTCGATTGGCTGACTATGGTATTAAGCTTTTCAAGGTTATACAATCGCTGGTTACGAGCCATATCAAGAAGGCGACTGAAGTGGATTGAATCAAGGGGAAAAGCGTTGTGAAGGGTCAGACCATCGAGAAACCATTGCGGCATGGCCAGGGTGCCGAGTTTTCTCTTCCATGAATTGCTGGCCGAGGCGAGAGTTCTAAGCAACAGAATATTGGACAGACGCAGGGCAAATCTTTTTTCAAGAGAATAGGCACGGGTTGACAAAGCGCCGATTTCTTCAAACATTCCGAGATTAATCCAGTCAAAGTCGGGATCGCTTGAGCTGCTTACCCGATCATCGTGGTCGGTCAAAATTACTTTTGCCTCGAAACCTTTCTGTTCGGGGAATTTTTCATCAAAACGCCTTCTGACTTCAGAGAGACGATCGATCACACGTGGCATTGCATCAGAAGCGGATTCAGGAAAATACACCCTCAATCCTTCTGCGCTGGTTACCCTGTATGTGCCGAGGTTTTTGTAAACATCGTTCAGTTCAACGGCATAGCCGGCAAGACACAACGAAAGAAAGAAAATATTCGCTAATAATACTGTAAGACAAAGTTTTGACCTGTACATTTACCGGCTTCCCCTCCGATTTGAATCAGCCCCCGGCAACTTTCAACCCATTGTTTTGGTTGCCGTTTCTTTTCCAGCTTCTTCTTTTTATATCCGACTCGAGATATGAAAAATCAATTTTAACCGACCCCTCGCCGCAAAGTTCCTCCCAGGACTTGATCAGCTGCGGTGAAAGGTTGACCCTGAATCTTGATCTCGGCTTAAGCGTAACTTTTTCGCCATCGGGGGTTACAATTTTCATTACGAACCCTACCTGCCCAATGTTTTTCTGCAAGATATCAAGAAGTTTCTGATAATGTTCACGCCCCGCCATCTTCGGAGGCACAAAAAGCGTTAATTTGCCAATTTCTTCGTTATTGAAATCTTCAAGAGCAAGAACCTTTTCAGCATTTACTTTAACCGTTCCATCCATTAGCTGGGTATTGATAACCATAAACAAAGGTTCATCGACTCTTAGTCTTGAACTATACTGATCATAGGCCCTCGGAAAAAGGGTTACATCGAGTGAAGTATTGTCTGCTTCAAGAGTCAGAAAAGCCATACCGTCACCCTTCTTGGTGATATGCCTTTTAAGCCCGGTCAAAATTCCTGCGATGCGAATGATTTGACTGTCACCAGCATCAGCGATTCTCGACAATGGCTGAGTCGAAAACAGTTTGCCCAGCGGAGCAACCTCATTGAATGGGTCACCGGTGAGGTAAAAGCCATAGACCTCTTTTTCGTTCGCCAGCAATTCTTTTTCGGTTAATTCTGGAATATCAGGCGCCTGAATCTCATGCGCGCACATATCAGGGGCTTCATCACCAAAAACATCAAAAAACGTGATCTGTCCTGAATCTTTCTCTTTCTGCGCAGTCTGACCGGCTTTCAATGCGTCAGAAGACATTTCCATCAACTGGCTCTTCTTCAGGCCAAAAGAATCGAATGCGCCGGCCTTGATCAAGGCGTCGATCACGCGTGAATTGACCTGCTTGGTATCGACCCGACGGGTAAAATCACACAAAGACTTGAATGGCCCGCCCTCTTCGCGCGTTTTCTCGATCGATTCTACCGCGCCGGCACCAACACCCTTAAGCGCGCTTAAACCAAAGCGAATGTTTTTTTCTTCTACGCTGAACAAGCCGTTCGAAATATTAACATCAGGCGGAAGAATTTCTATGCCCATGGTTCGGCATTCATCGACATATTCGGCAATCTTGTCAGTGTTGTTCAATTCTGAGGAAAGAACGGCCGCCATGAATTCTACCGGATAATGAGCTTTGAGATATGCGGTTCTGAAGGTGACCATTGCGTAAGCGGCTGAATGTGACTTATTGAAGCCATATTCAGCAAAACCGGCCATCAGATCGAAAATTTCCTGCGCCTGCTCGGCGGGTATATCTCTTTCTACTGCGCCTTTAACAAACAATGCTCCCATTTTTTCCATGACTTCGCGTATCTTTTTACCCATTGCTTTACGCAAAGCATCAGCTTGAGCCATGGTAAAATTGGCGAGAATGTTGGCGGTCTGCATGACCTGTTCCTGGTAAAGGAAAACACCGTAAGTATCTTTCAATACCGGCTCTAAATCGGGATGCGGATAAGCCAGATCCTGGCGGCCATGTTTTCGTTCGACGAAGTCGTCAACCATGCCTGAACCCAGCGGTCCCGGTCGATACATGGCCAGCAAAGCGACGATATCTTCAAAGACCGAAGGCTGCAATCTCGAAATCAGACCTCGCATACCCGCAGATTCAAGCTGAAAAACCCCGAGAGTCAAAGCTTTCTGAAGAAGCTCATAGGTTTTGGGATCATCCAGCGAGGCCTCGTCAAGATTCACATCTATGCCAACACTGGCTTTGATGTTTTCAAGAGCGCGTTTCAGAATGGTCAGGGTTTTCAGACCAAGAAAATCCATTTTCAGAAGCCCGATGGACTCGATGGCGTTTTTCTCATACTGAGTGACCATTTCGCCCGATTTATCTTTATAAAGCGGAACGATATCCATCAGATCCATGGCCGAGATAACGATACCACAGGCATGAATACCGGTATGGCGCACCAGACCATCTACGGTTTCAGCAATTCGCAAAAGCTTTTTCTGCTGTTCGGTGCCATGTTCGACAATCTCTTTAAGCTCGGGAACATCGTGCAGCACAGCCTTAAGATGAATACCGGGCTTTTCAGGAACCAGCTTGGCAATTCGGTCGACCTCGGGCAACTCGACCCCAAGAACACGACCAATATCGCGAATTGCCATCTTGGCGAGAATGAAATTGAAGGTAATGATGCCGGCTACCCGATTGCGCCCGTATTTCTCAACGACGTAATCGATGACCTTCTGGCGTCCATCGTCACTGAAATCAACATCGATATCGGGCATGCTGATTCGTTCAGGGTTCAGAAATCGCTCGAAAAGCAGACCATATTTAAGCGGGTCAATATCGGTAATGCCGAGCAGATATGCGACAATGCTTCCCGCGGCTGAACCACGCCCCGGCCCGACCGGAACCCCCATCTCTCTGGCGGCTCTTATGAAATCCCAGACGATGAGAAAGTAGTCACAAAAACCCATTCTTTTGATAACACCAAGCTCGTATTCAAGCCTGTTTTGCACTTCTTCTGACGGGTTATCGGTTTTATAACGCCATTCATAGCCCTGCAGACATAACTCGGTCAGGTAGCTTTCAGAAGTTTTGCCTTCGGGAATGGGGAACTCGGGCAGAATCGATTTGCCGAGTTTCAGTTGAACATTGCATCTCTCGGCGATTCGTAAGGTGTTCGAAATGGCATCCGGATATTCTTCGAATAGTTCATTCATTTCCTGTGGCGACTTGAGATAAAACTCTCTGGTCTGAAATTTAAAACGATTCGGATCATCCATTTTTGCGTTGGTGCTTAGACACAAAAGCGCATCCTGGGCTTCCCAGTCTTCGGGTTTTACATAGTGGCTGTCATTGGTGGCGACGATCGGCGCATTGCAAAATCTCGCCACTTCGACCAGAGGCTTCAAAACCTGAATCTGTTCCGGAATGCCGTGATTCTGAATTTCTACATAAAAGTTCTCTTCGCCATAAATTTTTTGATACCGTTTTATGGCTTCGATCGCGCTTTCACGATCATTATTCTTCAAACAGGCAGGAACCTCACCGGCCAGACAAGCGCCCAAAGCGATAATTCCTTCATTGTATTTTTCCAGAAGCTCAAAATTTACTCTTGGTTTGTAATAAAACCCATCGGTAAAAGCAAGAGTCGAAAGCTTGACCAGATTTCGGTAACCGGCATTGTTTCTTGCCAGCAATACCAGATGAAACATCGGGTCTTTGATTTTCTTTTCAAAAGGGTGTGGGGTAACGTAGGTTTCAAAACCGATTACCGGCTTAACCCCTCTTTTAAGTGCATACTGATATAATTCGATGGCCCCGAACATGTTGCCGTGATCGGTGATGGCAATGGCGGGCATACGAAAACGTCTTGCCGCATCAACGATCGCCTTTACCGGCGCTGCGCCATCGAGCAAGCTATAATGACTGTGTACATGAAGGTGAACAAAATTGGTATGGTACATCGGCAACGATTATAACAATTTGTAAGCCTCAAGAAAAGACAAAAAAAGAATTCATGATTATCTGAGCTTTAGTCCGAAAAATAGCGTTGCTGTTTACGGCAAAATCTTCGTGCCGGTAATTGCGCCGCTTACGCAACTTCGGCGTCTCCTGACTCTGGCTTCTCAACCTTCTCATAACGCGCAGAAACCCCGACGAGTCTCCATCCATGGAGACCGTCGAGGTCTCCCGTCATCCTGACGGTCGACGGCGCTTTTATGGAAGATTGTTCAGAGAGTCAGGGA
>JASURT010000049.1 GCA_030446435.1 Candidatus Ozemibacter sp.
AATGCGATTGCTCTGCCTGGGCAATGTTTTAGTTGCAGTTTTCGCCTTTTTCGGCTATTTTTAGCTGAGATTAAACCCAGCCCTTGAGGATATCGATGAACGAACAGGAATACGTGAACGAGCAAAACCAGAAGATGGCCAAGCTTGCGCTAAAATTCGAAGTTAACCATGACGAGCTTCTGGTTCTTTGCCACATGTTTTCGCACCTCAGAGTCGGCGAAAATTTGTCGCCGGCAGAAAAGGCCCTTAATCTTGTCAGATTGGTGAAGCATGCAATCAACCTTAAGTTTGACAATAAAATCATAGACGAGAAACACGAATACATTCGTCATTACGACATACCAAAACAGGACAACACCAAAGCCAAGCTGGTCAAAGGGTTGTTCCTGACCTTTGTTGAGCACGAAAGAGGTCTTCCGGGCCTGATAAGCATTCTCTCAGGCATTGGTGCCGCGGGTTTTGGTTTCGGGAAATTTAAGATCAAAGGCTTTTCAGAAAAAATCAGTCTTGCTGAAATAAAAGAGCATAGATTGCCGGAACACCTGATCATTAACAGCCAGGCAGAGTTTTTTAACCGAACTCTTACCCCTGAAAACCTTGAAAAATTTCCTAACGTCAGGCTGGGGGTCTATTGCCTCATAACTGGTTGTGCGCTGATTCCGGTTTATGCTTCGATTTTGAAGAGATTTGACGACCAGAATCAGGATGATATGCACCTGGTGCAAAACGCAGAGAAAATGGTTGAAGATAGATTTCTGGCAACGTCAGAAACCCTTAAGCGCTTCATTAACCAGAACCTTTTCAGGGTAATATTTGAAGAGCTTTTCAACTACGAATCAACAGTTTATTCAATTTATTCATAAAACTGACGAAATACACTGTTTTTTATCTTTTTTTTAGCCTCAAACTGTTGACATACACTGCTGATTCAGTTGATAATACCAGCGTTCAAGAAAAAAACGTATGGGGGATTCAGCAGTATGGCAGACAATCGTCGCAACACAAATGTTTTGTTGCTAATATGCGCCTTGATCGGTGCAATGATTTTTTTCGGATGCGGAGGCGGAACCTCATCTGACCCGCTACCAGTGGGCGCAGCAAAAACCCTTCAGATCACCGGAAAAGTAACTTCAAATGCTCTTTTAACAAATGTAGAATCCATGTCTGCAGAAATAAGAGCTGCTATTGACGCACAAAATGTAGAGGTTTATCTCGAGTCGAACAGATCTGCCTACTCTACAAGAACAGACACCCAGGGAAATTTTTCACTGACTGTTCCAGAGGGCACGCACAATATCGTTGCCCTTATCACTACGCCCAGCGGTAAGGTGTTTAAAGTTCGTTCAACCTCTGTTACGGTTTCGAACTCAAACCCTTCAGCCGAACTGACCAATCTTCAACTTGCCCAGGCCACCAGTTTCATAACCGGCATGGTTAAAGATGCATCCGGCAACCCCATGCCGAATTCAAAGCTTAGTCTTTGGGGCGAGACTTTCTATTCCGGAAGCGATGGTAAATTCACAACTCCGTTAATGCCAAGCGGTGTAAATGCGGATGTTAAAATTGTCGTTCCCGGCTATCAGGAAACAGTTTTAAATATCGACTTCAATAATACCAACCCAGCTTACATAGAACAAACCATCGTTCCATCAGCGTCGACCAACCGAGCACCCATTGCCGGTCTTAAAGCCACCACCTACGAAGTGTCCCCCAGACAACAGATAGAACTGACTGGCTCAGCAACCGACCCCGATGGCGACACTCTTTCATACAACTGGTCAAGCACAGCCGGCGAGATTGCCACCAGAAGCACCCCGAACCTTGCCATCTGGACAGCACCAGATATTCAGACCACCGCGACCATTACTTTTATGATTAGCGACCCATCTGGGCTTACTGCAGCAGCAAATGTCGCAATAAAAGTCGGAAGCGGCGGAACCAGCGGCGGAGACACAACCAACTACGCACCGGTCATTCTCAGCATCGATACTGCAACTTCGACCTTTCTCAATAATGCCGATTATACTCTGACGGCAAATGCTACCGACTCCAATGGCGATGCACTCAGTTATTTCTGGTCAGCTGCCCAGGGAAGCGTATCACCTACGAACGAAGTTTCTACAACCTGGAGAACCCCCAACGTTACAGACACAACCTACGTTCAGGTTTCAGTTCTCGTCAGCGACGGAAAAGGCGGAACAGCTAACCGAACCGCAACCTTCACCGTAAGCACCAATCCGAACCCGCCCGCGAACCAAACCCCGGTTGCAACAATTTTGACCCCGGCAAATGGTTCGCTTTTCGCACCAGGCAACGTAGCCTATTCCGGTTCTGCCACTGACCCTGAAGATGGGGCTCTTCCCGAAACCAGCTTTACCTGGTATCAGGCAAAAGAAGGCGAATCACCGGTAATGATCGGCAACCAAAGATCTGGTCTCAGTCTCACAGTTCTTGAACCCGCCACCTACACTGTAACTTTGCAGGCCGTAGACCTTCTGGGGGCCATTGGCGAAACAACCTCAAGTTTTAGAATCAATTCTAACCCGACCGCGCAGATTACCTCCCCAGCCTCAGGCACTGTCTATCAGCTGGGCCAGGCCATCACTTTCAACGGTCTTGCAACCGATGTGGAAGACGTAACCGTTAACAGCGCCAGTCTTACCTGGACTTTCCCAGGCGGTTCTACGCAAACCGGCTCTTCGGTCACAAAGAGTGATTTAACTGCGGGCAACAATACCATAAGGTTCAAAGGTGTCGATAGAATCGGCGCAGAATCAAGTGAAGTCTCGATTCAGGTTTACATCAATTCTAACCCAACTATCAGTGCAGTAGGCCCCGCAAGCGGCTCTGACTATCTGTCGGGCGACCCGGTTCCCTTTACGGTTACCGCCGCGGACCCAGACGAAACTCTTGCATCTTCAAGCATCATCTGGAAAGATGGTGCAACGATTCTTGGCCAGGGAACCCCGCTTGAAGTGAGTACATTAACTGCCGGCCTACACGACATTACCGTAACCATAAATGATTCAATGGGTGGAAGTGTTTCATCAATGACTCAGGTGGTTATCAATCAGCGCCCGACCATGACCATCACATCTCCTGCGAACGAAACAGTTGTTTCCGTAGATGAACCAATAACTTTCACCGGCGCTGGTACCAGTCTGTTCGGCACTGTATCTTCTTCAACAATGCAGTGGCAGGACTATTACAACAATGCAACCACTACGCTCAAAACCGGTGAAGCCAGCTTTGAATATACCTATACCGGCAGCAACAAATTTGGTGCTCACATTATCACCCTGACGGGCTCAGATATGTATGGCGCGTCGAGCTACACCCAGAACATCATCTATGTAAACGCCACTCCGACAGTTTCGATCGTATCGCCGGCATCAGGAACCAGATTCGATCTGGGCGAAACCATAACATTCGTTTCAAGCAAGAGTGACACAGACCCAACAGATACATTAACGGTCAGATGGCTTGACGACAGCACTGAAATTGGCACAGGCGATACTTTACCGATCAATACCCTGGCTTCAGGAAATCACAATATCTTTTGTGAAGTTACCGACATGCATGGTGTTACCAACGTCGCGTCGATATCGGTTCTTGTCAACAGCCTGCCCACCGGAACCATCAGCTGGAGCACCACGCAATATGCAACAGCTTCGACAGACATTCCGGTATTCATCTCTAACGCCCCCTCTATGGAAGTCAACTTCAGCATAGACAGTTATGACGCCGAAATTGGCGGGCCAATCGAAAATTACAGTGCCGACAACATCAAATGGTACAGTAACATAGACGGAAGCCTTTCTCAGATAGGAACAGGCACCGCTCTCAGCACTACCCTAGAACTGGGTGTTTCAACGATTACCGTTCGACTTTACGATACAATGTACCCAGACTTCGAAGACCAGGCCAGCTCTACCTATTCAACCACACTTCATGTCTGGCAGAGTGTAAGTTACCCAAATACAATTCAGGAACTCGATGGAACAGGGGTTTTCATCGAAGGCGATAAATCAGGTAACGATGCGACTCTTTACATTACTTTCGCCACGCCATTCACCAAAGAACTTACTTACTCGGGTGACATCGGGGCTGAATTCATCAGCCAGAAGTCTTTCTATGACCTTGCCTCGACCACCATATTCGCCGGTGATCCATTTACTTCTGCCCTTGGCGCGGTAAACGTCGATGGCATGATAACCGCCCTGGGTTCCACTTCAGGCGGGCAGATGATTGCAGGCTTCACTGATGAAGAAACTCTCAGTCTTAACCCGACAAATCTTAACAATGGGCTTGTTGGCGCGACCAGCATTTCTACAAACGACACTCTCATCTACATAACCAATGCCGGTAATAACTCTGTAATTATGGTAAACCCCAATACGGCTTCAATAACCAACACCATCTACGAAGCGAACAATGAGGCTTTTGACAACCCGGTAAGAGTTCGTTTTGCAGATCAAACCTATGGCAAGGTCTTTATTGCTGACCAGAATAACAATCGAGTCGTAAGATTCTCGAACGAATTTCTCGGCACAGCTTTAACCCCAATCGCTGCCGATAACCCGAACGATGTTGCTTTCACCAAATCGTATCTGTTCTCACTCGATTCAAGCAACAGTCAGATGACCGTTCATAACCCGGCCAATGGTTCGGTTATGATGCAGTTCGGCGAATCAGGCACAGGTGTGGGTCAGTTCGACTCACCGGTAAGCATTTACTCTAATGGTTACGACCTGTTCGTCATTGAAGCAAGCCGAATGCAGATAATCAGAAGTGGCGAGGCCGACTGGTTCAAGCCCTGATGAACTGAAAAAAAAAGCTTCGAAGCCAGCCGGCTTCGAAGCTTTTTTTTAATCTGAGAGTTTAAATTTTATCGTAAAACTCACGCAATTTTTTCCTGGCACTGCGAATGATCATTTCGCGGCGCAATTCACCTTTAAGCTTGCCATCGGTGGTAAATATCCCGAAATTAGCATTCATCGGGTGAAACTTCTTGTGACCTGAAAAAGTGATGTAATGAATCAAGCCACCCAGCATGGTTTCTGGCGGAACCACTACAGGCTCTTTACCCTGAATTATTCTTGAAGCATTCAACCCGGCAATCAGGCCGGTGGCCGCAGATTCGGTATAACCCTCGACACCTGAAATCTGCCCGGCAAAGAAAATACGACTGTCTTTTTTCAGTTGCAAAGTTGGTTCAAGCAATTCGGGCGAATTGATATAAGAGTTTCGGTGCATCTGCCCCAATCTTACAAACTCTGCATTCTGCAAGCCCGGAATCATGCGAAAGACTTTTTGCTGCTCTCCATGCTTAAGGTTGGTCTGAAACCCGACAAGATTGAATAAGCTCGCCAGAAGATTGTCTTGACGAAGCTGCACAAGAGCATAAGGTCTTCGCCCCGTGCGCGGATCGGCAAACCCTACGGGCTTCATTGGCCCGAACCGCAAAGAATCGATGCCGGACTCGGCAATGATTTCTACAGGCTGGCAGGCGGTGAAATATTTCTTTCTTTCTGATTTTTCCATTTCAGAAAGAGGGATTCTTTCTGCTTTCAAAAGAGCATCGACAAACGCCAGATATTCTTCTTTGCTCATGGGGCAATTGATGTAATCACCCTTACCCGGCTCGCCGTAACGATCGCCTTTAAAGGCAATGCTCATATCGATAGATTCAGCTGAAACGAGCGGTGCAATAGCATCGAAAAATTCAAGATGGCCCTCGCCAAGTCTTTTTTCAAGCGACTTCATCAGATCGGGCGAAGTCAGGGGGCCTGTCGCGATTATAACGATTCCTTCTTCAGGAATCTTTGTAACTTCTTCATTTACGAACTCTATAAGATTGTGCCCCTTAAGATAACGGGTAATCTCGCGGGAAAAAGCACCGCGATCGACGGCAAGAGCGTTGCCGGCCGGAACCCTGTATTTGTAGGCAACATCCATGAAATAACTACCCAACAGGCGCATTTCTTCTTTAAGCAGCCCCGAAGCTCTGTCGGGAAGGTTGCTGCCAACCGAATTGCTGCAAACCAGTTCTGCGAAGAGATCTGTGGTATGTGCGCCGGTCGTTCTGTTAGGTCGCATTTCACAAAAGCGAACAGGAATCTGACGTCTGATCAGCTGATAAACTGCTTCGGTTCCTGCAAGACCTGCACCGATAACTGTAACTTCAATTTTTTTATTCTTTCGCGTCGCCATTGTCTTCCTCTTCCGGGAACAATTTATATTTACATCCCTTGCCTGAGCATTTTATATGTTTACCACTCTTCTTGGTTGTGTGCCAGACCAGCGGCGAATCGCATTCCGGACAAAGTTCGCCAGTCGGTAACGCCCAGGTGGTTAAAGTACATTCAGGATAATTTGAACACCCATAAAATAATCGACCACGTTTTGATTTCTTTTCAAGAATTTTTCCGTCACAGTCTTTTGCCGGGCAGGCAACCCCGGTATCTTTAACCAGCTGTCTGGTATTTTTGCATTCGGGGTAGTTCGAACAGGCAATGAATTTGCCGAAACGACCATCTCTGATATACATATCAGAGCCGCATTTTTCGCATTTCTCATCAACCAGCTCGTATTCTTTGGCCGTTTCCTCTTCAAATTCGCTGAGAATTTGTGAAATCGCTATGGGCGGCTTTGGTATTCCTTTGTCGAAAAGAATTATTTCATCAGGAATATTCACCGTAGATTTACATTCAGGGTAACCACTGCAGGCAAGAAACTTTCCGGTTCTGCCAAGTCTTACCAGCATCTTTTTACCGCATTTTTCGCAGTTCATATCAGATTCGATCTGAACCTTGGCGATGATTTCTTCTGCATGTTTCAGGTCTTTCATGAAAGGCGTATAAAATTCGCTGAGAACATCTACCCAATCGACCTGACCATCTTCGACCTTATCGAGATAGCTTTCCATTTGCGCGGTAAAGCCGGTATTGATAATGTCGGAAAAGCATTTTTCAAGAATTTCGGTAACGACGAAAGCGACATCAGAAGGATGAAATCTGCCCTCGACTTTTTTCACGTATTTTCGCTGCTGAATCGTGTCGACGATAGTTGCATAGGTACTGGGCCGACCGATTCCTTCTTTTTCGAGTGTTTTAATCAGGGAAGACTCGCTGTATCTTGGCGGTGGTAAAGTGAAATTCTGCTTTGAGTCAACTTCAGCAAGATTGAGTTTTTCACCTTTCGCCAGCGGCGGAAGCTTTTGTTTGCCGTCTTCGTCAGAGTCAACCGCGTCTTCGTCTTTACTTACAGCATAAAGGGAAGTAAAACCGTCGAAAACCATCGTGGTTCCGGTGGCCTGAAAAGTGTTGTCTTCAATTTCGATTTCGGCCGTTACCACTTTGTATTTTGCGTCTGCCATCTGTGTAGCGACGTAGCGTTTCCAGATGAGAGTATAAAGTTTTAACTGCTCAGGCTTAAGATAAGAAGCCATTTTCTCAGGAGTGCGCCAGACAGATGTAGGCCTGATGGCTTCGTGAGCATCCTGAGCCCCTTTTTTCATCTTGAATTGCCGGGCATTTTTAAGCCGATATTCTTCGCTGAAACCATCTTTAAGAAATTCATCGAGCTCTTTCAGGCCCTCGGGGGCAATACGCACCGAATCGGTTCTCATGTAGGTTATGAGACCAACCTGACCGTCTTTGCCGATTTCAACGCCCTCATACAATTTCTGGGCGACCGACATGGTTCTTCTTGGAGTAAAACCGTATTTTTGCGCCGCTTCTGCCTGCAAAGTGCTTGTAATGAAAGGAGGAGGCGGACTTTGTTTTCTATCGCGACTGTTGACAGAGTTAATCTTAAGCTCAGCATTTTTAAGCTGTTCTACAATACGTTCGGCACTGGCCTGATCAGGCACTACTGCCTTTTTGCCGGATATTTTAACCAGCTTTATCTGAAACTTTTTATTCTTCGCATTTTTTACATCTGCGGCGATGGTCCAGTATTCTTCGGGGTTAAAGGCGAGAATTTCTTTTTCACGCGAGCAGATAAGCGAAACCGCCACCGATTGAACCCGGCCGGCAGAAAGACCCAGACAAATTTTTTGCCACAAAAGGGGCGAAAGCCGATAACCAACGAGTCGATCAAGAATTCTGCGTGACTGTTGCGCATTGACCAGACTGAAATTTATCTCTCTGGGGTTTTCGAGAGATTTCAAAACGTCATCCCGGGTAATCGAGTTAAAGGTTATTCGACAATGCGAAAGCGGGTTGATATTCAAAACATTGGCAAGATGCCAGCTAATTGCTTCTCCTTCGCGGTCAGGGTCAGGAGCGAGATAAATTTTTTCGGCGGTTTTTGCGATTTTCTGCAATCTTAGAATCACATCTTTGCGGTCTTTAACCACCCTGAAATCAGGCACAAAGCCATTATCAGTGCTTACTCCAAATCTCGATGGCGGCAAGTCGATAACATGTCCTTTTGAAGCTTCTACAACAAAATCCTTACCCAAAAATTTCGATAAGGTTTTAATCTTTCCTGGAGATTCCACAATGATTAGATTCTTCGCCATTTAACCTCCTGTTTGTACGCTGCTATGTCTCAATCAATGCATCATTAATGAATGAGGAATAGTCTCTATGGCGTCTGCGTCATGTTCTGTTTCAATTTCTGCTTCTGGTTTAGTGATTAAAATAATGAGTTCGATACGGGTTAAAGAAACCTGTCTCAGATCGTTTTTCCAGATATATTCGACCACTTTTTCAAAGTGAAGTTGCGATATAACCCCGTCTTCAACTGCTTTCAAAAGCATCTGCTGAGCGTCGGCCGACAATCTGATCGCTTCAGAAGCGTGCAGATGCCTGACGCCGATCGGACTGCCGTCGTGCTGAAAGTCTCTTGCACCAACTCTCACCAACGGATTGACTCTCGAAGTCATCATTGAAACCAGGTTCATTGCAGTTTCAATGTCATCGAGGCGAAATCCTTTTTCGAGCAATTTGCTGACCATAGGATCTCTACCGGTCTCGTCGAGTCCGTTGGTCTCGATTCTTTTAATAACTATATCCATTATTTCCATTATGTTGGTTAACGGGCTTTTAATCCTGTTCATAAACTACCTTCGCGCGACAATTTTATCTTTGCCTGATAACAATTACCAGGAAGCTTTATCAAATAATCTCTCATCTCAAGAGTTAAAAGTAAAGAAAACAATCGTTCTCTTTTCCACGTGCCGGTTTCAAGCAAGTGTTCGACACTTTTGGGTTCAGCAGAAAGATGCTGCAACAATCGTTTTTCTTCACCAGTAAGATCATCAATTTCTGCCTGAATTTCAAGTTTTTTATTTTTCGGCAGCAAATGTGAAAAATATTCTATGATCTCTGCCGGGTCAGTGACAAGGTTCGCACCTTCCTGAATCAGATTCAGGGTGCCTTCGGCCAAAGAAGAACGTATGTTACCCGGCACGGCAAAAACCTCGCGATTTTGCTCTGCTGCAAGTCTTGCGGTTATGAGTGAGCCGCTTCTGGCACTGGCTTCGATTACGAGAGTTCCCACACAGATTCCGGAAATTATGCGATTTCTTACCGGAAAATGCCATGGTCTTGCAATAACCCCGGGTGGGTATTCCGACAAAAGGGCGCCGCTATTATTCAGCAATTTTTCGCGTATGCGCTGGTTACCACGAGGATATATAACATCGGGGCCGCCACCCAGAATTGCGAAAGTTCGGCCCTCTGCTTCCAGGGCGCCGCGATGCGCATAGGTGTCTATGCCCAACGCCAGGCCAGAAACAATTACAAACCCTGCAGCAGCGAGTTCATATGCAAAATCTCTGGCGATATCATAACCAAGCTGGGTTCCCTTTCTTGCGCCGACTATGGCCAATGCCGGGCGATTTTTCAGGTCAGCATCACCGAGGGCAAAAAGCACCACCGGAGAATCGGGAATTTCGCGGAGAAGCGGAGGATAATCGTCATCACCGAAACAAATCATTCTAACGCCCTTTTTTTCAAGCAGTTCAAGAGAGCATACGGGCTCTTCTTTAGGTGCCTGACGCACAAATCTTTCAAGGCGTTGATGGTCCCAGCCTTTTACCGTAGCCAGTTCAGCTTTTGCAGCCATAAAAATTTTCAGCGGATTGCCGAACTTTTTCAACAATCCGGCTTTAACAGTGGCTCCAAGCCAGGGCATACCGGCCAGCTTCAGCCAGGCATCAAGCTCTGCCTGGCTTCTTTTTTCAACCATAAAAGAGGGTCTCCTTGGGCTCTTTTATCTGCTTGATCGCCTTTTTGCACCAGAAAACGACCGTTTCGTCTTCACTTTCTGCGGCAACTTCGGTCAATCTCGACATTACTTCCATGCCTGCGGTTACCAGGGCTTCACAGGCACAACTTCTGATATTGTTATGCTCATTAGCGAAAAGCCCGATAAACAGGTCGGGATTTTCTGAAGCTATTTCTGCAAGAGTTCTTTTAACAGTTCGCGACTCTCTGTCATCACGCGATTTGGCCATATGATTGATCAAAACGAGAATTTCAGGTTCGCTGTTCATTTTGCCAAGGGACCTGATAACACTCAATCGCACCTTAAGCGATTTGTCTTCAAGAGCTTCGGTTAAAATAGTTTTTGCCTTGATACATGGGAAAAAACCAAGAGCTTCAGCTGCAGCAGCGCGAACTGACTCTTCAGGGTCTTCCATCAGCATGACAATATGGTCAACACCGCGTTCATCGCCCATTTCGGCAAATGCAATGGCGGCATTCTTTTTCAGCTCGAGATCATCGCCTTCGATGCATTTGATCAACTCTTTATAGACTTCCTCGCCAAGATTGGCAAAAGACAAAACGATATTTCGATGAACATCTGCATTACGATCAGAAAAACTTCTGATCAAAGGAATAATAGCACGCGAATCACCGGTTTGCCCAAGCGATATCGCTGCGTAAGTGCGCACCCATTCGCTATCGTCTCTTAATGCGCCGATCAGTGGTTCAGTGAGTTCAGGGGTCTCGATCAAACCTGCCGCCTGAACGGCATACAATCTTAATTCAGCGTCACCCTTACGCATCAGCTCAATAATTCTGGGCAGGTATCTCGGGCCAATCTCTGAAAGTATCTGCCCGACCCAATGACGCACGTCTTCATTGTCACTTGAAATACTGCGTAACAGATCTTCTATTTCAAGGTTTTCCTGGCGGGTAATGCTTTCGGCGGCAACCTTTCTCACGCTCCAGACTTCATCTGACAGAGAATCGATAAGATGGCGCACAACATTTGGATCGAATGAACCGGCCAAAGCTTTGGCCGCAAAAAATCTGATTTCGCGATTTGGGTCTTTCAGCGCTTTAACCAGATAAGGAACACCCGGTTCACCAATGCTTTCAAGAATTCGCGTTACCCAGTAACGAACATCGTCATTCGCGCTTTTAAGAGCTTCGGCAATTTTTTCAACTCCGCGTTCACCGATTTCTGTAAGTGCATAGGCGCAGGTTCTGCGAACATTCCAGTCTTCGTGTGACAGCCCGGTTATCAAAACCGGCACAGCCCTTGGATTACCGATTTCGCCCAAAGCCGAAGCAGAAAACGAAAGTATTTCGGGGTTTTTGAATTTGAAAAGGCGCATCAGCGATTCGACCACTCTTGAGCCTATTTTTACAATGGATTTGCGAATCAGATAGCGTTGATTATCGTCCATTTTCACTATCTCATCAAAAAGTCGCTGCAAACCTTTATCACCCGTGTTTACCAATGCCCGCAGACAGCCATCGCGAATATCTTCGTTCGGCCCTCTGAGATATTCAAGCATCATGCCAACGGCATTTTCACCTATTTCTGCAAGCGCTATGGTTGCGCTTTTGCGAATGGTCCAGTCGGGGTCGGCCAAAGATTCGATCAAAACCTTAATGACTCTCTGATCGCCCGATTCGCCCAAAGCTGCGGCAATGACGTATCTCGTCTTCTTATCGCCGCTGCGCAAGGCTTCAAGCAAAAATTTCTGAGCTTTCGGGCCAAGCTTTCCAAGAGTTTTGATGGTCCAAAATCTTATATCTTCGTCATTTGTATTCTTTAAAACCTGCTGTAACGGCGCAATTACAGCCTCGCCATATTTAACGAGAGCATCTGAAGCCGATTTTCTTACCCGCCATTTATCATCGCCAAGCGCACGAAGTAAAGCAGTCACACCCTGGGCAATTGGAGTTTTTCCAAGGGCCGTGCAGGCAAAAAAGCGCATCTCTTCGTTCGGACTTTTCATCGCTCTCAAAATCGCAGGAATTCCTTTAGCCCCGCAATTTCCGAGGATCTGCAAAGACCAGTGCTGGATATCAAGACTGTAAGAGTTCAAAGCCCCTGAAAGAATCGGCACCGCAGTATCGCCATATTCCTTGATATATTCGGCCGCCTTCTTTCTAACGATCCAGCTTTCATCGGCAAGACAATTCACCAGGAACTGCAAAACACGTTCACTTTTATCTTTGGCGATCTTTGCCAACAACTCGACCTTTCTTTCTTTGGCAGAGTTTCCAAAAATATCGATCAGATAATTTAAATTTTGTTCCATTTTTAGTCCTGTTCTGTCAAACCTCAAGGGGTCTGTGAGTCTTCAGTTGGGCTGAT
Source organism: Candidatus Ozemibacter sp. (assembly GCA_030446435.1). Lineage (GTDB taxonomy): Bacteria > Muiribacteriota > Ozemobacteria > Ozemobacterales > Ozemobacteraceae > DYKG01. The sequence continues at coordinate 12,571 of JASURT010000049.1, forward strand.
TTTTGCCGGTTCAGAGGCATTAGCGGGCGATTCAGACGCCCCACCCTGGTTTTGAAGCTGGGTGATTTCAATTTTAACGGTTTCGGGAATGATGCGAAGCACCTTGACGTTTTCAGGCAGTCCGGCAGGAACAGTCAGCGGAACGTCATACACTCCCGGCTTCATTTTTTCAATGTCGAGAATCATCTGCAATCTGGCGGTTCTGATTTTTTCAAGGTCTTTGAAAAAGCCTTCCAGTTCGATCGAGTAAGATGAAACCGAAACACTTGTGTGCTGATTTTCGGCTTTTTTCAATTCAAACGACAACCCGTCTTCGACTCGGGTTATTTTGGTATCGGCCAGCTTAATATCAATATAAGGCGAAGCAGAACCGACCATTTTTACTTTTTCACCCGGGAACTCAAGTCTGAGACTTTGAGTGGCAGAATCAGGAAGTTTTGCCAGATCGATGGGATTGTAGGTCAGCTCTGTCATTTGATCGAGAAGCCGACCCGGGCCCGTAATCATTAATTTGTCAGGGTAAACCTTGTAATCTTCAAGCTTTTTGCCTTCAGGTGGCTTGTTTATGAAAACCGGTTTGGCCATGGGCACAATTTTTCTGGGGTAACCCTGTTTAACCGTCACATCTATGCTTACCTTTTCGGGCACAACCTTGATTTCGCCCTGACTTGCACCGACGTCAAGAAAAACAGCCACGGTTCGGCTTTCACTTATCGAGTTTTTTACCTGATCCAATACAACTTCTACCTGGCAGGATTTAACTCTTTTCATGATGATTTCAGGTCCTTCGAGAAGGACTTTTTCCGGCGAAATTCGAGGTTCTTCAGCCAGGTAACCTTCGGCGGGCTGGCCCTGAATTTCAACTGCAACCGGAAACTCACGCCGAATCAGTGCAGTGGCATCGACCTGAATCTGTGGAGGGTTGACCGACTTAACCGTAAGCCCTGAAGAAGACGTTACCTTAACCGGCAAAATCGCCTTGCCGGGTCTGAGATTATAAAGATCAACCGAAGCCTGTGCTTTTTCTGAACCCGAGATGATAAAGTCTCTTCTACTTCCTTCAATCTCGATTTCTACTCTGGGGTTACGAGGCGAAATGCGCATAAGTTCAGGCATATTTCTATACTCTATTTCGGTGCGCAGGGTTCTTCGAACCTGTGGTGGTATCACAAGGTTTACGTATGTCCAGGCAAAAATACCCAGCAATATCGAAATAATTTTTAGTCCTAATCTATCGCTCATTTGCCTGAAAAAATCCTTTTTCTTCGTTTAACCCGGTTGAATGATGCTGTAACCAGTTTCTTCACACGATCCATGGTCAGCCCCTGAGTCAATTTGCCGCCACTGGCTTTTGAAATTGTTCCGGTTTCTTCGCTGACAACGAGAACAAGTGCATCGGTAATTTCGGTTATACCGATAGCCGCGCGATGCCTTGAACCCAACTCTTTGGCAACCTCGTTATGATTACTTGTTGTCGGCAGAAAGCAGCTTGCGGCCTCAAGATACGGCCCCTTAACGATTACCGCGCCGTCATGCAATGGCGTAAATGGCATGAAAATAGTATTCAGCAGCTCTGATGTAATTCGGCTGTGCATCGAAACTCCATTGTCGATGAAATCTTTAAGACCGATTTCCTGTTCAAAGACAATAAGAGCCCCTATTCTTTTCTTAGAGCATGATTCAATGGTTTTGCAGATTTCTTCAACCATTTCTGGTATCGAATCTTCTGCAACCAGCTGTTCAGCCAGAAACCCGCCTTTTCCGATATCTTCAAGCACTCGACGTAATTCGGGCTGAAAAATAACGACCAAAGCAAGAAAGCCCGTTGGCAACGCATTAGATAAAATCCAGCTTACGGTATTGAAATCCAGATCTTTGGTAATTACCAACAATACAAGAATAATACCCAGCCCCTTAAGCAGGTTATAGGCGCGTGTGCCTTCAATGAACAGCAAAGCCCGGTAAATGCCATAGCTGACAAGAACCATATCGAGAATATCGATCAGAGAAATATCTCTGAAAACTGCCAGAATTAGATCAAACGCTGCTTGCAATTTTTACTCCAGGCCCACAATGGTTTTCTTCATCAATTCTTCTGTCTCATAAGATGGTTTGCACAAGGGCAACCGAACGGCATCACCCATTAAACCGAGTGTTTTCAATGCCGATTTTGCCGGAAGCGGGTTTGCTTCGCAAAAAAGATTTCTATGCAGGTCAAGGAGCTGGTAATGAACCTGACGAGCAGCCTCGAGGTTTCCGTCGAGAGCGAAATCGTTAAATCTTTTCATCATTTTCGGAGCGACATTAGCGGTGACTGAAATGGTTCCGGTTCCGCCACAGGCCATAATCGGCAAATTCAAAGCATCTTCACCCGAAAACAATCTAAAATCGCGAGGAACCAGACGGATAATTTCCATCACCTGATTCAGATTGCCCGAAGCTTCTTTTACCGCCACCACATTCTGAATTTTAGCCAGTTGAGCAACGGTTTCGGGTAGCATATTGCATCCGGTTCGGCCAGGCACGTTATACAAAACCACCGGTAGACTGGTTGCTTCGGCAACCTGGGTAAAATGGGCTACCAAACCGGCCTGAGGTGGCTTATTGTAATATGGAGTTACGACCAGAACAGCATCGGCACCGAGTTGAACGGCTTTAGAAGTAAGTTCGACCGAAGTAGCAGTGTTATTCGAGCCACAGCCGAACATAATCGGCACTTTGTTGCCAACCATCTTGCGCACGAACTTCATCAGCGCTTCTTTTTCGGCAAAGGTCATCGTAGCGGCTTCACCTGTGGTGCCACAAACAAGCAAACCATCGGTTTGGGCCTCGAGATGAAACCGCACCATTTTTTCAACCGCATCAAAATCTATCGAAAAATCATCTTTAAAGGGGGTCACCAGGGCAACCCATGATCCTTTGAGAAAATCTGTTTTCATACCTTACCCTTCATGTTTTAAAGAACTGTTTGTTCACAAAATATAACATACCCACCGGAATATTTCTCAGCAGAGTTAGAAAAAAATCAAAAAAATTGTCGATTGAATCGATATATTAATTGCATAAAAATTGACTTTATTCTGCCATTAAAGGTATTTTATCAGGGTCATGAAATTGGTCAGCGAAACCCCTACTACAAAGCTAAGACCGCTTGTCATCTACTGTTGCCCCGAAGTCGGGCAGTTTTTTCCTGTCGAAAACACCGATTTTCCGGCGAACTTTGCCCCGGCCGAAATCGCCGTTTCAAAGTCTGCCCAGGATCGAGGCTGGGTTCGCAAACTGAGTTTTTCGTTCAAGACATGGGTGGGAGCCGACAGCGAAAAGCTTTTATTACGGCTAAACACCTACGATCTGATTCTGGTTTATCCGCTCAGCCTTAATACACTGGCCAAATTCGCACTTGGCATTCAGGACTCTTTTCCGACAAGCATTCTTTTTGAAGCAGCGGCGCTTGGCAAGCCCATTCTTCTCAATGACCAGTTCATACCATCGCTTGAAAGCCACATGAACCCGCATCTCATAAGAATTTATCGCCAACACTGGGAAAGAATTCTTTCAGGCACTGTGGCAAGCTTCAATTTTTCCAACCTCGAAGAAATAACCGCCAAAATCATCAGGCAAAAACAGATCAATGCCCAGCTTCCGCCTGAGAGCAACCGACAATTCATAACCAGAGACGATGTGATTGTCGCATCAGAATCTCTCGAACCCCTCAAAATATCGGCAAGTGCAATAGTCACAGATCTTGCCCGCGAAGAAGCAGATGCCCGCGGCGTAATCATAATTCGGGAATAAACTCGTCAAAACCTCTAACCCCTGAAATGAATAAAGCTGAACTTATACAACAGCGCTTACCAAAACTGCTCGATTTAATGAGCCCCTGTCGCCTTTGCCCGCGAAATTGTCTGGTCAACCGACTTGCCGGCGAAACCGGCTTTTGCCGAAGCACCGACAGAATCAAGGTCGCTTCATGGGCCCACCACCGGGGAGAAGAACCCCCCATTTCAGGCACTTTGGGGTCAGGCACTATTTTTGCTTCAAATTGCACTCTGGGCTGCATTTTCTGCCAGAATTTTCCATTCAGTCAATTAGGCGGAGGCAAGGAGTTTTCGCCAGACAAGCTGGCCGATATTTTTTCAAAACTGGCTGATGAAGGAATACATAACTTCAACTTCGTCACCCCGACTCACGTGATTCCGCTATTACTCGAGGCCTGGCTGGGCGCTTCTCGAAAAGCACAAGAGTTGCCCATCGTTTACAATTGTTCAGGTTACGAGAGCCTTGAGGTTCTTTCATTGCTTGAAGGCATAGTCGACATATACATTCCCGACATCAAATACGCTGATAATCAGGTCGCCGGGCAATTAAGCCAATGTTCTGACTATGTTGAAAACAACCGCGCCACCCTGATCGAAATGCACCGTCAGGTCGGGGAATTGAAATTGGACAACAATGGAATTGCCACTCATGGCCTGATAATCAGACACCTGGTTTTACCGCATAGCCTTGCCGGCAGCCGCGAATCTTTTAACTGGCTCAAAAACACTCTTGGCACCCAGGTTCATATCAGCTTGATGAGTCAGTATTTTCCGGCTCATAAAGCTCATCATCACGAGATGATAAACAGACCTATAACCGCTGACGAGTATGTCGAGGTTCTCGAGCTGGTTGAAAATCTCGGCTTTGAAAATGTCTGGGCCCAGGACCCTGACGAAAAGGGCGGCGCATAAAATCAGGCGTAAAAATGCACTGAATAGTCAGCGAGCTTTCCCGACTCATAGACAAAGCACGCAGAAAAACGCTTTTGTTCAAAAAGCCAGGGCATAAAAATTCGATCACCTTCCCAAAAATTCAATGAACCCAATTTAGATTCTTCAACCCATTCAAGAGTGCCTTCTGGTGAATCGATAAGCTCTCCGGAAACTTTATCAATTACAAAAATAAAAACATACCAATCTTCGCCTCTGGCAAATTTTGGAAAGGTTATGAAGCCACGGAGATCAAGACTTTCGGCAACAAGACCAGATTCTTCAAAAATTTCGCGGCGAGCACAGGCTTCAGGAGTTTCTCCTTGCTCGAACTTGCCGCCGAGCCCGTTATATTTACCGGCATGAATGTCGTTTTCTTTTTTGTTGCGATGTAAAAGAAGTATTTTGTTATCGTTTCGAATGTAACAAAGGGTTGCCAGTTTCAATTTTCAGCTCCTGTTGCTTTAACTCACGATTTTCGAA
>JASURT010000050.1 GCA_030446435.1 Candidatus Ozemibacter sp.
ACGTCGACCGTCAGGATGACGGGAGACCTCGACGGTCTCCATGGATGGAGACTCGTCGGGGTTTCGGCGCGTTATGAGAAGGTTGAGAAGCCAGAGTCAAGAGACGCCGAAGTTGCGTAAGCGGCGCAAATACCGGCACGAAGATTTTCCGTAAAAAGCAACGCTATTTTTCGGTGTTTTATCAGAATTGACTTTAGATGCGAATTGGTATATACAATATCGTAAAGGTCTATACCAATCATGTTGACATTAAAAATTGATACCAAAACCGGAATTCCGGTTTATAAACAAATTTGCCGCCATGTGACCAGATTGATTAACAATGGTCGCCTTTGCGGCGGCGAGCGCCTGCCCCCCGAACGCGAGCTTGCAGAAAGACTGAAGGTTGCCAGGGGCACGGTAAAAAAAGCCTATGATTTACTTGCCCAGCAAAAAATGATCGTAGCTACCAGGGGTCGGGGTTCAATCGTTGTTGGTGGTATCTTGCCAGGCAAAGAAGATACAAATCGAATGAGCAAGGCGCAAAAGAAAATATTCGAAACCATCACCGAACTGGAAAATTTTGACCTGACCTATCGTGAAATCTCTGATTTGTTTAGTCTTTGTCTTGCTCAGCGCGAAGAAGAAGTTGCGAAATTCCGCATTGCCGCGGTCGACTGCAACCCCGAAGCCCTGGGAATTTATCGTCAGCAGATCGCCGTCTTAACAAGAACTTCATTGGCCCAGATCCTTTTTTCCGAACTGGAAAACTGCGCCGACCCAGAGCTGTTGCTTGCACCTTTCGATTTAATCTTAACCACAACAAATCACATAGAACACTTGCGCCGAATAGTTCCCGCGCATTCGCAAAAATGCGTGCCTGTAATTGTTTCTCCTACCTCTTCTACCTTGTTGGCAATGGCAAAAATACCTGACGATGTAAAAGTCGGTGTTCTTTTTCAAAGCGAACGTTTTTTTGAAATCATTGAAACCTGGTTGAAAAAGTCAGAAGTAACTGCAAAAATCACGGGCTTCTCTTTGTTGAATGCTAATGCCCAGGAATTATCAGACTTTGTTCTCGACAAACATATACTCGTGATGCCACCGGGGTTTGCGGCTCAGCTCAATCAATCTTTTTTGCCGATTATAAGCGGTTTTAGACGCAATGGCGGCAACGTGATCGATTTTGCCTATGAAATGGAACGTGGCTCACTCCTGCACCTGGAAGATCTGGTCAGGAATTTATTGAACAAAACAAGGAAATCAATATGATCAATGTTGTTTTAGGGGTTATTGGCTTTGATTGTCATTCGGTAGGAAACAAGATTCTTGAAGCATTTTTCGTAGAATCAGGGTTTAAAGTGACCAACCTTGGTGTCATGGTCAGCCAGGAAGAGTTTATCGATGCTGCCATCGAAACTGATGCCAGAGTGATTCTGGTTTCTTCACTGTATGGGCACGGAGAAATAGATTGCGCCGGTTTGCGTGAAAAATGCATAGAGAAAGGCCTTGAAAACATTCTTCTTTATGTCGGCGGCAATCTGGTTGTCGGTAAAACCCCGCCCGATGAAGTTGAAAGAAAATTTTTAAAAATGGGCTATGACCGGGTTTTCGGCCCTGATTGTGAACTTGAAAAGGTCGTGGAACTTTTAAATGGTGACCTCGAGGCAAAAAAAGATTGTGACTGAAAAAGACTTTATAAGTGTCGACATTGGTTCAACCTGGACCAAAGCCGCCCGATTCGTGGCCGACAACGATCATTTCATCCTTGAAAAACGTTCGGTTGTGCCAACCAGTGTCGATTACCTGCCAAACGGGTTTTTCGAAGCCTTGAAGCAGGTAGATGTCAATGTCGGTTTGCAGGGCAATGACCAGAACCTGCCACCGGTTTTCTTTTCATCATCGGCCAGAGGCGGGCTGCGGGTCGCGGTAGTTGGCCTTGTGCCCGAAATGACTCTTCATATCGCTCGATTGGCCGCATTTTCGGCGGGCGCAAGAGTTTGCGCCGCTTTTCCGTATCGACTTAATAAGCGAAACATCGGGCAAATCGAGCAGGAACAACCTGACATTCTCTTGCTTTGTGGCGGCACTAACGGCGGCAATGAACGCTATGTGCGAGAAAATTCGATGGCATTGGCCGCTTCGAATTTCGAAGGCACTATTATCTATGCCGGCAACAATCAGGTCGAAGACGAAATCGCCGAAATTCTTGCCGAAAAAGATTTGCGCTTTAGCGAAAACATAATGCCAGACTTTGGCCAGCTTAATCTTGAACCGGCCAGAAGCAAGATTCGCGAAGTATTTCTTGATAGAATCGTATCTGGAAAAGGCCTCGATACGTTGGTAACCCGGTTTGGAATTCAGCCGGTTCCGACCCCTCTGGCGGTTTTTAATCTGGTAGAAGCCATCGGAAAATACCGTGATGATTGGCAGAATTTCGCCCTGATCGATATGGGCGGTGCAACCACTGACTTTTATTCTTTCTCAGACTCATACCACCCAGACTCTGGCACTGTCTTGAAAGGCGTTCTTGAACCAAAAGCGAAAAGAACTGTAGAAGGCGATCTGGGCATGCGGGTCAGCGCAAATTCCGTTTTATCTCTTGCTGAAAGCATGTTTGAAAATGAGCTGGCCCAATATGACCTGAAATTGAATTTAATGTCTGAATATATTGAAAAGTTAAACCATAACCCCAGCCATTTGCCTGACAGAAAAAATGCAAACGAAATGCTGTTTGACCAGCTGCTGGCCAAGGCTTGTATCAACAACGCGATGCTTCGGCATGCAGGCTCGGTAGAGGAGGTTTTTACCACTTCGGGCCCGGTTCTGGCTCAACGCGGAAAAGATCTTCGTAAGATAGACAAAATTGTCGGCAGCGGAGGGTATCTTGCCGCCTCTGACCATATCTTGAATTCTTCGGTCAGCTTGCAACAAGATTCCGAATCCTCTTTAAAAAAGCCGCTGTTTCCGACAGACTTTTCTTATTATGTTGATGCCGACTACCTTTGGCCATTACTGGGAAACCTGGCAGCGGCATATCCGTTGCAGTCGGCAAACACTGCAGTTGCTTCATTAAAGCTCAAACAAAACAATCATAAAATAAAAGTTTTAAACAACCCAGCTCTCGTAAACGGAAACTGTTGTTCAACTATCACTCAAGGAGCCCATTCGTAGTGAATTCATTTATGCTAAGCCGTGAAAACTTCGATAAAATTCGTCAGGAAATTCTGCTGACATGGCCCACCGGCAAAGATCTTTCCCTTGAAGAAGGAATCGCCTATCAAAAGCAGATTCCACCAGAAAAGAACTTCGCTGTTGCTATGCGCCAGGCATCAGAGAACAAAGAAACTCTGATTCAACCGCGTGCCGGTGTGGCCCTGATTCAGGACCACATAAAACTTCTGCAATACCTCGAAACAGAAGGTGGGGCAGACCTTTTACCCACAACAATCGACGCTTATACCAGGCAAAACCGCTATCAGGAAGCCGCCGTCGGCATAGAAAAGTCGCTGCAGGCCAGAACTTCACTGCTGAATGGTTTTCCTGCCGTAAACCACGGGCTTGCCGGGTGTCGCCAGGTTACCGAAGCCGTCAAATCGCCGATTCAGGTGCGCCATGGCACCCCTGATGCGCGCCTGCTGGCCGAAATAACTTTGGCAGGGGGCTTTACCAGCTATGAAGGCGGCGGAATTTCATACAACATTCCCTATGCCAAAAAAGTGCCGCTGCAAAAGTCTATCGATGACTGGAAATATGTAGACAGACTCGTGGGTATTTATGAAGAAAACGGCGTTCGCATCAACCGTGAACCTTTTAGTCCATTGACCGGCACACTGGTGCCGCCATTCGTAAGCCATGTGGTCGCTATCGTAGAAGGCATTCTGGCCTTGCGTCAGGGAGTTAAATCGATCACTCTGGGCTATGGCCAGGGTGGTAACCTGTTCCAGGATCTTGCCGCTCTTATTTCTCTTAAAAATCTTGCACGAGAATTCTTTGCCCGCGAAGGTTTCGACGATTATGAACTGACCACGGTTTTTCATCAATGGATGGGCGGTTTTCCGGAAGATGAAGCAAAAGCTTTTTCAGTGATTAGCTGGGGTGCCAGTGTCGCTGTTCTGGCCGGGGCCGACAAGGTAATCGTAAAATCGCCACACGAGGCAATGGGTATACCAACCAAAGAAGCTAATGCCCAGGGGTTGAAATGTACCCGACAGGCAATAAATATGCTTCGCGATCAGGTTTTTCCGATCGGTCGCAAGCATCAGGCCGAAATCGACCAGATCGAAAAAGAAGTGCGTTGCATCATGAATGCAATTTACCGACTTGGAAACGGCGATGTCGAAGCCGGAGTAATTGCAGCTTTTGCCGCAGGCGCGATGGATGTGCCGTTCGCACCCTCAGTTCACAATCAGGGTAAAATTCTTCCGATGCGTGACAATGAGGGATTTATAAGAGTTTTCAACAAGGGAAATCTTGCTCTCGATGATGAAATAATGGACTACCATCGTGGAAAACTCGAAGAGAGGGCCGCAGCAGAAGGCAGACAGGTCTGTTTTCAAATGGTAACCGATGACATCTACGCCATCAGCAAAGGAAGACTTGTGGGGAGGCCCAAATGAAAATAAAACAGGCAGTTTTTTCGCAGGGAAACTCGGCTTTTTTCTTCGATGATCAGCGTGCAATCAAGAATGGCGCTCGTCATGACGGTTTTGTTTACACCGGTGAACCCGTAACCGAAAAATTCAGTCGTATTCGTCAGGCCGGACAAAGCATTTCGGTCATTCTGATACTTGAAGATGGCCAGATAGCCATCGGTGATTGCGCCGCGGTTCAATACTCGGGTGCCGGCGGCAGAGACCCTTTGTTTCTGGCAGAAGAATACATACCATTTTTGAACAAGCATATAAAACCATTGCTTGAAGGCTGCGAACTTGGCAGCTTTCGGGATTTGGCGCAAAAATTCGCCAATCTGCAGATAGAAGGCAAAAATCTTCATTCTGCTTTGCGCTACGGGTTGACTCAGGCTCTGCTCGACGCGAAAGCAAAGGCAGAAAAACTTATGCCATGCGAAGTTATATGTAAAGAATATGAATTGCCGGTAGTAGCCGAAAGGGTGCCTATTTTCGGGCAAACCGGCGACAACCGTTATGAAAATGTCGACAAAATGGTCATAAAAGGCGTTGAAGTTCTTCCGCATGGTCTGATCAACAACATCGATGAAAAGCTGGGAAGGAATGGCGAAAAACTTCGCGAATATATCGAATGGCTGGTTGCAAGAATCGAAAAGTTGCGAGCAACCCCTGAATATAAGCCGGCTCTGCATATCGACGTCTACGGAAACATAGGTCCGATATTCGATTACAACATCGACAAAATAGTAGATTATCTCGCGTCACTAGAAAAGCATGCCGGTGGTCTGCCCCTTTACATAGAAGGTCCGGTCGACATGGAAGAAAAGAACCTGCAGATTGAAAACCTTGCAGGTATCACGCAAAAGCTTCGCAACATGGGCTCTCAGGTGAAAATAGTCGCCGACGAGTGGTGCAATACCTACGAAGATGTTCGCGATTTTTGCGATGCCAACGCCTGCGATATGGTGCAAATAAAAACTCCTGACCTGGGCGGTATTCAAAACATCGTTGAAAGCATTCTGTACTGCAAAAAAACCGGCATGGAAGCCTATCAGGGTGGAACATGCAACGAAACCGATGTTTCTGCGAGAATATGCGTTCATCTCGCGGTTGCTGCGCGTGCAGATCGTATGCTTGCCAAACCGGGCATGGGATTCGACGAAGGTTACACCATCGTAAACAATGAACTTGAGCGAATTTTGGCGGTTTTGCGTCTTAGAAACGGAGTTAGCTGATGAGCAATCAAAAAGAATTCAGAGTTTTATCACCCACAGCCATTCTTGGTTATGGCTTTCCGGAAAGTTCATTCAAAAAAGGAATAGAGCGAAAACCTCATTTGATAGCCGTCGATGCCGGTTCAACTGACCCTGGCCCCTTTTATCTGGGTGCCGGCAAGCCTTTTACCGACAGAGCGTTTGTAAAAAGAGACCTGCGTTATATGATCAAGGCAGGGGTTGCAAAAAATATTCCGGTCGTTGTTGGCACCGCAGGCGGTTCAGGGGCATCAGTTCATCTCGAATGGTGCAGACAAATCGTTCTTGAAATTGCCCAGGAAGAAAAACTGAGTTTCAAAATGGGTGTAATTCCTGCAGATGTCGAAAAACAGAGAGTTAAGCAGGCTCTTGCCGAAGGCAAAATCAGCCCGCTTGCATGTGTACACGAATTGACCGAATCCATGGTAGACGAAACTACTTATCTGGTAGCGCAAATTGGAACTGAGCCAGTCGCAGACGCCCTTGAAGCCGGGTGTCAGGTCGTTCTTGCCGGTCGCTGCTATGATCCGGCTGTTTTTGCTGCTTTACCGATTATGAAAGGCTATGACCCGGGTCTGGCTTTACATATGGGTAAAATTCTTGAATGCGCCGCCATTGCTGCCACTCCAGGCTCGGGTGCCGATTGTGCGCTGGGCACTCTCACAGAAGATTCATTCATACTCGAAGCCTTGAGCCCCAAGCGCAAGTTCACCTGCGAATCTGCCGCCGCACACACCCTTTACGAGAAATCAGACCCTTATCATTTGCCTGGTCCCGGTGGAATGATCGATCTTGAAAAATGTTCTTTCTCTGACTTAGGTGATGGACGTGTAGAAGTCAAAGGCAGCCGCTTTGTAGCTGACGAAACTTATAGAATCAAGCTTGAAGGAGCTCGCCCGATCGGCTTTCGCAGCATCAGCATTGCCGGAACCCGTGACCCTATAATGATCGCCAACATAGACACCATTATAGACGAAGTCAGACAGCAGCTTGGAGAAATGGCCCAGGAAAACGATCAGGCACAAGGTCTGTTTTTTCATGTTTACGGCAAAAATGGTGTAATGGGACCACTAGAGCCGCAAAAAGAAACAGGTTCTCATGAATTGTGCATCATTATCGAAGCATTGTGCCCGACACAGGCGCAGGCCGACACTCTTTGCAGTGTTGCCCGTTCTACTCTTCTGCATTACGGTTACGAGGGCAGAATTTCAACCGCGGGAAATCTCGCTTTTCCATTTTCACCATCTGACATAGGAATGGGAAAGGTATACGAATTTTCACTTTATCACCTGCTTGAAACCGGCGATGAAAAACTTTTTCAGGTTAGGGTCGAAGAACTCGTTAACGGCGAATTGGTAAAGGAGTCCTGAAATGAAAAAAAGCATACTCGAAGCCGCAAAGGTAATCAGGTCCAAGAATGCCGGCCCATTTGAGCTGACTTTCGATATTATTTTCAAAAACGCTGAATATTTCGAATTGTTTAAAAGCCGGCAAATCATAAATGAAGAAAAAATGGCTGAACTATTGCAGATAAAACGCGAAGATATCATCGGTATCGTCTGGTTTGCCCCCGCAAATGCAGTCAAAATAACGATCAAGCGACCCATGCCATCAGGGGCTCCGGGTGAAACGGATATTTACGGAGCTCAACAGCACGCACCGCTTTTAAAGATAGAGTTTTAACATGCCGCAAAGTTCATTCTGGTATAAAAACCAATCACATTTTGAAACCCTGATTTATTCAGTTTATTATGCGCCACGTGGTCGCCCCCGACTTTATGTTCTGGCTGACGAGCTGGCAAATCGCTACCTTAAACCGACCGATCTGCTGATCGGTATCATCGGCGCAGAAGGATCGGGAAAATCGACCCTGATCAAAGGGCTTTTCCCCGGTCTAGAGCTTACCAATGATGATGACGGGGTAAACGTTAAACCGACCCCGATTTATGATTTTCGCCCTGATGATTTTTTCGCGCCCCACACTTTTCATCTCGATGTTCGCTACGAGCTTGCGTTCAAACAAAAGTTCGAAATTGTTGAAGCGGTGAATCTGGTGGTTGAAAACGGTCGCAGAGTTGTGATCGAGCATTTTGACCTGATTTATGATGCACTTGGTTTCAACGCCCAGATATTGTTCGCCATTGGTGACGAAGTTCTGGTCGCTCGTCCGACAATTCTCGGGCCACTTCCTGATTCGTTGAAAAATGTCGTTGAAAAAACGACCCGTTACCGCAATATGGCGCATTCAGCCGAAGATATCACCAGTTATATTCTTGCCACTGACTACAACTACAAACGCCGTGTTCTTCATTCTGACGTTAAGCATGGTTTTGCCATCAAGTTTCCTGAGAAGCCCGACATCGATATCGAAAAGCTTGAACAAAAGGTTAAAGAAGTAATCGCGATGAATGTGCCGATCGGAACAAGTAAAAAAGACAGTATAACAATCGGTGAATGGGAAATGTACTGCACCGGTGCGCGCACTCACGTGAAGAAATCAGGCGAGATCGAAAATTTTCGTCTGCATAAAGAATTCGTCTATGACCCGATCTGGAAAGAATACATGCTGGTTGGTATGGTTGGCAAAAAATATCGCGCCGGCATTGAAGACCTGGTTTATTTTGATGAATGAGCATTTTAAATTCTGCCAAAAAGTTTCTGCTGAAAGGTAAATTTCGACAATGAAAGAACGACAATTCAGAAAAATTTCAGACACAGGTGTTTCGGTAAAGCAACTCGACAGCCAGAGCTTTCTCGCCATAGACCCCGAAGTTATCGAGAACCTCGCCAACGAAGCCTTTCATGATGTGTCGTTCTTTCTCAGGCCTGATCATCTTGACGAACTTGCCGGGGTGGTCGAAGATTCGGCCGCTTCAGAAAACGAGCGATTCGTATGTCGGTCTTTACTGCGCAATGCCATTATTTCAGCTGAAGGTAAGCTTCCGCTTTGTCAGGATACAGGAACAGCGACAATATTTGCCTGGCGGGGCGAAAGAGTCATTACCGGCGGAACTGACGAGAAGTCGCTTGAGCGTGGCGTAGAAAATGCCTGGCAGAATAATTGTCTGAGATACTCTCAGGTTGCCGCTACCGACATGTTCAGCGAAAGCAACACGGGCAACAATCTGCCGGCCCAAATTGATATCAGCTTTGCGCCAGGCAACGAATACCACTTTCTCTTTATGGCCAAGGGTGGCGGTTCTGCCAACAAAACCCTTCTGCACCAGGGAACCCGCGCCCTTTTAAACGAAGAAGCGTTTGCGGCGTTTCTTGAAGAAAAAATAAACGGCCTTGGTGTGGCAGCTTGCCCGCCTTACACGCTGGTTGTGGTAGTTGGCGGCACCTCGCCCGAACAGAATCTGAAAACCATGAAACTTGCTTCTGCCGGATTTCTTGACGATTTGCCACACCATGGTGATGGCACCGGGAAAGCCTTTCGCGATCACAATTGGGAAAAGCGCGCCTGCGAAATCGCTGCTGCCAGCGGCTGGGGTGCCCAGTTCGGTGGGTCGCATCTGGTGCTTGATGCAAGAGTAATCAGATTGCCCCGTCATGCCGGATCGTGCCCGGTTTCGGTTGGTGTTTCCTGCAGCGCCCATCGTAATATACTTGGGAAAATCACAGCTGAAGGAGCTTTTCTTGAAGTTCTTGACCGAAACCCGTCACGGCTTCTGGCCAAATGCCTGGTTGAAAATGAAAAGCTGCCGGAAATCGATCTTGACCGACCCATGAATGAGATTCAAAGCCAGCTTGCCCGGCACAAGGCCGGTGATATGGTTTTGTTGAACGGAACCATGATTGTTGCCAGAGACATGGCTCATGCCCGAATTTACGCAATGGCGCGCGAAGGCAAGCCAATTCCCGATTATTTTAAAAAACACCCGGTATATTATGCGGGACCGGCCAAAACTCCGCCCGGCTATGCAATAGGCAGTTTCGGGCCAACCACCGCCCAGCGCATGGATATCTATGCAGATTTCTTCATGAGTCAGGGTGCATCTCTGGTTATGCTGGCAAAAGGCAATCGCGCCGAATCGGTCGTCGAGGCATGCCAAAAGCACAATGCGTTTTATCTGGGCACTATCGGTGGGGCAGCAGCCTTGATTGCCAAAGAAAACGTACTTTCGTGCGAAGTCATAGATTTTCCCGAATTTGGTATGGAAGCGGTTCATCGCATTCGGGTGCGCAATTTTCCAGCCTTCATTGTCTATGATAATCAGGGGCGCCGACTCTACAAATAGCGACAACCGGGCTGCCTCATTTAATTTACCCTGAAAAACTGAAAATTTCGGTTTTTTTGCGACACATTTTTAATGAAAGACCGCCTGTTTGCCGATTGTTTCAAGTAGATACCCATAAAACGAGGCAAACAATGAAAAAATCACAGCTTAAAACATTTATTTTAGCAGCTTTAGTCGCAGCTTTGCCGGTCAGTTCACCGGCTGCGCCTCTTGAGGGGCGCCTTTCCCTTGGCTACAGCGACACCACTGGTAATACCGAAGAAGAAAAGATCAATTTCGATTTCAACCTTAAAGAGCGTCGAAGTGATAAGTTCAATCTCCTTTATGACGGCCTTTTTCATTATGGCAAATCTGCCGGCGACATCAGTGCAGACAAAAAGAAGCTTGGAGTTATCGGTGAATTCGTCAAAAATCCAAAAAATTCAATTTATGTTGAAGCCGGAGGACTTAAAGACAGATTTGCAGGCTACGAAACCCGTCTGAATTTTGGTCTGGGTTATTACAAAACGATTATTGCTGAACAGAACAAGAATTTAAAGGCCCAGGCCGGCCTTGAAATTACCAAAGAAGATTATACCGATTCGACATCGAATACCTACCGCTGGCTGAAGCTCGGTTTGATAGGCGATAAGAGAGTGGGGGAAAATATCAAAGTGCTTGGTTCGATAAGCCTGGGAACCCCCAGATCAGACTTTGAAGACCGTTACGAAATCGATTACAGCCTTGGAACCCTTTTTGCTGTGAACTCAAGAATTGATCTTGAAACCAGATATATCAGCACCTACCGTAGAACTCCACTGGTTGCCGGCAAAGAAAAAACAGATTCAACCTTCATAACCAATCTGGTATATAAAATGTAAAACTCAGGGAACTATTGCCACCGGCGTTCCGGTGGCGAGAATCCAGAAAATTTCTTCAAGATGAATGTTGTGCATTGCTATACTTCCATCTCTTGTCCAGTTTGATTCCGCACCGAACCCATGAATTCCAAGCGGGCCACCAAGCGAAGTGTCGGTCGGAGGTGGCTCGTTTTTATTCCATGCTTCGAGTATTTTCTTTTCCTGGCCGGGCTTGAGTAATTGTTGAATCGAGCCTCTTTTGGCATCGTCAGGGGCGGGGTAGTTGATCTGCAGAAACAGATGATATTTGTATTGATCATCTTTACCACAAACGTAATACTGGCCTTCAGGTGTTTTTTCATCTGCGCCGTTAAGCTTTATACCCATGGGGTTGCGGCCAAGACCTACCGGATAAGTTGCCAGAACAAGGTTTTCAGACAAAACGACCAGTTCGCGGTTGCGTTTTCTTATCAAGATTTCGGGTTTGATTTCTTCGAGACTGAGACCAATTTCATCGAGTTTACGGCGAAAACGAGCCGGGCCGGACTGTTCTCCTCTGATGTCTGTAAGCTTTTTTAGTTCATCCCAGACAAATCCACGGGCAGGGGTAGCCATTATCAGAATGAAACTGAAAATGGAAATCACGCAGAAGCAGTAATAAAAAATGTCGCCGATCAATCTGCCCAGATGTATTTTCATTGCTTAAACCATGTATCCGATATACGCAACTACCAGGTATCTCAATGTTCTGCTGATCCAGCTGGCAATAACGACCTTGGTCAGCGACATATTATAAATGCCGCCAATCCAGCAAACTGCAGAATAAGGAATTGGAGACACGCCTGCCACAAAAATGGCAAGCGCTCCATGGTCCCTGAATAAATCCCGTCCCTTTCGCAGTATCTTTGAACCAAAAATTTTTCTGAATCTCCATGGGCCAAAAAGCCTTCCGAGATAAAAGCCCGTCATGCCGCCCATACCGCTCGAAAGTCCTGCCACCAGAGCGGTCTTTACCAGACTGGCGCCACCGAAGGCTGTTCCGAAAACGATTACATCAGCAGGAATCGGCTGAATTATGACATCGGCAGCCCAACAAAGTAAAAACAAAGCCGGATAACCAAAATTATTCACCGCATGTTCGGCCGAGGCTTTGATTACGTCACGATACTTCATGAACAAGAGAAAAAGACATATTACCCCGGCCAGAAAGCCATATGCAGAATACTTCGCGGAGTCTCCTGAAAAAAGAGCCGCGAAAAGGTCGTTTTTCTTGCGATTAGGGTCGCTCATTGAGCCTGACTTTCATTTAGTATTGCTTTTTACTTATTCGAATGATTTCGCAAAATTTTTAATCATTTTTCCGAAAAAGAAAAGAGCCGAAAGAAAAATCTTTCGGCTCTTTTATAAACTACATTTTTACAGTTCAACAAGAATTTTCTGCGCAGATTCGGCAAGATTTTGAACTTTATTGTTTTCGGGGTTGTGGTTAACGATAAAGTTAAGTTTTGGCAGTAATCTTCTCAATACCGGTTTGAAATTTTCGGTACCTTTATCGTTTTTGTATTTATTGAGATAGGTAATCAAAACCCTGACTCTTGAGTATTCTTTGGCTTCAATGTCCTGAATCAGAATGTCTGCAAGGGTGTCTTGTACAAAAGCGAGATATTTGCGATTTTTAAGATGGCGAAGGCCAACAACGTTCGAAGCAAAGCTTGATTTGCTGGTGATTTTAAGGCTTACGTGAGTAAGAAGACGACCTTTTGAATCACGCAAAACCAGTCTTGTCTGGCCGTTTTTCCAGTTTTCTACTTTGCCGTAAGCATGAGTAAGAAAATGACCTTTTGGATCTCTGACAACCCATTTTGATTTTCCGCCCCAGGCTTCGAGTTTGCCGATATTCCAGGTAACGAATTTGCCCTGCTTGTCACGAACGACAAACTTGATTCCTCTGTTGGTCCAGGCTTCGTAAGCTTTGGTCAGATCAGTTACAGGCTTGGGATCCTGGCTGGCTGCATATAAGCCGCTGAACTGCATTGCAAAAACGAGAACTATTGAAAGAAGCGCAAACTTTTTGAATAATTTCATATGAACCTCCGAAATTTCTATATTGATTTTACCACAATTTCCTCTATGCGCAAGTCCCGAAATATTGCATTGCTGTTGGCACCGAAATTTCCGCGCCCATAAAAACGCCGGTAAGAATCAGATCTTTTTCTGCTTGAATCATCGATTTATCAATGCTTTCAGGCCAAACGCAATGGCCTGATGGCATTTTCCATGAGACTGTAATCTTTCAGGGCCGAGAGGGCAAAATGGCCGCTGCCAATACTTGATTTTTCAAACTGGCTCAGGTAATCTCAAGCAGGGATTTGCAAAGGGAATACGCCATTTTTTCCCTATAGTTTGCCAAACAAGCTTCCGGGTTTTAGGGCAACAGGTGTATTACGGTGGCTCCAACTGAAGAATTCTAATTTGATATCTATTGAAGAAAAATTCTAACTGGAACCGTAGATGAGAAAATTGATCGCCGGTCACGACTGGGTTAAAATAAAAGCACATTAAATGAGCACTTCAAACCAGTTTAAAATATTTTATTAGAATGTTTAAAATAATGAACTTGATTAAAAGGAATTTACAGAAATGACCAAACAGAAATACTCCCTCGCCTGGCTTGAAGGATTCCTCATGGATGCCTGCGATATTTTGCGCGGAAACATGGATGCCTCGGAATTCAGGGAATATATTTTCGGCATGCTCTTTTTGAAACGTCTCAGCGACAAATTTGATGATGACAGGGCAAAAAGAGAAAAAACGCTCGAAAAGAAAGGTCGTACACCTGCTCAAATTACAGATGATCTGGAAAAGCCCAATGCCTATGATTATTATGTGCCGGAAAAAGCCCGCTGGAAGGAGATAAAAAACCTTAAAAAAGATGTGGGCGATAAACTCAACAAGGCCCTCGCGGCACTTGAAGACGCCAACGAAGATAAACTTCTCGGCGTTTTAAAAAACATCAACTTTAACCGCACAATCGGAAAAAACAAAAAAACTTTAACCGATGAAACGCTGGTCGATTTTATTCTTCACTTTAATAAAGTTGAACTCAAAGATACCAATTTTGAGTTCCCTGACCTGCTGGGCGCAGCCTATGAATATCTGATCAAATACTTTGCCGACAGTGCCGGAAAAAAGGGTGGTGAATTCTACACGCCCAGCGAAGTAGTAAAACTCATGGTAAATATTCTTGAGCCCGGTGAAGAAGCCGAAATATACGACCCAACAGTCGGTTCTGGCGGTATGCTGATTCAATCCAAAAACTATGTAGAATCACGCTATGGCAGTTCTGACAAGCTCAGTTTTTACGGGCAGGAGCTTAACGGCACAACCTGGTCACTCTGTAAAATGAATATGCTCTTTCATGATATTTACGATGCCCAGATACTTAACGGCGACACCATTGCAGACCCTCAACATATCGACCAGGGCGAATTGATGCGCTTTGACATCGTGATTGCCAATCCGCCGTTTTCGCAAAATTACGGCACCATCAAAAACTTTAGAGACCGTTTTAAATATTGGATGCCCACCAAGAAAAAAGCCGACTTTATGTTTGTACAGCACATGATAAGCGTGCTGAAAAACAATGGTCGCATGGCGGTGGTCATGCCACATGGCGTGCTCTTCAGGGGCGGCGAAGAAAAGAGCATGCGTAAATGGATGGTTGAGCAGGGAATTCTTGAAGCGGTCATCGGCTTGCCGCCGGCATTGTTTTACGGAACCGGTATTCCTGCATCTGTTCTTATAATCAATAAGGCAGGAGCAGAGAAGCGAAAAAAGGTTTTATTCATTAACGCCGACCGGGAATACAAAGATGGAAAAAATCAGAATAAACTGCGCCCCGAAGATATTGCCAAAATCACTTATGTCTATCACAAAAAAGCTGATGTCGAAGGCTATTCTAAAAATGTGACTCTGGCAGAGCTTGAACAGGAAGAGTTTAACTTTAATATCCGCCGCTACGTCGACAATTCCCCGCCACCTGAACCGCAGGATGTTCACGCCCATTTGCATGGCGGAATTCCGGAAGCAGAGATTGGAAGTCTCGAACCTTACTTTGCCAATTACCATGGCGTCAAAAAAGAACTTTTCAGGCCAGCCAAAAAAGGCTACTTCAGCTTTTCACAAGCCGTTAAAAACAAAGAAGATATCAAGAAGCTTATTGATGAATGTGAAGGAGTTGCCAGCAAACACAAAGCTTATGAAAAAAAGATAGAAAGCTGGTGGGAAGGCTCGCTTGAGGAGCTTGTAGCGCTACCGGTAAACAAGAACCTCTTTGATCTGAACAAGCAATTTTCCAAAACCATTACCGAGCAGTTTTCCAAACTTGGAATTCTTGATTTACATAAATCCCGTGGTGCTTTCGCAGCCTACTGGGAAACCCTTTCGTCGGATATGAAATCGGTAGCGGCCAGTGGCTGGAATGCGGAGCTTATTCCCGAAGATGACATTTTACAATCACAATTCCCTGACGTTCTCGAAGAGCTTAAAACCAATGAAGCTACCCGGGACGAAATAGAGGCCATGCTCAAAGAGGTGAATGACCTTGAGGAAGAAGAATATAACGAAGAGGATTATGAAGTCTATCCCAAGGCGGTTTTAAAAGAATGCCGAGACAAACTTAAAGAGATAAACGCAGAAATAAAGGCGGCCAATAAAGAGATTAACAACTTAAGCAAAAGAATAAAGCTTTCAGATAATGATAAGGCATTAAACGCTCAAAAAAGCAGCCTGGAAAAACATTTACAGGAGCTTGAGACCGGCAAGAATGAAATAGAAAAGAAGCTTGCCACTCATACTGAGTATGAAACCAGATTGCGTGATGCCAAAAGGGTTATCAAAGAGATTAAAGACCGCAAAGAAGAGCTGATCGCCAAAGCACGCGAAAAGATAACCCCGGATGAAGCCAAAGAGCTCATTCTTGCCCGCTGGAAAAGTGTCTTAAGCACCACAATTATGGCCTATGTAGCTGATTATCAGCGAGAGTTTTTACACCGGCTGGAAAATCTGTTTGAAAAGTATAGGGTGACGATCAACGAGATTTTGGAAGAGCGGGAAAAAGAAAGCGCCCGGCTTGCGGGATTTTTGAAGGAGCTGGGGTATGAGTGAACTCACTTTTTACAGCACTCTGCTGACTGATATTAAGCAGCGAATACGTCAGGCTCAAACAAAAGCGATACTTTCTGCTAATTCGGAAATGATCTTAATGTATTGGGACATTGGCAAGATGCTTGTTGAAAAACAGAAGGTGGAAGGTTGGGGTGCTGCAGTAATTCCTAATCTTTCAAAAGATATTCGCAACGAACTTCCCGAGATCAAAGGTTTTTCAGAACGTAATATCGGGTACATGATCCGTTTTGCCAAAGAATACAGGGTCTCAATTTTGCAACAACCTGTTGCAAAATTACCTGACCTTGACTTGTTTTTACAGATTCCCTGGGGTCATCACATCTTGTTAATCGAAAAAATCAAGGATATTGATATCAGGTTTTGGTATATGGAACAAACTGTAGCAAATGGCTGGCCCCGTGAAACTCTTGCTACAATGATAAAAAACAACCAGTATGGACGAAAGGGTATGCTCACCAATAACTTTGAGAAAACTCTGGATAAGCCACAATCCGAACTGGTGCGCCAGGCATTGAAAGATCCGTATATTTTTGACTTTCTTACTCTGTCAGAACCATTTGCTGAGCGGGAACTGGAAACAGAGTTAATCAAACATCTTGAAAAATTTTTGATGGAATTGGGTGCAGGTTTTGCTTTTGTTGGTAGGCAGTACCATGTTGTAATCAGCAATAAAGATTTTTATCTTGATCTGCTTTTTTATCATTTAAGGTTACGCTGTTTTGTGATTATAGAACTTAAGAAAGGCGAGTTCAAGGCGGAATTTGCGGGAAAAATGAATTTTTATTGCTCTGCAGTGGATGATTTACTGCGACATCCAACGGATGAGAAAACGATTGGTCTGATACTATGCGAAAATAAAGATAAGATTTTTGCGGAATATGCACTGAGAGATATTCATAAGCCAATTGGAATATCAGAATATGAACTAACACGAGCCTTACCGGAAAACTTGAAGGGAAGTCTGCCAAGTATTGAAGAAATTGAAGCTGAATTGAATAGAGATGAGGAAACCGGAGTATGAGTAAAAAATCAAAAAAATTACTCATATTGAGTTGCTTATGGGTAAAAAATGGCCGTTTGGGATGCTGTTTAGACTCCAGCACGGCCACTGAACGAAGTGAAGGAACGGGAAAAAGAAAGCGCCCGGCTTGCGGGATTTTTGAAGGAGCTGGGGTATGATTGACTGGAAAATAGAAGCCATAACTGATTTTGGAGAAGTCATATCTGGGGGTACACCTGCAACAAATATACCTGATTATTGGGGAGGTGATATTGTGTGGGTCACACCAGCAGATTTGAGTAAAATCCATTTTGCCCCGCTTTGGACAAGTGAAAAAAAAATAACCAAAATGGGATTGTCTAATTCATCAGCGAATCTAATCCCTAAAAAGAGTATTGTGATTTCATCCAGAGCGCCTATAGGATACATTGCTGTTCCTGAAGTAGATTTTTCCACAAACCAGGGATGTAAGAGCGTAAAACTTAAACCAGGCCATGACCCGATTTTTCATTATTTCAATTTTAAACAACATATTGAAGAATTTAAAAGAAGAGGTGAGGGAACAACATTTGCGGAAATTTCT
>JASURT010000051.1 GCA_030446435.1 Candidatus Ozemibacter sp.
GGAATCGAATGCTTGTTTAAAACAGGTTCAAGCTTATTGGTTATTCGATTCATGAGAATGATCTGCGAGTGAGAGCTGAAAGACAGGGTTTGCGCCTTTTCAAGGAAGCGTTCGAGAATATTTTTCAGCTCGAGACTGAAGCTCATATTGCGAGTCAACTCGTATATTTCCCAGAGCTCCTGAAGTTTTTCATCGAGCATTCGATTTCTTAAAAGATTCTCTTTTAGACTTTCCTGAACCGTAGAAGCCATTCGATTGAAAGTTTCGCACAGCTGCAAAAGTTCACCCTGACCTGTGGTTTCTACTCTCAGGGCATAATTGCCGTCGGCAAAGGCATCGATACCTTCCATCAAGCCGCTTAAAGGTTTTAAAATAGATCTTGAAACAATTATAGCCGCTACCACACCAATTAAAAGGTTTATCACCAGAATTACAAAAAAATCAGTAGAAGACGCACCCGTCTGCATGATTTCAACAATTGGAATACCAATACCAATAGCGCCCACAACCTTGTTTTTATGATTGACCGGTATGAATATCTCTCTGGCAATTCCGCCGGTTCCGGTTTTATAGGTCAGTTTCTCAATTTGATTTAAAACCGGAAACCCTTCGAGGGGAATTCTTGGCTCGTCACCGGCCTTTCTCCACCAGTTCTGATCATACAAAGTGATTTTAAGTTCAGAAAACATTTTAGAACGATTTTCGAGAATCTTGTTGAATTCTTTATCTGAGCCACTTGCAAAAATGGCCAAAGCTGGCTTTTCAAGCGCTTTCCCAAGAAATATCGCATTTTCAATCAGGTCAGCTGAAGCATGAATTTTTTCGCGAGAAACGGCAACCAGAGCAAAAATGCCATTGGTCAGCAGAATCAAGGCGAAAAAAAGAAAAACCAGCCGGGATTGTAAATTACCAGAAATCATAAGAATTATAATGGAACCCAGAATGAAACGACCGTGCCGTCGCCAACTCCTGACACAATCGAAAATTCGCCGCCTGCAAGTCTGACTCTCTCTTCCATACTTTTCAGGCCGAGTTTCTTTAACGAACCATAGTTCTTTTTGACTTCAGCTACGTCGAAGCCCTTTCCGTCATCTTTTAAAACCACTGAGAGTTTGTTTTTGTGATTGTCGTATTTAACGAAGATATGCACAGATGAAGGATCAGCGTGCTTGATGGCGTTGTTTGAAGCTTCTTGAATGACCCTGAAAACAGCGAGTTCAATATCACTGTTCATCGTTGCTCGTTCACCCTCGATGTTCACATAAACCGGAACCCCGGTTCTTTTTTTAAAGCCGCTGATAAACTGCTCGAGAGTAGGCACTAATCCTAAGTCATCCAGCGCCATAGGCCTTAGATCGAAGATAAACCTTCTGATATCTTTAAGACTTCTGATAACCGAATCTTTCAGTTCGTTCAATTCTCTGACGAGAGTATCAGTTACTTCAGGCTGTTCTAGGCAATAATCGATTTTCATCGTCAGACTGGCGAGAGTCTGTGCCGGACCGTCGTGAATCTCACGAGAGATGCGACGGCGCTCTTCTTCCTGGGCCAGGATGATTCCGTTTGCGGTATTATCGGTAGAATTATAAGCTGATAAAATACCGCGAACTCTTTTGTTGATCATTTCGGCCTGAGACTGAAGGCGCAGGCAAAGTTGAATAACTTCGGTTTCATCTGAAGGGTCGTCTTTTTCAACAGATTCTCTAAGTTCATTAAATGCGACTCTAGCCTTCTCAGCGATGTGGGAAGGCATGGCCGAAGCTGCTGCCAGAATGATGTTTTCCAGATCATCGAGCTTCGCGGCAATGTGTTTCTTGCTGCCGGAAGTATTGGTCGAAGCCCTGAAAGCATCCTGAATTTTAAGCAACGATTTCTGAAAAACTTCTACTTCTTGACCTAGCGCATCGATTAACGAATCAGGCATTTTCTAGTTTGTCATCTTTCCTATCAGTTTTATTTCATTATTTACTTTGGTTTTTACCGAGTAAGATGCCGAAGGGTCTTGTTTAACCAGCTGCAACTGTCCAATTGCTTCATTTTTCCGCCCATTCATCGCCAGACACCTGGCATAACGTATACGCAGATCGATACGATGCGGACTTTTTTCAAGGGCCATATCGAGATACTTTTCGCCAGATTCATAGTTACCGGTTTTTTCTGCGAGTTTACCAAGACGAATCAGGTTCGGCAGTTCTCTAAGGCCAAGGTTATAGGCATGTTCGCACGCATCAAATGCATCTCGTGACATTCCGAGCTTCTCGAATATAATACTGACAACGTCGTATGCCCGCGGATCTTTTCTCTTTTTGAGATATTCGAGATACAAAGGCAATGATTTATCCCAGTTTCCGCGAGAATATTCATTAAACGCGCTTTTTCTAAGCGCTTCGATAGCTTCTTCTGCCCCTGTATTCTCAACTGCTACTGCATTCATTAGCTTTGCATCTACATTCTGCCTGTTATCGACAGGCTTTTCTTCTACTTTCACAGCTGCTTCCTGCACTTGAACAGGTTTCTGAGCAGGCGTCCGGGCTGTTTTTTGTTCGGGTTTGTCTGAAACCTGAGTTTTCGCATTTTCAGGTTCGGTAACAAGTTTTACCGGCTCTTCAATAACATGGGGTTCAGACTTAGAGTTTGCCAGGCCCAGCTGCAGCTTTTGACTGATCAATTCTTCTGCATTCTTTTCGCTTTTCGCCTTGTCTTTAATCACAACCGGAGCAGCAACTTTTTGCACCTCGACGATGCTCGCTGCTTCTTCGGGTGTTTCATCGATAAGACTGGCAGCAATAAGCGCATCGTTTTGTTCGTCAAATTCATCTTCTACAATGGCTTCGCTTTCGTCGGCATCGTCACTGGCGAAAAGAACCTTGCCGGTTTCATTCGTTTCCGAAGGAGTTTGAGTTTTTTCAGACTTTGAAATTATGCGGGCTGACTCTTTGCCCTGAATAATGACGATTTTTTCTGAGGCTTCTGAATTTGTTCCGGGAACATTTGCAATCAATGCAGCTGTTTCATCACGAGAAGGCGTATACTTTTGATTAATAGCTTTTATCGCTTCAGAAGCTTCCTGGTGTGAAGCATTCAAACTTAAAACACGCTGATAATATTTAAGCGCTTCCTCATTCTGTCCGGAGTTTTGCAAACTCCGCGCCAGGCTCAAAACAAATTCAAGGTTCAGCGGTTCGAAACTGACTGCCTTTTTAAGATAAATCGCAGCATCTTCGTAAAGGTTCAGATCACTGTAAATAGAACCGAGTAAAAAATTACCCCGAACATTGTCCTGATCGTGTTTAAGTCCTTTAACGATAGCCTGAGATGCCTGAGCGAACTCTTCGCGATCGTAAAGAATTTTTCCCAGATTGAACCAGGCTGAAGAATCTTCAGAAAACTGTTCAAGGTATTTTCGTAGATGCAGTTCATAAGCAAGACGGTTATCGTTTCTATAAAAAGCGTTCAAAATTGTCGACCAGGTATTCTTATCAGGCTTATGAGCAGCCAAATCTTTTTCAAATTCAGCACAGGCCTGTGAATAATTGCCTCTGGCTGCCAATTCAAGACCAGCAGCAAATGGCAATTTGACCGGGGCAATCTCAGGTTTGTCTTCAATTTTGGGTGATTGTTCTGGCTTTGCCTCAGCACCACTGTTGTCTGCTTCGGTTATTATCTTTCCTGGAGCTACGTCGATACCGTCTTTGGCTTTTGCAACAGATTCTTCGTCAGGCAAATCAGCGGCAATGGCAAAAAGTGTTTCTTCACTGGGTTTTTCAAACGAACCTGATGAATTTTCGCGACGCTGAAACCAGACCCCGATCAGCAGAAAAATTAGAACCAGTCCAACATAAAGCTTCCATGACTGGCTGTTGAAAGATAATGAATCAACTGCCGCATAATCAATCTCTTCGCTATCTGTTTTTGCGCTTTCAGTTTTTTCGCTGGTGACAGACTCATCGGTTTTGTCGTCTGTTTTCGAGTCTTCGGCGGACTTATGGGTAATATCGATTACGTCAGCGTCTTCAGCCGAATTTTCAGTTTTTGCATTTGCCATTACCGGCGCATCTGGTTGGGCAGTCTGACTTGCCGGCTGAGAAAAGGAATTAATGGGTTCAGCAATCCTGTCATGCTCTTGATCAGGGCCTGTTAAAAGATTTTCAGACTGAACCTTTAAAACCGGCAACAGAACTCTTTCGACCTCGAACCAATCGCGAAAGCTACTGAAAAGCGACAGGTAATAAGCGTCTTTTATGTTATAAATCCATAAAAGAAAATAAATTACACAAAGAAAATAGCACAGCAAAATTATAGCGCTGGTACCAAAAAACGGGCTGATCATTTCATAGACCATGCCCCGGTTATAAATACTGATCACAGAAAAAATGCTCGAAAGGTTAATTCCCATAAGCATTATGCCCCGATCAATATGCCCCGCATAGATCTGCCCCAGACCCATGAAAAAGAACGACATAAGCGCGGCAATTCCCGGGTTTCTTGAAGAACTCTGTAATCTCTCTTTTCTTAATTCATCAAGCCAGACACTACTTTTTTCCTGCAAAATTTTACTACTCCAAAATATCTATGAGACAACCGCTCTTTACCAGACAAAGTTTAACCTGGTGCTGAAGACAATGTTCTACCAGATCGGCTTTTTCGTAATTGGCGATTATCAATCCTCTTAAGTCAGCAGCTTTCAGCTGACCGCCTGTTAACTCACTCCCAAAAGCTTCGATATTTTTACGCAAATGGTCCATCAGCTCTATGGTTTCGTTTATCTGAGACACCTCAGGACTGAACAGAATCTGAACCGCGACCAGAATGCCTTTGCGATCCTGACACAAAAGATCGACCCTTCTTTTTCTTCCTCCTTCAAATGTGACTGAGTAATTGCGATGAAGAACCCGCAAGCCCTTCTCAAACATGCCAACATGAGTGGCAACCCATTGCTCGAACTCTTTTTTAGAATTGAAAAAGCTGTTTGAGGCAAATTGTTCGAACAAAGATTCAAGCATATTAACCTGCTCTTTTAATCGGCGGTTTTCTTCCTGAAAATTACTCAGTTTTTCCCAGAGTTTTTTGTTTTCGTCAAGCAGGACTATCAGACCCTTTACTTCACCTTCGTTGAAGTCTCCGAGTGGGCGCGAAAGCAGTCTGGCAATCAATGATCTAAGCGAAGTTGTGCCATCTAAAGGAAGACGGGTGACCAGCTCTTCTTTGGTAATTACTAACGTAGGCACTTCTGCAGCCGGATTCCAATGGATTAAAAGATCATCGCCGGGCGAAAAAAATCTCAACGGATCACCGATAAAGAGCTTTCTTTTATCAAAATCAGGCGCTCGGCCCTTTACCTTCTTGCCGGCAATCTCAATGACATAATCGCCCTCAAAAGAAAAAAGTCTGCCATACAATTCGTCTTCTCTGGCAAACCATTTAAGATATCTGCGTGAATGTTCCTGGTGCGAAAGCCGTTTTCTGATAACCATCTTTTCCTGGGGTGCGAAAATCATGCAGTTAACAGCCGAAGGCTTATCTTTTGACGCGATGAGAACCAGCTCTGATTCAGGCATTGCTGAAGCAATGGGTTCGCCGATAAAAAGACGACGTTTTTCCCATTCAACTGAAAGGTTCGCGTATTCACAACCATTGTAAATCAGGTCAAAAACGAGGGTTTGCGGAATAACCGCTTTAAGATCCTTATCCTGAATTTCGTTCCAGAAAATGGAACCAGATTCGATTTCATTAATACTTAGCTTTTTTCTAAACTCAGCCATTTTTCAGAAACCCCAATCTAAAATGGTCTTCTTCATATTTGCTGCTGCCTCTCCAATTTTATTAACCAGAAATTTTCCGCATTCCTCGAGCTTCTGTGCAAACACGACGCTGAAAGGTACCAGGGTATAACCTGGCGGGGGCGTAAATTCAAAATTCTCAGCAGGAATTGGTGTGTTGATATAATATTTAATTACTGTCAGTTTACCACGTTCGTTTCCATCCGGGTCAAATTCAAGGACCTTGATTGGCAAGCAGGTCTCATCAGAAAAGAGCATAAGATAATGCCCAACACTGAAGACTTCACGAAAGACGCTTCGCATTTTGGGAATGAACTTCAAAGTATAAATTGTATGGCCTGAACCCGTATCTTTAAGTGCCTCGACAAGCTCTATGTTAAACAAAGTAAAAAGGGTTTTGCGGGTAAGATTGGTAAAAATCTTCCTGGGGCTGAACAATGGAACATAAGACCACCAGGAATTATCGGCGTCAGAAAAGTGATAAAAGACCTCTTTCAATTCGGCGATTTTAAGCCAGAGCTTTTTTCCATCGAAAAAAGCCTGAATCGAAGCATCGTCAAACTCGATTGCAAACTTATCAGGATTCATGATGGAAAGGCAGCAGTTTTTTTTATGCAGGGTGTTTTCCAATACTACATCGACTTTAAGCGAATCAATTTTTTCGGTTCGCTTTTCCATGAGATCGAACAGGCCATCAACAGAAGCAGTGGCTATCGATAGTTTTTCGGCGGCATGACAACAATGCAACCCCCCAAAAATCAAGGTCAGCATCACAAGAGCTTTAATTATTCTGGTTCTAAACAAAAGGTCCATGTCTACTTACCTGCTTTAGAAGCAGCATTCTCACTGGCTTTGAAAACGGTTTCTTTAATTTTTTTCAAAGCATTACAGAAGTTCTCACACAATTTCTGATTTTCAAAAAAGGTTCCTCTTGAGCTGTTGTATAGCATTATCAGGTCATTTAAACGTGCAAACGCTGAATCGACATGTTTCTTTTCGATTCGCTCGATTTCATGAATCAAAAAATCAGAGCTGCGGCTGGCATTGTATTTTGGGCCTGGAAAAGCCTGAAAAGCTGAAAATTGGCTTAGTTTACGATTTTCAAGCCAATCTGGTTCAGATTTTGCCTGCTCTTTGGACATTGAACGAAGAACTCGACCAACATTCATGGTTACCACAGCAACTGATTCCTTCAATTTTTCGCCAAGAATTGACGAGAAAACACGACATTCACCGGTTTCGATGCCATTGAAAATTACCTTGTAAGAACAGCTTCTTTCCAGCAAATCACCTTTCTGGGCAGAATCGCCTTTAATCGCAAATCTTTGCTGAGTCGGGCCCTGATACAAATTCTGTTCAAGCTCTGTAAGAAAATTTCCGAAAATTTCGAGAAACTGCACATCAAAAGGCTTCACCACCCAAACCAGCCCGGGACTGTTCTTTAGCGGAGCAATGTTACAAAAGGCTTTTTCAGAGATGGTCTGAAAGACGCAGAAAGATGTGGCTTCGCCTCCAAGAATCGATAATAAAACATCCGGATGGTGCCAACCATCACTCAGGGCAGCAGGAAACTCAGGACATTCCACGATTCCCTGGGAATGAAACCATTGGCGAAGAAGGTCTCTTACATTATATATGTTCAAAAAAAGCTCCCGAAAACAGTCGATTTTAGTTATTTTGTCTGCTATTATACAGTATCTTCTTTTTGCATACAAATCTATTAGCTGTTAGTTGGTCACGAAAATGCTCAATTTCGAAAATTTTGATCAGAAAATATTTGCTGAAAAGCCCATCGCACTTATTGTTTTTACGGCCCAGTGGTGCAAGCCCTCAAAACTTCAACAGGAAATACTGCCACAGCTTAAACAGGAATTTTCACAGGTAATGATCGAAATAATCGATGTAGATCAGCACGAAAAACTTGCCGACAGATTCAATGCCAGAACCCTGCCAACATCGGTTATTTTTGCCCAGGGCGAAATTGTTGAAGTTTTACCGGGCTATCAGACCCTTGATTTTCTGCAATCTTACCTGAGTCATATAATAAAGCAGGTCGAAGAGATGAAAGAAGCAGAAAAAAACGACTGATTTTCAGCTTTGCAGACGAAACCGCTGTATCTGCGTCGATTGGTTCGAAGAGTCTGTTTCTATCACAACACCTTCGATTTTCTTTATTCCAACCGCACAAAGAAATTTATCCGAATAGCCTTTAACGAATCGGCCAATGATTGTCTCGCGGTCGACGCCTAAAATTCCGTCACGGGCACCGGTCATGCCAAGATCTGAAATAACTGCGGTTCCACCTGGTAGTATTCGCTCATCTGACGTCTGAACGTGAGTATGAGTGCCCACAACGGCTGAAACCCGGCCGTTAAGATACCAGAACATCGCCAGCTTTTCTGAAGTTGCCTCGGCATGAAAATCAACAATAATCGGTATATTCTTTTCGACTTGCGCAAGAAGTTCGTCTATGGTCATGAATGGGCAACGGCATCGTTGCATAAATACTCTGCCGGCAAGATTGATAACCGCGATTCTGCTTTCGGGAACAGCTTCGTGCTGAAAAATTTTGAGACCTGAACCCGGAGCATCGATTTCGCCAAGGTTATGAGGCCTTAAAATGTTTTCATTTCTGGAAACCACTTCCTGCCAATCCTGGCGTGCAAAAAGATGATTGCCGGTCGTTACGACATGAACGCCTGTCTCTTTAAGAAAACGATTATGCCTGGCTGAAATACCATTGCCGGCGGTAAGATTTTCGCCATTCGCTATTATCCAGTCAGGCTCATAGGTTTCTTTTAATTGCGGCAAAAATTCAGCCAGCGCTTCGCGCCCGGTTTTGCCATAGATATCGCCAATGATAAGAATTTTCATTTTTACTCCGGTAAAAAACAGCCCCAGGGTAATATTCTACCCCGGGGCTGCTTGAGGTTCAAGCCTTATCAGTGGGCTATTTCAACATTTCTTGTTTCTCTGATCAGAACAACTTTGACCTGACCAGGATATTCCATGTCGTTTTCTATTTTCTTAACGATATCACGGCAAAGTTTTGGGGCCATAACATCATTAACTTCTTCGGGGCTGACCATTACACGAATTTCTCTACCAGCCTGAATGGCATAGGCAGAAGCAACTCCGCCGAATCCTTTGGCAATGGTTTCAAGCTCTTCAAGCCTTTTAATGTAAGCATCGAGAGATTCGCTTCTTGCACCGCGCCTTGAGGCAGAAACGGCATCTGCTGCCGCGATAAGAACTGCTTCAGGTGTTTCGAAAGGCACATCTTCGTGGTGTGCAGCGATTGCGTTCACTACTTTCGGCGATTCCTGGTATTTTCGGGCAAAATCAGCGCCAAGTTTAGCGTGGTTGCCTTCATCGCTTTCAATCACCTTGCCAATATCATGCAAGAGACCGGCGCGACGGGCCAGCTGAATATCTGCGCCGATTTCTGCGGCCAGGTTTCCGGCGAGGTTGGCGACTTCGATCGAATGCTGCAATACATTCTGGCCGTATGAAGTTCGGTAATTCAGGCGGCCGACAATTTCTACCAGCTCGTTGTGAATGCTTTGAATACCCAAAGCGAGCATGGTCTGTTCGCCGGCTTCTTTTATGCGAAGGTTAACTTCTTTTTCTGCTTTTTCATACATTTCTTCGATCTTGGCAGGATGAATTCTGCCATCGAGAGTCAGAGTTTCAAGAGTAACCCTGGCAATCTCGCGTTTGATCGGATCGAAAGATGAAAGAACTACAGCCTCAGGCGTATCGTCGATAATAACATCAACACCGGTAAGACTTTCGAAAGCCCTGATGTTTCGGCCTTCTCGACCGATAATTCGGCCTTTCATTTCTTCACTTGGTAGCTCGACCACAGTTACGATCGGATCGGTAGAATGGTCGGTAGAACACCTTTGAATCGCGTTAGCCAGAACTTCCCGGGCTTTTTTATCGCAGGTGCTTTTGCACTTTTGCTCTGATTCGTTGACTTTAAGCGCAATTTCGTACTGAAGTTCATCTTCGAGCTTTTTCATCAGCTGCTCTCGGGCTTGTTCAGGGGTC
Organism: Candidatus Ozemibacter sp.; assembly: GCA_030446435.1. Taxonomy (GTDB): domain Bacteria; phylum Muiribacteriota; class Ozemobacteria; order Ozemobacterales; family Ozemobacteraceae; genus DYKG01. Next base: position 9,834 of record JASURT010000051.1, read on the forward strand.
AACCCGGCAACTCTTTCGAGTTCTTTTTTCTGCTGTTCGATAACAGCCTGCTCTTGCTGCTGCAGCTTTTCAAGCTCGGCTTCACGTTCTCGAAGAGTGTCAGCTTTTTTCTCAAGGTTCTCGGCACGATTATCAACCTTTTCGATACGGCTGTTCAGCAAAGCTTCAAGCTTTTCGAGTTCCTGACGGCGCTTGGCCGCCTCGCGTTCTGTCTGTTTTCGCAGATTTTGCTCTTTATCCTTTATCTCTTTGGCTCTTTTCTGGGCCTTGGATAATTCTTTCTGAGCATTTTTGCGGGCTTCATCAAGGATTTCGTTTTTCTTTTTCTTGGCTGTGGCAATAATTCCGTCGCCCTGTCTCCGGGTCAGATAGTTGGAGATGAAATACCCGATGAGGCCACCAGAAGCCAGAAATATGACATAGTAAACGACATTATGTGGCATGGTTCCTCCAGGGAAAGATTGTTTGATTCTATCAGACAGCCAGCTATTGGCTATCGAGCTGTGTTTTTTCATTAAATAATCAGAGTTTATCCTGGTAAATTTTTACATTGAATTCTTTTTTGGCTTCTTCAACCAACTGAGTAAAAGCTTCTTTTTGCTTTTCGGGCAAAAGCTTGCTTTTGATTTCGTCTTTAACTTCTTCAAGTTTGCGAGTTCCGGCCGGTGTTCTTTCATTCACGCGAATGATGTGATAACCGAACTGTGTTTTCACGGGTCCGACAATTTTGCCAATTTCGGCTTCTTTGCAGGCTTTATCGAACTCAGCAACCATCTGGCCTTCGCCAAATTTGCCAAGATCGCCGCCGCTTGATTTTCCTGATGGACAAGTGGACTTTTCACGGGCAATCGCTTCAAATTTTGAAGGATCGGCCTTGAGTTCTTCAAGAATCTTTTCGGCTTCGCCCTGTTCTTTTACAAGAATATGATGAGCACTCATCTGGGTCGGTGCAGAGAATTGCGAAAGATTTTTGTTATAGAAATCTTCAATTTCTTTATCGTCAACTGAGATATTACCGATTTTTTCATCAAGAAGCGCTCTGATGGCTACTCTTCTTTTTGAATCTTCAATCACTTCAGGATATTCCTGCGAAAGTCCTTTGAAGTTACGTTCGGCAGATTCAAGCGCAAGACGTCTGGAGCTGAAATTGTTAAGAATGTCCTGCAGGCCTTGTCCGCTGAGAATCTGGGGTCTGAGGAAAGGAGGAATCTGCTGCAATTCTTCGAAAAGCTCGCCGATTTTTACGTCTTTGTCAGCATAGGTAAACAGAACCTGGTTCTGCTCTTCTTCGCTGAGTTTTTCTTTCTGAATAAGTTTCACAGAGTCTTCATTCAGTTTGTAAGAAAGCTCTTTTTTAAGCTTTGCCATTTCATCTTCGTAGGCCTTGCGCTGCTGAACAGATTCAAGCTCGCGCATAACCTGAGGGGCAACTGATTCGTAGCTTTTAACGCTACCGTCTTTTTTCTCTGTGTATTTCACGAGAAGATAGGTTTCTTCGTCAGCTTTGATCGGGGCCGAGACTTCATCTTTTTTCAGCTGTGCAAGAACAGCCTTAACCATCGGAGCAATGGCATTTTCTGGAACAAAGCCCTGGTCGCCACCGGCATCTTTGAAATCATCGGTTGATTCTTTTTTGGCAAGTTCTAAAAATGACTTGCCGGATTCAAGTTCCTTTTTAACTTCTGCAGCCTTTTCAGGAGTTGCAACAGAAATCTGGAAGAGATGAAACGAAGCCGGCTCGGTATATGTATTCTTGTTGGCTTCGTAGTGTTTTTTTGCGTCTGCTTCATCGACCTTTACTGAATCGAGAGTTTTCTGCATATTTTCCTGGGCCAGTCTTGCCACAGAAATTTCATGAACATCCTTTTCGAAATCTTCGCCCTTATTCAGTCCAAGCTTGTTAGCCTTGGCTTCAAGAGCATAGATTTCACAAATCTGATTCAGAAACATTTCTTTTCCTTCGGGAGAAGAAAAGTGTGAAGCCGCCTGAGGATTAGCGGTATTGAGAAAAGTCTGTAATTCTTTGTTAAAAAGAGCTTTAGTGATTTTAGTAGAACCGATTTCGGCCAGAACCACGTCATCGGTTGCATCTGCTTTTTCAGCAGCGAATAAAGAGGAAGAAACAATCATTCCAAAAAATATTGAAAAAATAATCAAAGCGCCCAAGCGCTGTTTTTTCAGGTGCATAACGCCTCCGCAATTTTATTTAAATGCGGTGGAATTATATCACTCCAAACCGCCTTTTTCAATGAACATTAATGTAACTATTCAAAATATGTTTGAAATGCACAGATCAGAAAAGTATTTTTTTCAAAGCCTTTGGCAAAAAGGGTGCCGAGCCATTTTCACATCAGATAACTCATGCCAGTCAGCCTGCATGAAAGCCTGGCGTCAAAGATACGATTTTGCGCTTTAGTACAAAAGAAAAAACCGGCACTTCGCCCTCTTAATAAGAGGCTCAGTGACCGGTTTTCAACTTTTCCGGCCTATGGGCCGGGACAGTCTGATCGAGTCAGGTTAAGATCACATGACTCTTACAAATACCAGAGCGTCGAGAAAGAGTGTCGCTCCGCCGCCAGAACCGGCGTTGATTGCAGTGCAGTCGATATCGACACCTTCCACACCTGAATTTACCTGAATCTGTCCAAGAGGCAGTGTGGTGCGCCCTTTATTAACAGAGCTGTAACCATTCAGATCTTTTTCAAGCAAGGTGGTATTGATGATACCGTTCTCGCGAATCGATATTCTCCAGTTGCCACTCGAGGTATGCGGGAAATAGTAAGCGTAAACATTGTAGCGATAAGCGCCACTTACCGGTGAAGGCAGTCTGAAGTAATCTGACGAGAAAAGGTTTCCGGTTCCGTATCTGAAAGCGTCACCATTTCCCGGGGTTCCGACTGTTGAAGGAACCAGAAGGGCTGAACCAGCACCTGAGAAGTAATCGATTTCAGGATAATCTTTTGAACTGTAAACCACGTAAAAGTGATTCAAACCGTCATTTGCCTGATCATCGAATTCCCAGTTGGGGTTTTCGCCTTCGAGCATCGCAACGAACATGCCACCCGGATATGCTTTCGCATAGTTGCTCAGTTCGCTTTCTTTTCCAGAAGAGCTGACCGCAGAAACCTTGAAGAAGTAAGGAATACCGAATTCAAGTTTCTGCCCTTTCTTTTCAGGTTTCTGATTGAAGCTGCTCGGATAAGCATTGATTACATAAGCAGACGCTTCTGTCCACTGAGGCTGACCGGTGAGCATTTTAGTGTAACCACCGTCAGCAACGGTAGAGAAGTAAACGTTATAACTTACGGCGTTTTTGCTGGCTTCCCAGGCAAGTTTAATACCGGCTTCGGTAGCGCTTGAAGACCATGCCCTCAAGGTTTTGGGAACCGAAGGTATATCAGCGTCTGACGACTGGGTTGTAATCGAGCTGAGTTTGCTGATATTGCCGTTTCTGTCAAGGGCTCTTACTGCGTAAAGATTATACGGGGTCCCGTTAACATCTTTGAAAGTCTGTGTCATGTTGGCAGTGCCGTTGTCTTCGACAATACCGATCAGCGAGAACAAACCGTCATTAGAGCTTGCCCTGAAGATGACATAAGCATCAATATCAAGCGAAGGGTTTTGACCATCGAAGATATTCGAGCCGTCTTCATTGACCATAGGCTTATGCCAGCTGATAATCGGATCAGTATCATTACTGATGCTCAGATCATATGGTGAACCGGGAATAGTGTCGTCGCCGGATTTCAGTGTTACCTGAATCGGGTCAGAGTTTTCGCTTTCGGTGTAGTTCTCGTTAAAAGATCTTATGATATAGGTATACTGCTCAGCTGAGGATTTAGAGATCGCAGTATCGATGAAGCCAGGCGCATCCTGAGGAACTGAAGAGATCCATTGAACACCACCGGCGCTGGTAGAGAGGCCTCTGTATATGTTATAACCCTTTATGTGGCTTGAAGTAACTTTATCCCATGCAACGTAAACCGCTTGAGTTGAAGCTCGTGCCTTGAGGTTTACGACTCTGGGAGGTCTTTCTTCCACAGGCAGACCCGCCCTGATCTGAACCGCGTTGGTGCGCGAAAGATCAGATTCTTTACCCTGAGTATCGAAAGCAGCAATCTTGTAATAGTAATACTGGTCGTTGACCAGACCATTTTGCTGATCGTTATCAAGATAAGACGGTGCCGGCTGTGTTCCCACGGTGGCTATAAGTGTAAAGGGGCCGCCCGAATTATTCGAACGGTAAACCCGGTAACCGACGAGGTCAGGCTCGGTGTTCGCGCTCCAGTTTACGAGAATGGCGCGCTCTTTACCTACCCCGGTTACATTCTGAGGTATATTGGGTGCTTCATAGTCCGTTAATCCAGGATCTTTCTGCACCCCCGTAGTACATCCAAACAGGGTGAATAGCATGAGCAGCAAGGCAACAGCCATGATATTCCGCCCAGTCTTTCTGGGCACAACCTTTTTCCACATAAGGGTTCTCCTTTATAGGTTGACTTGACAAAGTTTCTCTTAAAACATCGTCAAAGACTGATCAAGATTTTAGGATTAAATGCAAATTTTAATTTTCATCAATTTTGACCACAAACGAAAACATGCTTCCATTGCGACGTTTCTGCCTGCGAAAAGAAAAAAATTCTTCGTCACTACAGAAAGTGCATTTTTCTGTAATCTGAATTTTTTCCTCGGGCACACCGGTTTGCTGCAATTGAAACTTGTTGAGAGCTACCAGATCCAGATGCCATTTTTCCCTGCGGAAAAAGAAATCTGAATAAGTTTCATTTTCTTTGCTGAACTGTGAAATGATCTCATCGCCCATTTCAAGACAACAGGCTCCAATACACGGGCCCAAAGAAACATGCAAATCTTCGGGCGAAAGCGAAAAGCCCTGACAGAGCTTTTGAACCGTTTTGCCGGCAATATTCAGACATGAACCGCGCCAGCCGGCATGAATGGCCGCCACGGCTTTTTCGCTGCTGATAAGAATCGGCAGACAATCAGCCGAAAACACTCCGACCGGCAAACCTTTGCATGCAGTGATCAGGGCATCGCCCTTACCAACGCAAAATGATGGTGAATTTTCGTCTACCAGCAAGATTTCGTCGCCATGAACCTGCTGCGCATAACGAGGGTTCGCAAGCCGGTATTCTCTAACAGTCGGAAGTTTTTGCCAGGCATTCGCCGCATCTGCATCAGACATCAAATACAGGGACAAATCACCATCTTTTGCGCTTGAAAAGCAGGCGATTGAATTGTTTTCTGTTATAATCTGCATGATTTCAGTAACTTGATGAAAGTTCGGTGATCATCTTGCTTGCAAGTTCATCAACGGCATCGTTTCGACTTGAAACTTCGCCCACCATTTTCAAAGTGCGCAAAGCATCATCAGTGCGACCTTTTCTTGCATAAAGAGAGCCAAGAACCACGTAAGCTTCTTTTTTGGTGCGATCGAGAGCAATGGCACGCTTGCTGGCTTCATAAGCCTCAGAAAGTCGACCAAGATTGTAATGCAGCAATGCCAGGTCTTTATGCACTTCTGCGTTTTCAGGGTCAAGCTGCAAAGCTTTTTTGAATTCGTTTTCAGCCATTTCATACTGACCGGAGCGAAAGAAGTCTTTGCCCATGTCAATGTGAGTTGCGGCCTTTTCGTCAGCCCTGTGTTCGAGCATTTTTTTGACTTTTAGCAGCAGAGATCTCGACTGTCGCGCGACCGTTGCCCCACCCGGAGCAACCTGAATGATTCTTCTAAGCTCTTTTTCTGCTTCATTGATCAGGCCACGATCGATGTAGGATTTGCTGAGAGAATACTTTCTTTCAAGCTCTCTTTCCTGTTCGACGGTAAGCTGAACCCTGTCGTTGGCTACCGGATAAACGGAAGCTGCAGAATAAGAAGAAGACCAGGTGTCGGCTTCGGCATGATTTGAAGCCCGAACCGGGGTCGGTGTCGATGGTATCGATGAATAGGTCGGGGTTGAAGGGGTATAAACAGGCGTTGCAGCGTAAACCGAAGCGCTGTTCAGATCGGCAACGGTTTCGGCAGGCACGGCGCTTACCGGAGTAAATGAGCCTGAAGATTCAAGCGGGTTGGAAGCAGGCGTGTATCTGGAAGCCAGCGAAGAACTTTTGCCTTTGCGGTTGAGAAATTCCTGCAGTTTTGAGCTGCCCTGCATCTTTTTTACATTGCTGAAATAATATTTTTTAGTTTCGGTTGAAAGCTGCTTCACTTTCTTTTCAAGATGTTTTCTGATTGGCTGCGATGCCGGGGCGAGATTTAGCGCCTGTCTGTATACATAAAGGGCCTTCGATTCTTCATTTACCTTTTCATAGCAATCTGCAAGAGAAACATAGGCTTTCAAATAATTACGATTGTACTTGATGACATTTTTGAACATGGTTCCGGCTGCGGCATAATTGTTTCTCGTAAGTTCGACCAGGCCAAGGTTGAAATATGACTTGTAAAAAGTCGGGTCGATCTTTATGGCGGTCTGATAATGACTGATTGCTTCATTGCTGCGACCGGCCTTGTAATATGCCCAGCCCAGAGAATCTCTAAAGCTTGCTGAATCGGGCTGAAGCTCGACGGCTTTTTGACAAAGCATTATGGCCTTGTTTGGATCCATTTCGGTGGTAGCGAGAAGAAAGCCCAGATTATTCAAAGCTGACGGATAATTCGGCTTAAGATTCAGCGCTCGTTCGTATGCTTTGGCTGCGGTTTTAAGATCGCCTGTTCTTTCAAGGGCAAAACCAAGGTTATGAAAAGCCTCGGCCAGATCTGGTCTTAGCTTAACTGCTCTTTTAAGATCGTTGACGGCTTCTACGTAGTTTTTTTCCTGAATTTTTCCGGTTCCCCGAATATACAGCTTCATCCCTTCATCCTGGTAATTCGGAAGAGAATCAAAGGATAATGAGTAAGCGGGAAAACCGAGAAAAAGCATCAGAGTGACTGCTAAAATGAGCCTTTTCATGATTTGCCTCCTGAATCTATTTCTGAATCTTTATGGTTTTTCCCTTCGTATATCGGCAGAGATAGATTATTTCTGTAGAAGGAAATTTCAATTTTTATCAGCTTGCAAGCCAACCCTTCTGCAGGTTATCTTTCACTTGATAAACCACACAGGAAGCAGAGGAAAAATTATGGAAAAAAGAACCCGAATCGTCGCAACTCTAGGACCGGCTTCATACTCGACAGAAACCATAGAGCAGCTCATAGAAAACGGAGTCAACGTTTTCAGGCTCAATTTTTCGCACGGCTCTCATGAAAGCCATAAAGAATATATTGATAACATCAGACAGGCTTCTGAAAAAACGGGAAAGCACGTGGGAATTCTTGGCGATTTGTGTGGTCCAAAGATTCGGGTTGGAAAATTTCCATGCGGACCGGTTGAACTTGTAAACGGCTCTTCG
>JASURT010000052.1 GCA_030446435.1 Candidatus Ozemibacter sp.
CCCGACTTCTTGAAGTTGATGTTTGTGATGGCTGAAGCTTGCTGGTAAAATGCTGTTAACAACATCATGACACAGCAACAAAAACAAAGACTACTGGCCAGATTCGTCGGAAAACCAGACGCAACCAGTCTGGCTGCCGCGGTTTCAGGCGGTTGCGATTCGGTTGCGCTTCTGTTTTTGCTTTATGACTACTGTCGAATCAAGAAGAAGAAGCTTTGCGTTTTTCATGTCGATCATAAGTTGCGCGAAAGCAGTTCTTCAGACTGTATCTGGGTTGAATTGCTGGCAAAAAAGCTGCAACTGCCGGTCTATTTCAGAAAGGCCACTGATCAGGATCGTGAAGCTCATAGGCAGGCCGCTGGCACCGAGGCCTGGGCCAGAGAATTCAGATACCGATCTTTCGCTGACATGGTTGAAGAATCAGGGGCAGATTGTGTCGTAACCGGGCACACGTCAGATGATCAGCTTGAAACCGTGGTGATGCGAATGTTTTCAGGGGCATCATTACAGGGAATGGCTGGAATCAGAGACGAAACCAGTCTGAAAGTAAATGGCAAAGAACTTTTACTCTGGCGTCCGATGCTTAACATAAAGCGCTCTGAACTCGAAAGGTTTTTGCAAAGCAAAGGTCAGCAGTGGTTGACTGACGAAACCAACTTTAATGAAGAATATGTAAGAAATTCGGTGCGTCACAGGCTTATCCCTGCTATTTACGAGCTTTTTCCGGCTGCGGGCGAGAAAATGACACCGCTTTTGCATGACATCGGCCAGGCGCAAAATTACCTTGCGGCTCAGGCAAAGATTTATCTTGATGCCAGATTAACCCATGATTCGCTTGAACTTGTAGAAATCGAAGATATTCTAAAGTCTGAAGTGGTTCGCCAATGGCTTATCAGGCTGGGTTTCAATCGCGAAATCAATCGAAATTTCATCGAGCGCATCGTTGATCTATGGAAAACCAATGCCTCGAAAAGAAGGGTTGATCACAGAAACTACGAGTTCACCCGACTCGGTCGAAAAATTGTCTTTGCCAGAAAATAATCTTTGCTGCAAACTATTGTCGTAGATGAATGATTCGGTCAGGATTTTGCAATGATGCCCTGGCTTTGATGTTTCGTGAAAAACCGGGTCCGTCTACCTTGACGTTGAATTCCCAAGCTTTAGGGCTTAGCTGTTCGGCGGCAAGAAAAAGAAAAAATCCCGGCGAAATCTCTTTTGAAAAATTTATTTTCCTGAAATTTTCGCTGCCTTCATTTTTTATTTTTTGCATCTGCATAACTATGGCAGATTCAATCTGATAGTCTGCTTTCAACAGGGCGGCGGTCGGGGCAACGCCGGCCTTGTGCATGCTGTTTAGCAGGACTGCCGTTGAGATGGTGAAGAGGGTTAGCAGCAGAGCCATGATCAGATAGGCAATGGTGCCGGATCTGGAGTTTCGTTTGTTAATCAATGGCTCCTCCTCTTAGGGCAAAAGAAGTGAAGAAGGGTATCTGCATTTTATCTTCAGGAAGAAGTTTTACCATCAAAAGTTTGCTTAGTTGGGGGTGTGCCATGAAAACAGCCTTTTCAAGTCTGCCCATGAGTATATTGCCTTTATTTTCTATGTCGGTGCGGTAAAGATTGCCGCTAATGAAATGATAGCCGGCAAGAAGCTTGCCCTTTTCGATAAGTTCGACCCCGTTGTCGGTCAATTTCATCGAGTCTGCGAATCTGGCGTCTGCTCTGATTGATTCAAGAACGAGGTTGTAGCTGGTCACCACATCGGAAACATCAGTTCTTTTGGGACTCTGAACCGTATAAAACTGGTATACCGCCATGAGAGTCGTAAGAAAAACAGCAAGAAATGCCATGCCGATTATGGCTTCAAAAGAAAGTTCACCTTTGCGCATTCTCATTCTGCTTTTCCTTCAGTTTCTGAAAAAGAATCTTCACTTTCAGTTATCTGTGGCTGAGCCAGAAGTCTTTCGAGAAAAACTTTCATGTCTCTGCCTTCATTATGATAACTGATGTAAACAATAGCTTTGTAAAGAAGCCCTTCGAGATAATAAGTGTCGACCTGGCATTTGAATTGTTTAAGAGGCCAGTACAATTGTCCATTGTCGCTTTCGCGCACCGGCCCGCCCTGATCAGAGATGAATTTAAAATAATCAGAAACCTGTTGCACCGCATTTTCTGTTGCAACCACCGGTAATGCTTCAGACATGGGCGGAAGATAATTCGGGTCGGCAATCTTGTTGGCAACGATCGTTTCCATTACGTGATGCGAAAGCATTGTGGCCAGAAACTCGGTTTGCGTCTTTCTTGCAGCGGGCCTTGCCATTTTGAATATGTAGACAATCGGATACATCGCTGCAGAAAGTATAGACAATGCCAACAACAACTCGAGAAGATTGGTGCCTTTTCGACATTTAATACTCATGGCGCCATTATAGCATTTAGCGTTCAAGCCTGAAAAAAAAATTAAAAGAATTTAGCCATTAGTTAAAGTTTTTTCCTGTAAATGCCGATTAAGAACTCAGGATTAGTAGCCCAAGGAAGGAGCGGGTATGGTTAAGAAAATTCAGATTTTAATGGCTCTGATAGTGAGCCTGTCACTGCTGACAGCGGTTGGTTGTGGCACAAGCAGTACTTTGCGCGGAACTATTGTGGGAACGGTGGTTGATTCTCAAACAGGAATCGGTGTTGCAGGCGCAACCGTAATGACTTCGCCAACCACAAATTCGGTTACCACCGATATCAACGGTAATTTTTCAATTCCCGACATCGAACCGGGAGTTTACACCGTCACTGCGCATGCAACAGATTTTAACTCAAACTCTTTGACCGTAAGTGTCGATAGCGGACTTTCTGCTACGACTCATATTGTTCTGGTATCTATGGGCGGAAGTTTTTCCCGCAACATTTTGCCCATTCTCAATGTTAACTGCGCCATCACAGGTTGTCATAACGACAGTTCTGCCGCTGCCGGTCTGAGATTGAACAGCTATACAAACCTTATGAAGGGTTCAAGATACGGAGCCGTGGTTTATCCGTATGATGCTCAGACCAGTAAGCTCGTAAGAAGAATCAAGGGAATCGAAACCCCGAGAATGCCAAAAGACAGGCCTTCTTTGTCTACTTCTGACCAGGGTTTGATTTCTAACTGGATCAACGGTGGCGCGCGTAATAACTAGGCGCAATCACGAAATTAAGCAGACTAACTGAGGAGCAGTAAATGAAAAACATCAAAGCAGGTCTGATCGCTGTGACGGCAATGGCTGTCGGCGGAACCATTTTTGTTTCTTCTACTTTTGCCGGTCCGGCAAAAAAACCGGTTCTCGAAGTAATCAGACATCCGGCAAGAACTGTGGGCAGTTCAAACAGCAATATGAGCAGGGTTAGACCCATTTCATCCTCGGTAGAAGTCGATCAGAAACTTTTGCTGGTACCTCCACCCGCTGAACTTCCGCAGGCACCCAGCAGCAAGATGGTCACATCTGTAAAGACTTTCGCGCCCGCACCCGCGCCTGTAGCAGCAAAAAACACATCAGGAAAAATTGTCGTAACTCAATCACCCAGACAGGTTCAGGCACGTGCCGCCGCGCAGAAGACCAAACCTGAAAACCTCTTTTCCTATGTAAGGCTTTTGAATTATGCTCCGCATCCTTTAACCGAAGAATTTCTCAAGAAATCACCGCTGAGTCTCAACGGCAAAAACTACTGGTTTTCGGTTAAATATGACGAAGACTGGAAAGTAGTCGGTGATGAAGAAGGTTACATCGATGGAATCAGTTTTGAAATAGGAATTATGGAAAACGAAGCTAAAGTTCGTTCGCTTAAAACACCCAAAGTAAAAATTGATCCGAAAACACTCAAAAAAGGCATGGTTCTTGGTATAGCCGAAGTGGCACCGTACAAATTCACCATTAAGGTCGAAGAGTTCACCAGAACCAAAAAAGGCGTATCTGAACTGGTTTTTAAGCTTGACCTGCTGGGTTAGGTTTAGGTCGAACCAGAAATTAATTAGCTGACGTTAAATTCGTCCGGGGGAAAATTTCTTGGATAACACAACGGTATTTGGAACAGTATTTGGTTTTCTTCTGATAATAATCGGCATCAAGCTTGCCGGTAATCTTAGTGCATTCATAAATGTACCATCGGTATTGATCGTATTTGGTGGTGGGTTTTCAGCACTATGTGTCGGTTACAGCGGCGATAAAGTTCGCGCCGCTCTTGGAATGATCAAATACTGTTATCTTGCTCCGCGTGAATTTAACTATATGAAGCTGATCAGCAACATACTCATAACCGCTGAGGTTGCTCGTAAAGAAGGTATTCTCGCTCTCGACGCCAAGCTTGCTGAAATAGACGAACCCTTTATGGCTCGTTCGTTGCAGATGGTAATCGATGGCGTTGATGTTAAGATCATCGAAGACGTTCTCGATACTGAACTTGATTCGCGTGCCAATCGCCACCTTGATGTCAAGGCGGCCATGGACTTTCTTTCTTCAGTTATTCCGGCTTTCGGTATGATCGGAACGATTATGGGTCTGGTAGGTCTGCTTGGAAACCTCGATGATCCTTCATCGATCGGCCCGAATATGGCGGTTGCCCTTATTACCACATTCTATGGCGCGGTTGCAGCCAACCTTCTCTTTATTCCCTATGGCAAAAAAGTTGAAGAAAGAAGCGCGGCCGAGCAGCTTTATGGTGAAATCATCGCCCGCGGTTGTCTTTTCATAGCTGCCGGGGTTCATCCCAGAATCATTCAGGAAAGGTTACTTGCTTTCCTGTCAGAGAAATCAAGAGTTCAGTTCAACGAGCTGCATCTGTCAGAGGAGCTTGGTCAGGGTGGCTAAGAAAAAGAAACCTGAAGAAATATCGGCGCCGTTATGGTTTGTATCTTATGCAGACCTGGTTACGAATATGCTGTGTTTCTTCGTTATGCTGTTCGCCTTTTCAACTCTTGATTCGCCCAAAAAGCGAATGGAAAGCCAGTCGAGAGATGAAAAATTCTGGGCCGCCTTCAGTATCAACTCGGCCCAGGGCGCTTATCAGTGGCTTAACGACGGGGGAAAGGGCATTTTGCTGACCCCGACGAGTCGTAAAAGCGATATGCCAAAGATCGTAAAAAAAGTTAAGAATGCTTTTCAAAAAGTTTCTCTGGCTGACCGTCTTCTCGTTCTTTCAAACGATCAGATGGTTAAAATTCATATTCCATCGGGGGTGTTGTTCGAAAGTGGCAGCGCCAACATGAAGAAAGAGTCTGAAGAGGTTCTCACTGCTCTGGTGCCAATTATTGCCTCGATCAACAATTTTGTCAGAGTTGACGGTCACACCGACGATCTGCCTGCCAGAAACACCGTTTACCCGTCGAACTGGGAGCTTTCGACTGCCAGAGCTTGTGCGGTGGTTCGGTTTTATACCGAAAGGCTTCTGCTTGACCCGGCAAGATTTTCGGCTCAGGGTTTTGCCGATCAGCGACCAAGATTTCCAAATGATTCGCCAGAAAATCGTGAAGCGAATCGCAGAGTTGAAATCGTAATCATGGCAGCCGAAAAAGAAGTTAAGAAACAGGAATTTCGTTGGGAATAGGGCCGGTCTCAGTCGCCGGTCATCATTGAATATACCTTTTCTCTGGCAGCTTGCATAAGCTTTTGGGCTTTCTGCATATCTTCGTTTTCAAGCTTTTCAGGAGTTGCAGCAAGCATGATTGGTCCGAGAATCTGAACCACCTCGTCATAACGCTTCAGCTGAAAAGCTGAATCTGCCTTGCCCAGCAGATATTTTCGATTTTGCGGCTCAGCTGAGAGAAGCTGAGAATAAAAGAGGTAAGATTTCAGATAAAGCTTATTCTGAAAAGCTTCATCAGCCATTTTGGCCACACTTTTTTCGATGAGAATCTTTTTGATCGGTGGTTCGACCTCTAGGGCTACGGGCGCGGGAATATTTTTGGCCGGATCGAAATACTTGTCTGTTTTTGGAGATTCGTGTGGAAATCCATGCCCGAACCAGCCCTTTTTGAAAGCCTCGCCCGAGATTACAGGATCTGCTGATTCCTGGGCTGTTGCAATATCGCTCGAGAAGGGGCCAAAACGATGTTCAATTTCCTGAAGCAGGGCAATGTATCTGGTTGCGATGGGGTGCCGGGGCGATTTGCGAACGGCTTTGCGAAACCAGTCACGGGCCTGGGGGTAATCGTTCTGATTAAAATGGCTCATGCCGATAATAAGCATGGCTTCTAAAGAATTGCTCGAGTATTCTACCGATTTTTTTGCCAATGAAATGGCATCGTTGTAGTTTCCGGTTTGATACAGGCGACTTGCTTCTCGAAGGGTGGCAGAAAGTTCTTTGCCAGCCGCCGGTGAAAGCAGCAGGCCTGAAATAAGCAGTAAGCCCGATATTAAACTTCGCCCTGAAGGCATTATTCTATTCTCCTGCCGGGTTAGGCACCTGATTCCAGTCTATTTCTTCCTTGTGACTCAAGTCTGAATCTTTGTTTTGCTCGTCTTCATCAGTTTCTGGAATAATCGGCATGTCGTTTGTCTGCATCTCCGGCGGAAGTTCGAGAGCTTGGCCGGCTCCGGGGCCGCTTTGATGCTCTATATCCCATGAATCACCTTTTAGATAATCGTCCGGCGGTGGAAAGTCTTCCTGGCTGGTTATATGAACATACGCCTGGTTGGCAGTTACCAGAAAAATGGCAAGCAGCACAAAAACCAGACCCCATTTCCAGGTTTCGTTGCCCGTTTTCATATTTTTCTCCTCGTTTTGAGCATTAATTGTCGACTATTTTTCTGAAACAGGAAACAATACTACCAAAGTTCCTTTGGCTATTCCTGAATCTTTAAGAAGCAGGTCCATGGACCTGACTGTGCAAATCGGCAGATTTTTGGTAACTTCACTGAAAAACTTGCCAAGATTGCGGTATGTGGTGGTAAAAGTGAATTTGACCGGTATTATTTCGACTCCGGGCCATTCAATATCTTCTTCAACGCTTAGTCCGACGGGCATGCCCTGATCGTCGAGCTGGGGCAATTCTTCGCCAGGGTTGAAAGAAGCTGAAGACATCATATTTTCTTCTTCATCCTTATTTTTGACAAAGTAAGAATTCATAAGCTCAAAATCCTGAATCTTCATGTTTCCGGAAAATTTAATAATTGAATCCAACAGCTGGTACTCTTGACCCGGTAGAAGAATTTTACTGCTTCTTGGCATTTTAACCGGGTCGGCATTGATCTTTTTCCGCCATTTGTTCAGTTCGGCTTCAAGTATGTTTTTGTTGTCTTCATACTGGGCAAGACGATTCGAGGCCTGCATGATTTCTTTTTGCAAGCCGGAAAGTAATAACAGACGACCAAGGAAGAATACGACAGACAATACCACTACAGAAGCGATTATACTACTGGCTACTTTATTCATGGCATTTCTCCCTTGACCAGAAATTCAATCTGGCGATTCGATTTTTTCAGGGTCTTCACAGCTTTTAGCCGGGCAAAAACCTTTTTGTCAGCGAGATGCCTGGTCAGCTGTGCTACAGATTCGTTTTCAGAGGCCATTCCTCTTATGATCAGAATCTTGCCGCCGAGACCTTCGGTATATTGATCAGTTCCACCTGAATCTGCGGCCAGACGGCTGATAAACTGATTTGTTTCTTCTTGCGAATCAAGTTCGGTCATCATTCCCGAATAATTGTCGAGGTTGGCTTCCTTTTCTATGTTTATACTCTCTGCTTCATAAACAGACTTAACCAGAACCTCGCTGATGCTTAGGTTTTCAGGCTTGCCGGATGCCAGATGATAAAGCACCTCCGCCATGGTCAGCTGATCGGCAAGAACCGGTTGCAATGCTTTTCGCGCCGCAGGTGAAAGCTTAACCCCCGTGTCTGCAGCAGATTTGTATTTGGCTATTTTAAGATTAACCGCATCTGAATCGATTCTGGCAATTTCAAGCTGTCGGTTAAGGTCAGAAAGCTCTTTATTCAGGCTGCTTTTCATAATGAAAAGAAGAATAATTATAAGCAGGGTGCCGCCCGCAGCAATTACAAACGGCAGGGTTTTCGAAAGCTCCTGCAATCTTTTTTCCTGTTTCTTTTTTTTCAGTCTGAGAGCGAAGTTCATCCTGTCTGAATTTTCGCTGAACATTGATAAAATGGTACCGACTGCAGGCAAAAAGGGCAGCAGTCTTCGTTGTTTTTCTTCAGCCGGAGAATTGTCAGAAATCTCGGGAAGAATGGGGCTGATATCTATATAGGAAGATATGTCGACGATGTTGATTCGGGTGGGATTGAAATAATTTCTTTCGAACGGCAGAATGTTGGGCTGCGCCGCGCCCCCTCCCATGAAGAATACCGCGTCGATCTGGCTTAACTTGCTTACTGCCCTGAAATAGTCGAAGCTGAAGCGAATCTTTTGCGAATACATCTCAAGTTCGCTTTCTTTGGGCGGCTGCGACATTTCGCCCAGGCCTGAAGGAATGAAGCGATAAAAGCGTAATTCGCCGGCAGAAAAAATCTGCAGATGCGTTCCGGAATGCCCGAAGTTCACAATGGAAAGGGCGGGCAGGCCTGTGTGATCAACAGCGTCGTTCAGAGAATGAGAAGCGAAGACTTCAGCGTAAACAGCGTCTACTGAGATACCAGCGGCGTCATAAAGTTCGATGAAGCGTTCGAGCAATCTCTGTGGAATAACCGCAAGGGCAACGCTGTAGGGATTTTGCTTTACGATTCGGTATGAAAAGGCAAAGGGCTCATCACGAAATGCCGGCGAAAGAAGCTTTTTGGCTTCCCAGTTGAGAATTTTTTCGACCTGGTCGGCCTGAACCTGGCCTGGCAGCTCGATTATCTTTACCTGCATTTCGCGGTTTGAAAACAACACCGAAACCTTGCGGCAGTCTTTCATTGGAAGCCGGGATGAAAGATTTTGCAATGTTTCGATTAAATGAACCCGGTATTCATCTTCACCAGGAAAATCACCAGCTGGTTTAAGACTGTCTTCTTCTATTAATGCAAGTCTTGGGGTCGATTTGCTGACTTCGATAATCGAGGCTTTAAGAGACGCGGTACCCAGGTCGAATGCCGCATAAAGCCCATCCTGTATCGTTTTATTCATGAGGCCTCCATAAATTCCCCGGTCCCTGAGCGTCCGGGCTTCTGTTCAACGCCTTTGCGAATCAGGCTTCTGGTTGCAACCTGCTTTTTGCCTTCATACATTACGGCGGTTGAGGTAATATCGATTTTATCTTCATTCACGACTGCGTTTACAGTTACTTCTACGCTGCGATTCTGCGAAATCGAAGATTTATATGAAAACTGAATCGGAGAAAAGAATTCTCTTACTTTGGCAAGACCTCTTTCAAGTCCCCCATCTGCCGCATGAAAGAGCAGGGCGTCGATGGCGCTGGATTTGCCGGTGTCAAGGGCGATGCGGCTTATTTCATAACTGCCGGTGACAAGTATGAAGATTACGGTTGTGACGAGAAAGGTAAGATAAAGACTGAAGCCTCGGCGGTTAGATCTCATGTCGACCTCCGGCGGAAGCAGTAAAGTCTTTGAACCGAGTTTTCGCTTTTATCAACGCTGTTGTTCAGATTTCTGTCTTCGAACAGCATAAGGCTGATAAAAAAGGTTTCCTGATCGTAATTGTTGATTTTTAAATCAGTCAGCTTGAATTGCCCTGAAAAATTCATTTCACGTTCAATGTTATCAAGCGTAATTTGATCGATTTCGGCCCGCGCAACCTTGTCGCGCAGCCAAATGCGCAGTTCGGTCAGATTCGTTCTGCTTTCGAAGCCCTGAGCGATCGAGTTGTAACGCAGGTGTCCAAGCTCGAACATCTGTAACAGGGCAGTTATGGTCAGGCCCATAACGAAAATAACTACGGTTACTTCAAGCAGAGAAAAACCTGTTCTTTGTCTTTTCATTGCTGCAGCCTCTCTGGGGGAAGATACAGAAATGACTCCAGCTTAAAGACGCGGTCTGATTGCGCAATATTGCACACTATGCGCACTGCGCCGGTTTCGTCGGGTTTGGTCCAGACGGTGTTGACTTTCCAGCCTGGTTTCATTTGAAATCTGGGTTCGGTCGATGCCGGGCCGGGTTTGCGTTTTCCGTTCAACAAATCTGCTTTTAAAAGCTCAAGTTCTCGTTCGGCAAGAAAAGCAGCTTCGGTTTCGAACTGCGCATAATGGCTTAGTTGCCCAGCAGTGTCGAAACCCGAAAAGATCGTGGCGATGGCCCCCGATAGAACCAGAAGCGAGATAAGGATTTCTATAAGAGAAAAACCTCTTTTGCCCCTGTTCAAATCAATAAAATGTTCGGAGACCGTAAGCATAGATCAAAGCTCCAGTGAAATTGTCGCAGGCCTGTTTCCGGGAAGAATAACCTGAAGTTCAATGTTCTTCAGGGGTTTGCCGTTTGCATCGAAGGTTGCGGTCGAACATATCAGCATGCCGTTGAGCTTATCACCAGAAAAATCTGCCAGTTCTGGAATTCGCAGTTTTAGAGTATTTGATTGCTCAATACCGAGCAGGCTGTTTTGAAACTCGACCCTTACCGGAGTTTTTCTGAACTTTGCCCGGTGCTGACAGGCTTTGAAAAAACTGTTAACCTCGTCAGTAAGAGATCTCAGTTGCGAGTCGTTGGTTGCACCGGCATACATTGAAACTCCAGTGGCGCATAAGACGCCAAGAACAAGAACGACGATCAGGGTTTCAATAAGAGTAAAACCGGAACTGATCGCTCGATCAATGCGTTTGATGTCGCAGTATCGGAGGCATTTTCGAGCGGAACCGGTTTCTGAATCTATTACATCAAAACCCCTGACCAGGTTCATCTATTACCAGTAATGATGAGCGCTGTCTTTAGACCCGTCGGGGCCCATCTGTCCGTTCATGCCAATCCAGCGGGGCCCAAGACGCAGGGCGCAAACTACCCCGCGGCCACCCATTTTGCCGTTAGAACCGATGATCCAGAGTCCGGTGTTGTCGGTATTGTAAAACCTGTAGCTTGAACCGTTCCAGGTGTAACCCCAACGATTGGCTGCTTCAGGGCAGATAAACAGCTTGGTGTCTTTGGCGATGTCGTTCAATTGCAAAAGTGCATTTGAATATTTCCAGCGAAGGTTGCCGGAACGATCGACCCATGCCCAACGATTTTTTCCACCATCGAGCTCGAAATTCTTGGCTTCCCAGAGAGAAATAAGGCTTTCAATACCTTTCTGATTCGACAAGCATGATTTTGCCCGAGCGATGGAGGCGATACTCTGATATCGGGGAATGGCAATGGCCACAAGAATGCCGATGACCAGCACAACAATCAACAATTCAACGAGTGAAAAACCTTTTTTACGCATAGAGCCTCCACAAAGTTTTTGCGACATATTCAACTTAATCATAGTTACTTTACTTCACTGTTTTTATTATGTCAAACAAAGGCATGTACATTGCCAATGCCAGAGTAACGACGAAAATGGCGAGAAAAATGACCAGAAATGGCTGTATTAGTGAAACAACGGTTTCAAGAGTCGTTTCAAGATCTCTTTCATAGATGATACCGGCCTTTTCTAACATTTCACCGGTATTACCGCCTCTTTCACCAACATCAGTCATTAAAATGATGCTTTCAGGAAAAAGGCCGCGGTATTTGCCCAGCGCCTGAGAAAGAGATTCTCCGCGACTGACATTTTCACGAATGACGCTTAGGGCATCTTTATAGGTCTGATTGCTCAAAGCTTTTTCTACTGCCTGCAAAGATGTTAGAATCGGAACCCCGCATTTAAGCAACGTACCCAAAATTCTTGCGAACAGAGAAAGTTCCATTTGTTGCAGCATCGGGCCAAAGAGTGGTGAGTTGATGAAAGTCTGCGAAATCAGGCGGTTGCCTTTATGCGTTTTTTTTACGCTGATATAAAGTGCGGTAATGGCGGCAAGAAACATGAAAATTGCCATCGAATGCGAGGTCAAAAAGTTGGATGCGGTAAGCACCACCTGGGTTGGTAACGGCAAGGCCTGCCCGTGCGATTGAATTTTGTCGATAAAAACCGGAAAAACATAAACCAGCAATGCCCACGCCACAACTATTGTGTTTGCAAGCAGAATTGCCGGGTAAATCATGGACTTGATGATTTTGGCTTTGATGCGATACATCGCATCGTGAATCTTTGCATAGCGTTCGAGTACCTCGCCGAGAATACCGCCGACTTCACCCACTTCAACCATGGTGATGAAAAGATTCGAAAACACTCCGCGATGCCCTTTCAAAGCTTCTGAAAAAGATTTTCCCGATTCGATTTTTTCGCGAAGATCTTTAAGTAGTGCTTTCAAGGGCCCTGAAGGTATCTGGCGATAAAGGGCATGCAGGCTCATTATTAAAGGACAACCGGCGTTGGTAAGACTGGAAAGCTGAAGAAGAAAAAAGTTCATCTGCTTTGCATTTATTTTTATGTCGCGTGCCGGCGCCGCCATTAACGACTGAAGGGGTGCAAGTGAAATATCGAGAACGAAAAAATGACGATCAGCCAGCCAGGTTCCGACTTCTTCTGCTGAAGCCGCTTCCATGTATCCTTCCATGGTTTTGCCACGGTTGTCGATGGCTTTGTAGGCGAATCGTTTACTCATCAGACTTTTTACTCCAGGCCTTTTTCAAGACTTATCTGTCTGATTTCTTCGCTGCGGGTCAGTCTGATTACTTCTTCTATTGTGGTAACACCTTTAACCGCTTTGTTTACACCGTCAAGGCGCATGGTTCGCATGCCGGCCCTGATCGATGCCTGACGTATTGATCTGGCCGATGCAGATTGAAGAATAAGATTATGAATTTCTTCGTTGATCGTCATGATTTCGTGAATGGCTGTTCGGCCTGAATACCCACTTCTACGGCAGGTTAGACAGCCTTTGCCCTGAAAAAGCTCAGAATTTTCGAAGCCGTTTTCGCTTAATATTTCTGCGATTTCGCCTGTGGGTTCAAAAGCGGTTTTACACGACGGGCAGATTTTTCTTACCAGGCGCTGTCCGCCGACCCCGATTACTGCTGAGGCAACAAGATAAGGTTCTACGCCCATCTCTATGAGGCGCGTAACTGCAGATGCGGCGTCGTTGGTATGCAGGGTTGAAAAAACAAGGTGACCGGTCAATGCAGATTCAATAGCGATCTGGGCGGTCTCGAAATCGCGTATTTCACCAATGAGAATAACATTGGGGTCCTGGCGAAGAATAGATCTAAGAGTTCTGGCAAAGGTCAAACCTATTTCCGGTCTTACCTGAACCTGATTAATGCTTGGAATAAGGTATTCTACCGGGTCTTCAACAGTGGTTATGTTTATTTGACCATTTCTGATGAAGTTTATTGCGGCATAAAGAGTCGAAGTTTTACCCGAACCGGTTGGCCCGGTCATTAGAATGATGCCGTTCGGTGCCAGCGAAAGCGTTTTGAACAGCTTAAGAAGATCTTCGTCGAAACCGACCTGGTCAAGAGTCAATTGCATTCGGCTTTTGTCGAGAATTCTTATTACTATTTTTTCGCCAAATACAGTTGGCAGCGACGACACACGAAGGTCGATGCTTTGATTTTTTACCTTGACCTTGATTCGGCCGTCTTGCGGCAGTCGCTTTTCCGAAATATCCATCTGGGCCATGATCTTCAGACGCGAAAGAAGTTCACTCTGAATGGTTTTCGGCGCTTTCATCAGCTCGTTTAGAATACCGTCGATTCTGTATCTGACCCTGATTATTTCTTCGTCGGGCTCGATGTGAATGTCACTGGCCTTGTCTTTGATTGCCTGCTGAATAATAGTGTTTACCAGATTGATTATGGGCACATTGGTCTCGCCGTCACCCAGATCGAAGGTGGTAAAAAAGCTTTCGTCAAGAGTTACATCGGTTCGTCTTTCGGCCGCGATGTTGTCTACAGCAGCCTGCAGCGTATCACTGGTGCCGTAATAATGTCGAATGGCAGCTTCAACTTGCGATTCGGGGCTGATTGCCACCTCTACTTCGTAGCCGGTCTGATAATTTATCTCATCGATGATAAACACATCGAGAGGGTCGGCCATGCTTATCTGCAGACAGTTACCATTCAGTTTGACCGGTAAAAGATTGTGGCTGCGAACGATACCTTCAGGAATCGTGGTTAGTACCTCGGGTGGCAGCGTCATTTCGTTCAGATTTAGAAAGGGAATGTTCATCTGCCGGGCGAGGGTGTTGGCAATGCTGTCTTCAGTGGCAAGCCCTGTTTCTACCAGAACTTTTCCAAGGCGCTTGCCCATGGTTTTCTGCTTGGCCAGAGCTTCTTGAAGCTGTTCGGCCGTGATAAGTCCAGCGTCTACGAGAATGTCGCCGAGACGCTTTCTTTGTTGATTCGAATTTTTTGCTGACATTTTAGGCAGATCCCGTCTTTATCTTTTCCAGAAGCATTTTCGCGCAGTTTCATAGCTGGGGTTGATTTCAAGGGCTTTGCGAAACATTAGCATGGCTTCGGTCTTAAGGCCTTTTGCTTCAAGTGCCTGACCAAGTTTGTAGTAACCATCTGCGAAACCCGGAAACTTCTGGATATATTTTCTAAGTTGTCTGATCAATTCTTCTACAAGCTCGGGGTTGTCGAAAAGAACCGACATTTCATAATTATAGACTTCGGCATCATGAGCCTGGTATTCTGCGAAAAACAGAGCGATTACCTTTTTGTAATCTTTCAGCGCCTCGTCTTTTCGGTTAAGTGCTTCGAGGATATGGGCTCTTTCGTTTAAAGCTTCGCGATATTTGGGGTTGATTTCAATGGCTTTCTCAAGCATTTTACTCGCCATTTCAAGGTCGCCGAGGCTTCTGTGGGACTGAGCCAGATTGAAATAGGCATCTGGCCAGTTGCAGATTTCGATTACTTTCTCGAAAGCTGCAACTGCTTCCTGGTATCTGCCCGAATTCAGTAAAGCCTTGCCCAGATTGTTGATATATTCCTGGGTCGGGCTTTGTTCGATGCATTTTTTGTATTCTTCAACGGCCAGATCGAGTTGGCCGTTTTTTGCCAGAGCATTGGCAAGACTGCAGCGAAGATGGTGGTTTAAAGGCTCTTGTTCAAGCTTTTTTCTGGTTTCACTGATAAATTCTTCGAGAAGACCTTCGCTGTAATAAGATTTCGGGGGGGCGATCGGCTCCATTGTCATTTTCCCTGTTCCGATTTCAGTTTCAGATCAGGAAGCGTTTCTACCGGGGCCGGGTTTTCATCGGTGACGGTTTCTTTAACATCGCCCAGCATTGGTTTGGGGCTGCCAGGAACTGGTGGCAGCGGGGGAGTAACAATATTGGTGGTCTTTTCTTCTTCTTTTTTCTGAACTTCTTTAGCAGCTTCCTGTGCCGAAGCTTTGTCCCATTGTCGGTATTCCTGTTCCGGTCCCGAGGGGGAGAAATGCTGAAGAAATTTTACCACGTCAGTTGAATCGTTGAGATACTCATGAAAGGCTTTTGGCGGAATCCAGGCGGTGCTGTTGGGGCCCATTACCTTGACTTCGTCGCCAATGCGCAAAGTTAGATTGCCTTCGAGAACATGAACTATTTCAGTTACGAAAACATGCCTGTGGCTTTTAATGTGCGCGCCGGGCAAGTAAGTCAAGTGAACCATCGATGAGATGGAAGGACCGACTTTGGCCGGGTCGACAAGAATCTTTGCCCCAATTCTTTTGTCTGGGGAAGTGTGATATTCTGCGTCTTCAAAAGCAAAAAACTTGTGAGATTGATTGGCAGTTTTCCCTTCTTTTTCTGCTGACAAAAGAATGCTGCTGGCGAGTATGAGGAGTAGTATTGTAGACAGTGTTAAATTACGAACTTTCGTTGGTGTATTCATGAGATGAATTTTAGCCGGAATACAAAACCTTGTCAAGGCGCATGTAATTGACTTTAAAAGGCAATTTAATTACCATATGAAATAACTCATTTGTTAAGTTGCAGATTGATGAACGAAAAAACATACACCCGGTCAATGACCTGGATTTTGCTTTTATTCCTGCTATTAAGCAGCGGGATCACCGGATGCTGTACAAGAACCACGCCGAAAAAAGGAAAGAAGGGTCCGATTAAGCAGGATTCTGCAGATTCTCTTTTAACCGACCGAAGCGTCGAAGGCGGAACTGAAAAATTGCGTCACCGAAGGGTAATTGACGAATTGAAAACCGGCGACCCTCATGTCGACGAGCAAAGAAGAAGAAAGACTGAGCAATATCGCCGGCTTGAATACGCTCACGAAATGCTTATGAATTCAAACCCTCAGGCCGCTCTTAGAGAAGTTGAACGCCTGCAAATGGATATAAGAGATGACAGTTATCTTGAGATGAAGACCTGGTATCTTTCTGCTATGATATATCATAAGATGGGTAAAACAAGTCGACGAAAAAGGTCAATGCGCAAAATGCTTGAATGCATGGAAACGCTGCAAAAGGATCCTAGATTTAAAGCAGCTTACAAAGATGGTCAGGATGCAAACGAAGTAATTAAGATGGCCATCAGCAAAGAAGGAGAAAAATATGCCGAGTAATCGCCAGGGGTCAATTTTTCTCATTGCCCTGACCGCCATGACCGTATTGTTCATTCTCGGCTTTTCAATCACCTTTTTTACCGGTTCAGAAGATTACTCTTCTGCCATGTCTTACGAATCCGAAGTCGCCTTCAACCTTGCTGAATCAGCGGTTGAAGAGTTTGTGGCCCGTCTTAAAAATTCTTTGAACCATGACGATTCGAACAACCAGCTTTACAAGGTGTTACGAGCCCACAATACCGATGTTTCAAAAGAGATTCCCCTCGAGGCTGATCAAGTTGCGCGCTTGACCGCTTACACTCGCGAAACCGCCCGGCAGATCTATGGTATTCAGTTCGGTCGCGGTATGGTTGAATCGAAAGACTTCATCGTTGAGGCTAAAATCAAACTCGACCATATTAATGCTGTTGAAGCCAAAAACGGCGAACAGGTTCTGTACAAAATCAAAAAAGACCTGAAAGAAAAGCAGGGTGAGCTCGAAGTTCTGGCCCAGGTCAATTACAAAGGTCATATTGCCAAAGTTTCGCTTAAATTTCTTATTCGCGTCGTAAAAACCTTTGTGCCGCCCTTCAATTATTTCACGCTTTTCATTCGTGATGCCAGTGTTTATGGCGGATCGCATTTCAATACTTTTGATTCATCTGTCAGCCAGAAGAGAACTCTAAGACT
>JASURT010000001.1 GCA_030446435.1 Candidatus Ozemibacter sp.
GTGTGCTCGGTAAAGGCTTCGCCGGTTTCAAAATCCACCAATTGCTCGGCATTTCCGTGGTCTGCGGTGATGATACAATCATAACCCAGCTCGTAAGCAACGGGGATGGCTTTCGACAAAACCGAATCAACAGTGCTGACAGCTTTAACAGCCGCGTCCATGACGCCGGTGTGGCCAACCATATCGCAGTTTGCGAAATTCACGAGAATAAAGGGGTATTTCTGGGTTCTGATTTTTTCAATCAGAAAATCACCGACTTCGAAGGCAGCCATTTCCGGCTTGAGATCGTATGTTTTCACCTTTGGAGAAGGTACCATCTGTCGATCTTCAAGGTCGAAAGGAGTTTCGTTGCCGCCATTGGTAAAGTAAGTTACATGCGCATATTTTTCAGTTTCAGCCAGGCGCAGCTGAGGAATCTGATTTCGAGCCAGCACTTCACCAAGAACCTCATCGAGAACCTGTGGCGGGAACGCCACCGGGAAATCGAAATCGGCTGAATACCTGGTAAAGCTGGCATAATGCACTTTCATTTCTTTGCGTTTGAATAGATCAAAGTTTTCAGCGGTGAAAACCTTTGAGATCTGGCGCATTCTATCGGCTCTGAAGTTAAAAGCCAGAATGGCGTCGCCTTCACTGATCGTAGCGATTGGCTGGCCATTTTCTTCAATTACAACCGGAACCACAAACTCATCGGTCACGTTGACCTTGTATGATGCTTCCATGGCTACAACGGGGTCAGTCGCACGATTTCCGACACCATGAACCAGTGCAGAGTAAGCTTTTTCTACACGGTCCCAGCGGTTATCTCTATCCATGGCGTAGTATCTTCCGGAGATAGAGGCGATTTTGCCGACTCCGATCTTTTCCGTTTCTTCAACAAGCTCGCGAATAAAATGAACGCCGCTGGTCGGCGAAGTATCGCGGCCATCAGTAAACGCATGAATAAAGACCTTTTCGAGACCTTTGCGTTTGGCCAGCTGCAAAATGGCGAAGATATGGTCGATATGGCTATGTACACCGCCATTCGAAACGAGACCATAAAGATGAAGCGCCTTGCCATCTGCTTTTACTTTATCCATGATATCGTTCATGGTTTTGTTTTCAAAAAACGAACCATCTTCGACTGATTTGTTGATGCGGGTTATGTCCTGATAAACCACTCTGCCGGCCCCAATATTGAGGTGGCCCACTTCAGAGTTGCCCATCTGTCCTTCGGGCAGACCCACAGCCAGCCCTGACGCCGCAAGTCTGGTACAGGGGCGTTCGTTGAAAAGCTTGTTGATAAATTCAGGGTTAGCAGCTTTAACTGCGTTTCCTTCAGCTTTTTCAGAGATTCCGAAACCGTCGAGAATGATTAGAAGTACTTTTGTTTTTGGTTCCATAATTGTTAAAAACCTTAAAATTTTGAGGAATAAAACCTCAGGTTTGGCGGATTATACCCGGCAAAACCTGCAGATGTCAAATCAGGTAGCAAAACCCGCTGTTGTAACGAATTCATTGACTTATCAGAATCAGTTTGCTAATAATCTTCTTCAGTTATGATAATTGCAGGTTTGGGAAATCCAGGAAAAGAGTATGAACGCACCAGGCACAACGCGGGGTTCTGGGCGGTCGATGCCATTGCAGAAAAATTCAGAGGCGAATTTGACCACAAAGCCCACCAGGCATTGATCTGCAATCTGCAATTTCATGGCCGGCCGCATATTCTGGTCAAACCACAAACCTATATGAATCTTTCAGGCGAATCTATTTCGGGTATCATGATCGAAACAGAAACATCGCCAGACAATCTTCTGGTGATAACAGACGATATCAACCTGCCAATCGGAAGAATTCGACTGCGTGCCTCGGGCAGTGACGGCGGCCACAATGGTTTGAAATCGATAATAAACCATATCGGCAAAGGCTTCTGGCGCCTGCGCATTGGCGTAGGCCTGCCTGTTAATGAAGAAGAAGATGATGATGATTCGCACGCCCAGCTTGTTGAGCACGTTCTTGGCTCGGTAAGCAAAGAAGAAAACGAAATTTTTGCCGCAATCAATAAAGAAATGCCAGAGCTTGCTGCCCTGTGGCTGATGGGAATGGGCAATAAAGCCATGACTCGCTATAACGGGGCTGTTTTTTCTAATTTGTGAAAAAATCCCGCAGGCCTTGCATTCTGGTTTCCACTACTTTATAATGACTTGGAATTGTATCTGTCAGAGGTTATGAATGGAAGACATCACGAATCTAACCAGAACACAGCTTGACGCACTCAGAGAGATAGGTAACATCGGTTCAGGCAACGCGGCCAGCGCCCTGGCCCAGTTTCTTAACCGCAAAATCGACATGGCCGTTCCATCGGCCAAGATACTTGATTTTAAAGACATTGCCGATTTAATCGGCGGTCCGGCACAAAGTGTCATGGGTATTTTTCTCAAGGTTATGGGCGAAATTTCCGGTCGCTTTCTGCTTCTGATACCAGAAAAAACATCTCTTAAGCTGCTTCACACACTTATACCCGGCTGTGAACTCGATTCTCCTTTAAACATGGGCGAAATGGAAAATTCATGCATGAAGGAAGTGGGCAATATTCTTGCCGGTGCCTTTCTAAATGCACTTTCTGTTATCACTCAAACTCCCATGCTCAACTCTCTTCCATCTATGGCATTTGACCTGTCGGGCTCGTTGATTAACTACGTAGTAGCCGATATGGTGGCGGTCAGCGACAAGGTTCTGATGATCGAAACGTCGTTTATCGAAGAAGAAGAAGATTTGAAAATTCATATTTTTCTTCTCCCTGACCCGGATTCACTGCAAAAATTACTAAAATCCATCGGAGTTGCTTAACTGATGACAGACTTTATCCCGGTAGGCATGGGAGAATTTAAAATTGCCAGACATCCTTCATGTCTGGTCGTTTATGGCATTGGCTCCTGTGTGATTCTTTCTTTGTATGATGAAAAAAACAAAATCGGTGGATTTTCTCACGTAATGCTGCCAGACTCAACCGGCATAGACCAGGAAAAAGTTAATCCTTCAAAATTTGCCGATACCGCCGTACCGATGCTTTACGAAAAAATGGCCGAAGAAGGCGCTTTTAAAAGCAAACTGGTGGCAAAAATAGTGGGCGGCGCAGAAATGTTTCCGCCAACCGAAGATTTCAACAGCAATATCGGCAAAGACAATGTGGAAGCAGTAAAAAAAGCTCTTGAAGCTCTTAAAATACCGATTATAGCTGAAGACACCGGCGGCAACCGTGGCCGATCACTCGAATTCGACCTGGAATCAGGAGTATTAAGACTCTCAGTTCTGGGTGAAGAAACAAGGGAACTCTAACCTATGTCGCGACTTTCATTATTAATGGGTCTTTTTCTCGCCGTTACCATTACCGGCGTGGTATTATTAATGGCAGCAATGGCTGAAGTTGATGCCGCGACAATTATTTTTCGAGGTCTGGTAGTATTTTTTATCTTCGGAATGCTGGGAACGGTTCTCGGCAGCTTTCTCGAAGTTGTCTTGATGCCGGTTACCACCGAAAAAGAAACGGAAAAACTTAAGAATGAACTTCTACTGGAAGACGAGCAGCTTCGATCAGAACTGGGAGATCTTCTGGATGATAATGAAGAAAACAGATACGAAACATTTGGCACCCCTACCGATGAGTCCAAGCCAATCACCGCGGAAAACTCCAGCAAAAACGGGAGAATGATTCATGGCGATTCAGCAGCAGTCTCATAAGGCAGCCAGACACGGAGGGATGAAGTGAATAAAGAACTTCTGGTAGGCAACGAACAGGAAATCACTGATCCTAAACTGAAGAATCGTCTTCAGGACGAGGAAGACCAGAAACTCTGGGAACAATACAAAACCAATCATGACCAGCGAATCAAAGATGCGCTGATCATGAAATACGCTTCTTTCGTTAAGTATGTAGCAGGGCGTATCGCGGTTAACCTTCCCAGCAACGTTGAATTTGATGATCTTGTAAGCTATGGAATTCTGGGTCTGATCGATGCAATCGACAAATATGACCCCGAAAGAAACGTCAAATTCAAAACCTATGCAAAAACCAGGATTCGCGGCGCGATTTTCGATGAACTTCGTGTTCTCGACTGGACACCAAGATCGATAAGACAAAAAGCCCGAAAGCTCGAAAAGGCCTACGCAAAACTCGAAGGCAAACTCGGACGCGACGCGAAAGATGAAGAAATCGCAGAATATCTGAATATCGATATTTCAGAACTTCACAAGCTTTTTGATGAAACCAAGAAATCACTTCTGCTGTCGCTTGATGAAATTTTCTACGACGACGAAGAAGGCTCATCAAGATTCGATTTCATTGAAGACCAGAAAAGTGACAACCCGCAGATGAAAATCGAAGAAGCCGAAGCCAAGAAAATTCTGGCTGACGCCATCTCGAAACTTTCTGATCGCGAAAGAATGGTTATCACTCTTTACTACTATGAAGAACTGACTTCAAAAGAAATCGGCAAGATTCTGGGGGTTTCGGATTCACGCGTATCTCAGCTTCATACCAAGGCCATTCTACGCCTGAGAGGCCGTTTAAGCCGCATCAAAGAAGCGCTGGTTCCAGATTGAGCCCCCAACAACTAAACATGATAAAAGGCCCCGAAAACAAGTTTTCGGGGCCTTTTGCTTTATCTTAAATATCAGGCTTTAGCTGAGTCTTCTTCGTCAACTTCTGTTTCTATGCCATCAAGGGGTTTTTCGTTTCTCTTGGCTTCAATCTTGAATTCATCTATCAGCTGGGTCAATTCGGCAGCTTCTTTTGCCAGCTGCTTGAATTTCGCGTCTTCTTCAAGACCTTCAAGTTTAACAGAGAGATCAACACTCAAGGTTTTGGCTTTTGCCAAAGTGGTTCTGAACTTCTTCAGAAGGTCGTTAAGCGCTGAGGCAAGCTCTTTAAGGTTGTCGTTACGCCTCAGGCTAACCTCGAAAGTCAGATCCCCCTCGGTAATTCGCTGAATACTCTTCTCGAGTTTGTAGGCCGGGCCTGCGGTCTGATGAGAATACATGACGCTGACGATAAAAATGATAATTACGTTCACAAAAATCAGCAAAAGCAATCTGGGCCAGAATTCTGTGAAAAAATGCTGCATAATACTGGTTACGCCCCTGGCTTCTACCAGAGTTGTTTTGGTTGAAACAAAAAACGAACCCAGCACATAAATATTGCAGGCAGTAATTACCGCAACGAGAAAAGCAAGAAGCAGAATGGTTCCTGCGAACTTGCTCTGCATACCTTTTGAAATAAAATAATTCTTTCTCTGACTCAAAATCAAAGCCTCCTGAAGGCGGAAATCGATTTATTCTTGTATCTTACTTAATGCAAATTTATTTGTCAACGGAATTGCGCCTGTTACAAATTGGTCGAATAAGGTTAAACAGGAAGCAAGAGTTGTCGATATGGGCATATCATGAAAGACAAACTGATTAAATGCCTGATTCTTTTTCTGTTGCCTCTTTTTTTGACCGGCTGTACTGACGCTGATTCAAGCTCAGACAATTCGGTCGTTTTTCCGACGGCTGGTATTTACCAGACAGGCATAGCGTCATGGTATGGCGCTGAATATCAGGGGTTGCCAACAGCTTCGGGTGAAGCGTTCGATCGAAATTCGATGACGGCTGCCCATAAAGAGCTGCCTTTTCAAACCTGGGTTGAAGTTACCAATCTTGAAAATGGCCGGCAGGTAACGGTTAGAATCAATGACCGTGGGCCTTTTGTCGCCGGCAGAATAATAGACCTGTCTGAAAAAGCCGCTGACGAACTGGGAATGAAAAACGCCGGGCTTGCTCAGGTCAGTCTGAAGATTGTAGGCGCTCCCTGATCAGAGTCCGTTTTTCTGGGCGTCTTCTTCTTCTTTCGGAACATATCTGTGATTTTCATAGATTGCCCAGCCGGTCATGCGTCCGGATTTTCCTTTAAACGGAGCTTCAACCTTACCGCCCTTTGGATCATGGGTATATTCACCATAGAATTGGACCAGACGACCAATTTCAAACCTGATGGTATCTGAACCGGTAATATTGAAAACAAAGTCATATTCATGACTGCTGTCGCGGCTTTTGAGCCTGCAACTTACCGAATCTGTCGCAACCTGAGGGTAAACCTTGACCACGTTTCCGCCATCGCGAACCTGGGCTTTGGGCAATTGCTGTTCAAAAGCAGAAGCCACGTTAGGGTCCTGGCTGAAATAATTGGCAAGAATGAAAATTGTGAAAACTACTATGGGTATGGCTATCAGGATAGCTTTATCCTGCCAGGTCAATTCAGGTGCTTTCTTACTCACAGATTTTTTCTCCAGTTGGGTAAGTGTTTAAACTGCTTATCAAGGGCAGCTCAGGTTCAAACAATATCACATTAGGCCTCATGCGTCCAATACCATTTCTCAATTTTTTAAAACTTTTTAAATATTCTTCTAAATTGAGCGCACATCTTTGTCGATTTATTTACTACGGATTTAAAGCGAAAGATCAAGGACGATTTTTCAAAAGTAGATAAGAAAACTCCGGTTCGCCGGAATTGCAAGGAGCGCATTGTGTGGAATAATCTAAGAGCCAGGCACTATTCAGTCCTTATACTGTTAGCTATCGTTGCCCTCGAAACTTCAGCGATCGCAATCGATAGATTCATTAATCGTGAAGGCGATACCGCTTTTGCTATCGAAAGCCCATTTCAGAACAACAATTTTATACAGAGCTTCAAAGTTGCCGAAGCCAGCTGTAAAAAAGTTCCGGCTGCGCTGAATTCAACTAAACCTTCCACACAGGTTGAAGTTGCCAAAGCTGCTCCAGTTAAACCCCAGATCGTCAAGGTCGAAAAATCGGTCAAAGCCGATTTCATCGCCGCAGCAAGCAAAAAAAGCGCTTCTGATAAAGTTTATGTTGAATACTCAATTCAACCCGGCGATTCTCTTTCGCATATCGCCAAATTGTTCGGCTCAGATACCAACCTGATCAAAAACGCCAACAAACTCGAAGACAAACACACCATCATGGCCGGACAGACCATTAAGGTCCCACTTCCAGCCAAAGATATGACCTATACCGTTAAACGCGGCGATTCTCTTTCGAAAATTGCCAACCGATTCAGAGTTCCACTTCAGAGCCTTATCGCTCACAACTCTCTTAAATCTCACCGCCTTCAGGCTGATCAGAAATTGAGAATTCCGGTTAAAAACAACCCTAACGAGCTCAAACTTATCAGCAACCGCGAAACTATCAAAAAAGCCAAGCAGCGCCTGGCAATCGTTAAAGAAAGCAAGCCGGCAATGGTTGCCAGCAAGCCCCGACTCGAACCGGTAAAACTCAGCAAGATTCAGATTGCTCAGGCACCGGCCAGTAAACCCGACATAAAATTCATCGAAAAAGAACTTCTTAAAACGCCTCCGACAGTTAAAACCGCCAGGGCTGAAGTTAAAAAAGCCGATGACGCAGTTGCGGTAAAAATTGAAAAAGTAACTGAGAAGCCTGAAGCGAAAGCTGTTGTGGCTAAAGCTGCCCCGGTTGCAAGCAAAAAAGCAGAGAAAAAAGAAGAAGAAAAGGCTGAAAAGCTCGTTTATACCGTGAAAAAAGGTGACAACCTTCTTAAGATTTCACATCGCTACAACACAACCGTAGCCCAGATCAAAACCGAAAACGGCCTGGACTCAAATCTGCTGAAAATCGGCGATAAACTCAAACTCAGCCCGGGCAAAAAGCTTTATCGTGTGGTTAAGACTCCGGCCAAAAAAGTGGCAAAGAAAGAAACCACAATTGTTGCCCACAGAGTTAAAAAAGGTGAATGCCTCTCGTTGATCGCAAGAAAATACCGCACCACCATTGGCGCAATCGTTTCTGAAAACAACCTGAACAGCACGATCGTAAAGGTCGGTCAGAAACTCAAAGTTCCTGCTGACAAGAAAAAGTATAAAGTAACCAATAAATCCAGCGTCAGAAGAAAATTGATGAAAATGCCGGTTCGTGGCAGATTGTCTGACCGTTATGGCTGGCGCAATCACCCGGTTTACCGCAAAAGACTTTTCCATGCCGGTATCGATGTTGCTGCCCCGAAAGGAACCCCAATCGTCGCGGCCATGAGCGGTAAGGTTATCTATTCAGGCAGACGTTCTGGTTACGGAAAAATCGTTATCCTTAGCCATTCGAGCGGATACTCTACCAGATATGGTCACTGCAGCTCACTTCTCGTGAAAAAAGGCCAGTATGTTAAAGCAGGCCAGACAATAGCAAGAGTCGGTGCTACAGGTGTCGCAACCGGCAATCACCTTCACTTTGAAGTCAGAAAGAACGGCAAAACCGTTAACCCACTTACTTATTTGAAATAATCGAGAAAGACTATTGAAACCTTCGGAAAAAAAATGAAGCGGTCCGCCAGAAAGCACATGCTGATTCTGGCGGCGTTTCTGATTTTAATCGGAAGCGGCTTTACCGCCAGAACATTCGACGAAGTAACCGAACGCGAATCCCTTGAGGAGAAACGTTCGGTTAATTTGCATACCAGCCCGGACATAGCATATTTCAACCCTCTTGCCATTCCAGAGTTGAAAGAGCCTGTTCAAGTCAGGCCTGTTGCAATTGCACAACCGGCGCAAATGGTAGAAACCGCGGCCGACCCAAGATTTGACACCCTCACAAATCCGCACAGAATTCCATTCATACCGGCGTCTGAACAGCGCCCACCAAAGGTTGTGCAAAGCATTCCCATACATGACTCGCGGCCCAGGCACCATTACGATATGAATGAATGGGAAGAAGAACGGCTTTTCAGTTCCAATCTCTATACTGATACCAGTTTTTACGCGACGAGAATCGATGGTGACCGTTCGCTTTCTTACCGTGATGAAGGCGAATTTTACGAAGAAAACATGCGTTATGAAATGTTTTCTTCGCGAAATGACGGCGATTCAATTGCCCTGAACGTAGATACCACATATACCAACGATCGACGACCATATCGCAATGGCTTCACTCTTAACCAGCTAACCCTTGATTCCAGAACACAGCGATCAAGACTGGTTATAGGTCACGCTTTTCCGGAAATGTCAGAATTTTCGATGACCCAGAGTGTGCTTGGGCTTTATGGAGTTCAGGAATACGAATACACGAAATTAAGCGGCTTTGCCGGCTATTATGCCACCGAGAAGGATGATCTGAAAAATCCGCGTTATGTTGGCGGAATGAGAATCGAACATTCGCGCGATGATTCGGTTAGAATTGGCCTTAACCTGGTCGGCACCGAAGACGAACGCGACAACGCCGGGGCCAACTCAAAACTGCCGGCCATGGCAAACAGGCTATATTCTCTTGATGTTCGCCTGAAACCGACAGAAAACATTTATCTCGATGCCGAAGTCGCCCAGAGTGATACAGACTTTGATAAACAAGACGACCAGGGTGAACTCAAAGGCGATGCCTACAGATTCAAAGCCGGTTATGAACGAGAGAATGCCCGAATAGAAGCCGGTTTCGAAAGCGCCGAAACCTCGTTCGTTTCACCACTCGGTCAGTCCCCCAGAGATGAAAGAGCTTATTTTGCCCGTTTCTACTACGAACTGAACCGATACATCAGCACCAGATTCAGCCAGCGACAATCACGAGATAACATCGACAATTATCAGCGTTCGACCATTGTCAGAGACCAGCCCGAGTTGCAGGTAACTTTAAAGCCAAGTGAATATTACAAAGATCTGCGCATAGACTTTTTTTATCAGCCTTTACACGAGTATTCAGAAAACTCGAATTTCATGGACAGGTTTGTCGATCTGATGTGGCTTGAATTGAATCACAGGGCCGGTCAGATGCGCTACTATGCCGGGTTGAGCCAGACCATAGACAAAGATGATGTAAACGTTCTCAACGATCGCGACATTCAAAAGTTTGATTTTACTCTGACCTGGGAATACGACCGGTTCAGAAAAGTTTACAGCTCTTACAGTTTTGAAAAACTCAGTTATAAACGCGCCGGCGGAATCGATGAAACCGAGATTTTCGGTTTTGGCGGCAGTTCAAAATTTCATAACGATATTTTTATCGGCCTCGATTATTTAAGAGAATCTGTAGATCCGACAGTTGCCGGGCTGGACTCGCAACATGACCGGGTTAACTTCTCTGTAACAAGAGAATACAGCCCTTCGGCGCGGTTGATCTTGAATCTTGAAGGAAATCGCAGTCGTTTTGGCAATGCGAACCGTGATTACGATGACTATACCGCGAGATTAAGATACTTGAGGGCATTTTGATGTTTAAAAGATTTATCGTAAAAATCACTGTGTTGACTTTGTTCATAGCCCTGTTAACGCTTGGCACTGCTTACGGCAAAGAAGAAACCGGCCGTCTGGCTCTCATTTCTGACCATGGTTATGTCGAGCAGCAATTGACAGTGCTGTTTTGCGACGGCCCGGTCTATTATCGCAACTACAACGAAAACAGCTGGCACAGGGTCACGGCCCACCAGTCGCTTATGCATGGCGATTCGCTACGCACAGGCAATCATGGCTATGCCGTTCTGGCATGGTCTGCAGACAACCTCATCATGGTAAAACCAAAATCAGGCCTGCGATTCACCATTCATCCTGATAAATTGCCTCAGGTTGGCATTCAGCTGTTCAAAGCAACACTCATGCTTTCAGCCCGAGAATCAGGGTTAATCGAGATAGAAGGAAAACATGGCAATGTGGTGGTAAATCATGGTGAAACTTCATTGCAATCAAATGATAATCACGAAATAATAAAGGCGGTAAAAGGCCAGGCGGCGGTAAGATTAAGCGGCATGGCAAATGCAAAGATAGTTCCTGAAAGTTATCAGCTCGAAATACTGCCTGACGGCAGGGAAAAGCCACTTGCAATGTTTGACCCGGCTGCCGAATATCATGCTTTCAGAAGATTTTCCTCCTGGCTGAACCGCTTTGCTGAACTACATATTGGCACGTCGCTCGAAATTCCTTTTCAGATCGATTCGGTTAAAGTGAATGGAAATTTTCTAAGCAACCTCGCAGTTAACGAAAAAGGTTTTTACATGCTCGATTCAGGTCACGAAAAAATTCCGGCCAAAATTCACCTTCAAATGAAAATCTCACCATATCCTGGCCCACGCGACAAATTCGAGCTTTATCTTGGCAAAGATCTTGTTTATGCACTAAGAGAAGGCTCAGAAGGCTACCACGAAGTTGTTTTTCCGGTTCCTTCAATACCCGATTTTCTTTGCGCCATTCACTCGGTCGATTCACTGGGTCGTAAGGTAAGAATTTTCAGAGCTGGTTTCGAAGTGCAAAACCAGAGAGCAAAAAAAGAAATTGCCAGAGCTTTCTGTAAAGAAATGGTTACGGCGATGCAAAAACGAGACCATATTTGGCTGCGCGATCATGTTTCTCGCGATTACCGAGATTGGCAGGGCAACACCTATTTTGATTTTCTTAAAATGAGTGAAGATACCTTGAGAAATTATCGTGATGTCAGATTGTCTCTGCACCCGTTTCGTTTTGAATTTCGTGATGGAAAAATCGTCGTTCACCTTAACTACCGACTTTCTGCCCTGACTTCAAACTGGGGGTTCAGATATGAAGACCGGGGAAGTGATATCTTTACCATTGCTTACGAAGAAGGCTTCTGGCGGCTGACCAGCAAAGTTTCCGGCCTGTTTTTCGCCAGACTTAAAGTTGCGGTCGATCTGCGACAGGGCGTTTTGAAAGGCCGGGTTACCGACGAAAGAACCCGGTCGCCAATTTCGGGTGCGACTGTAAGCATACGTGGCACCAGATTCACCACCACAACCGATTCAATGGGCGAATACATGTTTTACAATGTTCCACCCGGAGAATACGATCTGAAGTTTTTCAAAAATGGCTATGGCGAGCTGACCGCAACCAGAGTCACTGTAAAACCAGCGGGAGAACAGTTTTAATGAACAGTTCAACACAACTGAAAAGCAACCGAAATCTAAAATTCCTGATGATTTTCATCTTTTTCGTGGTTACTGCACTTCTACAAGGCTGCCTTTCAAGCACCACAAATAAAACAAGCCTTGGCACCCTGACCGGAGAAATCATGCATCTGGCACAGTCTGAGCTTCTAATTATGGGCGAAAACTCAAAAACGCTTGTAAAAACTGATGAAAACGGAAAATTCGCCGCATCTCTGACACCAGGGCGTTACCAGCTTTTAATGCAAAGTTCGAATGGTGAGCTTGTGGTTATCAAACGAGACATTCAGATTGAAAACAACCTGACTTTCATCGTTACAGATGTAGATCTGATACCTGTGCCCCAGGTAATCTCGGTTTCAGTGCCTTTGATCTACGATACATCGGCGATCATCGAATGGGAAACGAACATTGAATCAGACGGTCTTATCGAATACGGCACCAACGAACTTTACGGATTTGCGAGCTACTCAGATACAGACTTAAAAACCAGACACCGTATTCAGCTTTATGATCTTCTGCCAGACACAACTTATCATTTCAGAATTGCCGCCAGCAGATACAATCTGGACTCAGCCCGCAGCTATTCTCGTGACTATGCCTTTACCACAACACCCTGAACGGCTTCTTCTGCGCAAGGTACATTAAGCCTTTAACCACAAAGCGACGATACTATTACCGGGGAGAAAAAAATAGATTCCCCGGTATTGTATTTTCTGGAGGCAAATAATGAACGCATTTTTCGTCGGAATCGGTGGCATGGGCATGAGCGGGCTCGCCAAGATTCTGCACAATTCAGGCTTCGAAGTGGCAGGCTCAGACAGAAACCTCGATGGCGAATACTGCCAGCGCCTTATAAAAATGGGTGTAAGAATTTATTCGCAGGATGGCGAAGGCCCCAGAAAATTCATGAAAGAGGCCAACCTTTCGGCCGGTGATTTCAAAATAGTAAAATCAACCGCCGTCGAAGATCATGTGCCAGACATTGTAACCGCACGCGAACTCGGTCTTGAACAAATTATGCGTTCTGACTTACTGGCCATGATGTTCAACGAAAAGTCAGGTCTGGCAATCGGCGGAACCGCCGGCAAAACAACAACAACCGGGCTGGTGGCCTGGATTCTGAAATATGGCGGCAAAGAGCCTTCGTGCGCAGTGGGCGGCATTATTGCCGGGCTCGACACCAATGCCTTCAAGGGGAACGGACCAAACTTCATCATTGAAGCAGATGAATCTGATGGTTCCATTATAAAATATAGACCCTGGGCATCTGTGGTCACCAACATTTCTCGCGATCACAAAACCCTCGAAGAGCTGCAGAATCTGTTTGCCACTTTCCTTAACAATACAGAGAAGGAAGGGCTTAGACTTGTCTGCGGCGAAGACGAATCTGCCAGACAGCTGTTAAATTCTTGCCCGCACCCTGTGGAGACCTATGGTTTCAATTCAGACTGCGACCATAAAGCGCATGAGGTCAAAATTGACGAAAATTCGTCATCGTTTACCTTTGAAGGCATTAACTTCACCATGAAACTACCGGGCGAACACAATGTGCTGAACGCTCTGGCGGCGATAATTGTATCTAGACACGCCGGGGTCGCGCTTGAAGATATTGCAGAAGCTTTAAAAGCATTTCCCGGCATGAAAAGAAGGTTCGAAAAAGTTGGCACCACTGCCGGGGTAACCGTTATCGATGATTTTGCCCATAATCCGGTTGAAATTGAAGCCGCAATCAAAACCGCCCGAAAATCTTCTTCAAGAAGATTCATTGTTTATCAGCCTCACGGCTATGGTCCAACCAGCTTCACCAGAGATCAGCTGGTGGATGTCTTCAGCAATCTCGAAGAGAATGAGTTTCTCTTTTTAGATGAAATCTTCTACGGAGGCGGAACCGTTAATCGCAACATTTCTTCAGAAGAGATTGTCAGAGCGGTCAAACAGAGATTTTCAAATGCCTGGTATATGGCCGATCGCGAGCAACTTGTCGAAAAAATTTCTTCAGAGGTTCGCAGCGGAGACATGGTTCTGGTAATGGGTGCCAGAGATATAAATTCTATCTGTCAAAAAATTCTCGACCGTATTTGGCAGGTCAAAAATCAGCAGATAGCTTGAAGTTTAATATGCTATGCTTAAGTTGTAACATTTTGAAACAGGTTGGATTTGAATGAAAAGCGAAATTATATTGTCACTGCCGCCCAGCAAGCTAAGACTGGGCATCATAGAAGCATTGAACCTCAAGGTAAAACCAGTCACCGATAGCTATTTAAGCAAAATCAACTCTGATATCTCTCATTTGCTCGAAGAAGATTTCGTTTACCCGGACCATCTTCAGAAAGGCATCAGAGGGCTTCTAAAAAGCTTTGGCTTTCACCCTTCCGGGCGAAACAGGCCTGCATCAGAGTATCTTTTCAAGGATCTGCAGAATCGAAAAGAGTTTAACAGCATCAACAACATCGTTGATATCAACAATCATATTTCTTTGAAGTATCATTTGCCCATCAGCGTGTTCGACCTCGATGCATCGGGCTTCAATCTTTGTGTCAGAATCGGGCTCGAAGACGAAAATTATGTTTTCAATAGAGAAGGCCAGGTTCTTTCGTTAAAAAAACTTCTTCTGGTTGCCCGCCACGGCGAGGACCGCACAGCAATCGGCAGCCCGGTCAAAGATTCTCAGGCAACCAAAGTATTCGAAGCAACCCGAAATGTAATCATGTTCATTTACACTTCTGCGAACCTGACAACCGAAGAAGAACTTGGCAATATTCTCGATGAAACCGCACAACTGATCAAGACTGAAGCCGAAGCAGAAACCGTAGAAACCTGTATCATCGATTCTTTACCCTGAAAAATACCCGGGAGACGACAATGAAGAAACTTTTCTTACTGTTCTGCATCGCTTGTTTACTTTTAACCGGCTGCTTCGGCAAGGCAATCGAATCAAAATGCGCTGAAGATCTGAACTCAGAAAATGTCGAAACAAGAATTAAGGCTGCCCGCAAGCTTGGTGATGTTGCCACACCTGAAGCAGTCAGACTTTTACTGCTTCATGAAGATGACGAAGATTATCGGGTAAAACAGGCAGTTAAGGAAGCCTTGAAAAAGATCGACAAAAGAACCTTTTTGAACTGATTTAAAAGATTATTTCGAAATTTAAATCGGGTTCATCGCTGATTCTTTGGCTTTCAAGCTCTTCAAATTCATCTACTCTTGAAAAGAACGAACCTTTTTCGACCTCGTCGTAAAAGCTTCTTACCCTTTCTTCAAGGCCTCGGGCTTCTATCGTTACGGTTCCGTCAATATTGTTTTTCACCCAGCCACCAATTTTGTGACTGTGCCCGAGCTTGCTCACAAAACTTCTGAAACCCACGCCCTGAACTCTTCCGTGCACTCTTATACGGTGAATCAGATATTTACTCATATTCATGCTCTCGTTAAAGGAAGTGATGCAACTTCCAGCATACGCACAAAATCCGGCTGAAACAGATACAAAAACAGCTCGCGACGACCGTAGCGATTATGAATGACCCGAATCAGACTGTATGTGTCGCTTTTAATTCGCTTACCACCTGAAAGCTGCAATGCCTTCTGTTCAAGCTTGCCTACCAGTTGGGCATCGATTTGCCCCTTTACCATGGCAACGAACCGACGCAGATTCAAGCGTTCGGTCAGGCATACCAGCAATGAATCAGTGAATTTTTGAAATCTTTCAAGCAGCATCTGATCATCGCCTTCGATAAAGTGAGGCCTTTTGCCACATTCAGTCTGATAATGCATTGAAACCAGGAAGGTTATCTTTTCAGCGGCGGCTATCTGGCGCAGAGCCTGCAATTTGTCACAGGCATTGTCGCCAAGCATTTCAAGAGTTAAAGACTCAAGTATCACCAGTCTGTCAGAACCTTCCGGAAGCATTCTCGCCAATTCGAGAACTTCGTCGACATCGAGCTCAGCACGACAATTCTCGGCGCCACTGAAAAAGAAGTTTTCTGGTAGCGAGTTTGTGAATTTTTCTATGCCGGCTGCCATTACTTTTCTGGCTTCGACCCCATTCGCATCTGGCAATGCAATCATGCCAAGCAGATCGTTCAAATTGACATTACCGCCCGATAATGCAGAACGAAGAGCAAATTCGCGCAGACCATGTTCAAAAGAAACATAAAGAACCGTGGTGTTCTGTCGTGAAATAATGGCCTGTTGCATAAGAAAAGAGGCTTTGCCGCTACCAACCGGCCCGGCAATAAGATGAACGCAATTCTTGGTCCAGCCTCCGCCAAGGCATTTGTCGAGACCTGCTGAAACCGACTTCAATGCCGGCGGAAGTTCTTTAAAGCATTCACCCGCACCGGCAAGTTCTTCTAAAAGAGGCTGAAATCTGCCGCTAAAGGCCTTGGCGACAGCCTTACCTGTCGCACCGATGCCAACTTTTGCCCCCGGCCGGGGTATTTCGGGCAGGGCTTCGATCTTTTCCTTCAGCCCCGCAACCGGCGGCAACTGGGTTTGAACGAATTTTATCCAGTTAAGGCTTTCCTGAACACATTCCTGAACAGATCTCTTTTTTGCACAAAAATCTGAGAAAGCGGCCACACCGTAAGCAAAATGAGATGGTCCGACACTTACTTTGGTTCGATGTAAAATCGGATGGGCACTGCCGGGAATTAGAATCTGATATTCAGGGTTACAGCTCGAAAGAACCATCGTTTTTATTGAAGTTTTGGCGGGTTTTCCATCAAGATCACGAATCTCGGCCACCTGACAAAGAAGACGATAATAAAAAGAGCCTGTATCGGCATTTCCTTCCAGGCCCAATACCCCCGGGTGAATTTCGATGCAAATTTCTTCCGGGGTGGCGTAAATTGCCATGGTTTCAGCCGGAATACCCATCTTTTTCAACGTATCGATACATTTTACCGAATCATCGTAAACCTGTTGAAAGCCAAACACCTCTGTTGAAGGTTTGTAAGGGTTGCCATCGACATGAATCAAGCAATCATCAGAACTCAAAATCTTCTGCAACTCACTCATACCAGGAAGCTGGGGAAGTTTTCTTCCGCCGGTTTCTATTTCAATGCCAAGCCCCTGATATTCACAACCCTCAGTCAATAAATCGCGCGCGCGTCTTACCGAAAAAACCAGAGTCAAAGGCCCAAAATGCTTGTCGCTTGCGCCACCGACAAATTTTTTAAAGGCCTCGTGGTTATCAGATTCAAGAAAAAACGGTGCCCTGAAAAGACCTTCAGGCGACTTTTTCAGTTCTTCGGGAACCGAACTCAATTCACAAACTTTTGATCCATCATCAAAAGAAGAGTTAAATAACAGGGCAAAATGCGTCATTTATTCCCCCTCTGTAAATCTTTTATTGCTTCAGGCCGGTAATCAAAGAAAGTCGTTTTATAAAATCTTCATAAGACATGAGTCCACCGAGAAGACCGGCACCAACTCCTCGTGAAAAAGCAACAAAACCAGCCTGACCAGGCATTCGGCCCTCAGCCGAAAAGCTGATTGAGAATTTTTCGGCAAGAGCCTGTTGAAATCTTACCGAAATACTGCGCGAATCCTGGGCTTTAACCAGATCAAGAATTGTGTTTTCATCAATGCCGGCAAGAAAATCATACTTTTCTTTGAGCTGCGAAAGACTATCAGGATTACTTACCAGATCAACTGCGGCTTTATTGATTTCTGAAGCAGACCTGACAAAGTCTGCCAGCTTGAAATCTTTTCTGTAAGAGTAACTGCCTGCATCAAGATCTTCGACTATAATAACCAAAGTATCTTTTCGGCCTGAAACAAAATAGTTGATCTGATGCATTACTTTTTCCTGAATTTTAAGGTGCTCCAGCATATCGGCAAACCGGCCTTCATCGCGTGCTTTAGCTGCACCCTTCGAGCCGACAAGCAAAAGAAAACCATTTTTTTCTACCGACAGTCGACTTAAAGTCGCGGTGACCAGCTCATCAAAATATGGTTGCGAAATGTCACCAACGGTCGCCGCACCCAGTGGGTTTCGTTTGAAACACCCAACTACCTTTTCAGCTTTTCCTGAAAACAGGCGATCGAGATCTCTTCGGTTGGTGGCATATTCGATGTTTCGGCCGCTGAACTTTTTGACCAGTTTGCCGCGCTCTTCCTCATTCGTGAAATCGGCAAGACTGAGAGCCATCTTGGCCCGATCAAAAAGCTCGGTGGTTTTCATCCGCAAAAAATCACAGGCCGATGAACAGTCAAATTCAGAGTCAGAAACGATACCAGCAACCCGGCCATTGCCGGTAAGAAAGCTTATAAGGTCGATCTGCCGTCTTTCAGATGCTGCGCATATCGTGGGCAGAACGATCTGCATGCTTTCCATTTCATTTATTTCATGTTTTCTTTGACGCAAAGTCCGATAAATTGAAGCCGTTTCGCCCAGAAACCCTGAGCCGAAAAGAATGATGATATTCCGTGCCGGCTTCTCATCGAGCAAGCCCCGTTTTCGTGCGACCTCTTCGAAGGTCAGGGGTTTGATATTTACCGGGGTTATCAAATCAGTTTCGTCTATGGTCGGCGGGTTGATAGGAAGGCTTTGCTGAGCATGACAAACACAAGCAATCATCATAATCAACAGAATCAGATTTTTTTTCAGCATGTTTGTCCTCCGGTATTTTGCATTTTTATATGGTATCTCAGAAAACAGCCTTACTGCAACAAAACTGAAACCACCGAAAAATAGCTTTGCTGTTTACGGCAAAATCTTCAGTGCAGGTAATTGCAGAGCGTTAGCTAACGAAAGGCTTCCCTGACTCTCTGAACAACCTTCCATAAAAGCCCCGGCGACCTTCATGATGACGGGGTTCAAGGTTTTCTTGCACAACGTTTTGGTCTTGCGATAGAATGATTGCAGAAAGAAAAGTAGAGGTGCGGCAAATAATGCGAAATTCCCTTTTTAAAGCCATTTTTATCGGTTTATTTTTTCTGATTTTAATTGCGAACGGTACCCAGGCCA
The DNA here is from genome assembly GCA_030446435.1 of Candidatus Ozemibacter sp. Taxonomy (GTDB): domain Bacteria; phylum Muiribacteriota; class Ozemobacteria; order Ozemobacterales; family Ozemobacteraceae; genus DYKG01. The sequence continues at coordinate 18,894 of JASURT010000001.1, forward strand.
TGGAATCTGGAATGAAATACCAGATGACCGCAGAAGGGCGCTTGCAGCCGGCCAACTGGCAACTAAAGCTTACATTTGATCAACCCGTCTCGATTCTTGAGATTTCGCGCCGGATTTCTCTGAAATTCAATGATAAAAAAGCCGAATTCAAAATCTGGAACGCAAAAGAAATCGGCGAAGAAGAATCAAGAAAATCGCTGCCACCTGAAAGAAATGTGTTCATACTCAGACCGGCGGTGGTTCCTGACGCTTCAGGCACTAATCGCGTCACCATCAGCAGACACCTGATCACGGTCAATAAGAGCAAACCCCTGAAGACTGACAAAGAAATCGTTTTTGATTCTGCCATAGGCACGACTATGCTCGGCTTCGAAGCCTATTTCAACTCGCCGACCAATAAAGGCGTAAAAATATATCTCTCAGATCGAATTTCTGATCATATGCTGAAAAAGAAAATCAGAATTTTTCCACCGATTGGCTATTTTTCAGTCGACAGACAATACAGCCGAACCACAAACGAATACAAGGTTTCAGGAAAATTTTTAACCGGGCAGAAATATAAAATCGAATTGCTGGGCGGTTCTCTGGGGGAAAAAGACAAGGTTCTGACCCCCACTTCTTTCGAATTTGTTTCGTGCGGCCCCAAACCCGAGATCAGGTTTGCTGCTGACCGCTCAGTACTTGAATTGAAAAGTCGGCAGATGATTCCGTTAAGCTTTGCCAATATCGGTAACTTCAAAACCCAGATCATGAAAATACCGGCTTATTTCGGTCCGTGGCTCGACTCTCTAACCGTCTTTCCCGAAGCCGAAGAAAAACGACCTACTGAAGTAACTTCTTTTAGACTTGAAGGAGCAGAAAAGAAAGCTCTCGAAAGCTCGGCCGCAGAACTCGACAACCTGATGCTGACATGCGTCAATCGATTCGCAGAGCTGAAAAATATGCCGAACAAAAGCGACCTGATCGGCATTGAAGATTTTCTGACCCCTGAATTCTCATCTAACAGTGAAGGCTATATGGGTTCAGATGACCCCGACAAAGAATATTATTTTGCGCTGCCACTCGATTCAAGGCCAGACCCGACCGTTGGCGGCAATGTATTGATCAGAGTTAACGAAGCCGATATCGAGAATGGACAGCAGGCCACCAGACTGTTTCAGTTAACCGACCTTTCGATAACTTACAAATTCAGCCGCAAAGAGCTTCTTCTCTGGGTAACCTCCATCGAAACCGGAAAACCCGTAAGCGGTGTTTCGACAATGGTCATGCTGCAACCTGATCAGACCATTTTTCCGGGAAAAACCGACAAAGACGGCATAATCAGGATTTCACAGCGAAATGAATACCCTGCAATCAGCTGGTCTGGTAACACACCACAAATCACAAGAATAAAACCCATTATCCACAACATGCTGATTGCCGCGGCTGCAACGCCTGAAGACAGCTGTTTCATCAGGCTGAGCACAAACCGCTTCATTCCATCTTCGGTCAATATGGCCAGCCCCGATACAAAAAGTGAACTCGGCGCAAAAGCCCACCTTTTCACGGAACGCGGGGTTTACAAACAAAAAGAAACCGTCTACTGGAAAGCCACGGTGCGCGAATATATCGACAAGACGATCAAGCCAGTCAGTGGCGAGAAAGTCAGGGTGAAGATTTATGACCCGAGAGGCGAAGAAATTTTTTCAGCCGATAAAGACCTGAGCAATTTCGGAACCTGCTCTGACGAGCTTAAACTCACTGCTTATGCTCCTTTAGGTCAGTATAACATTAAACTTTACCGCCTGGTCGATTCTGAAGAAGGTGAAAAAAAAGGGCTCGACCCCAAATGGGATTTTCTCATGAATCGCAAAGCAACCAGAAACACTGACAAGCACAAAGAAACTCGCGTGGCCAACGCAAAAAAAATGGAAGCCTTTCTTGTTTCAACAGGCTTTCAGGTTCAGGAATTCGAACCTCCAAGACACTACGTTGATATAAATCTGAAACTCGACAAGCGCACCGTAAAAATGATTGTCGGCAAAGAAACCGAACAGCCCTTTCTGGAATGCCGCATCAAAAGTCTCTATTATACCGGTGGACCTCTTAGACATGCCAAGGTTCAATGGACCGCATATCTTACCGAACGCGACAGCAATGTAAAAGAATACCCGCTCTTTCAATTCGGCAATAATGAAGCCTTTAAAGATCTTATTGAATCGGGCAATTCGGTTCTGGACAAAAACGGCGAACTGGTTCTGGCTATTCCGGTATCCCAGTCAGTTTTAAGCGGAATCAACAGCATAGAGGTCAGTGCCACAGTATTGGATGTTGACGCAAGGCCATCAACCGGAATAGAGCGGTTCTCGCATCAGCCTGAATTCAAGGTCGGTATCTGCAAACTACCCGGATCCATGTCTCAGGGCCAGGAATTCCCGGTTCAGGTAATAGTTCTCGACCAGAATGGCACCAGGTTGAAGTCAGGCGAAGTTCAGCTTGAAATAATGCGCAAGAAATGGTTTTACACCCAGAAACGTGACGAATCAGGAGGAATTTATTACCATTGGGCAAGCGGCTGGTTGCGCAATCAAAGTGCAAAACAACAAATCAAAAATGATTCGGCGACATTTGAGCTTGTTCTGGCTGAAGGCGGCGATTACATGCTTCAGGCCACTTTTAAAAACAGTGCCGGCGAATTTAAATCTGCTTACAGCTTTTACGTCGATTATTCTTACTCAAGCTTTACTGACATGAATGATGTTTCTCGCATGCGAAGCGAGAATGAAATAATTCTTCTGGCCGACAAATCGGTTGCGCCAATAAACGATAAAGTAAAAATCAGATATTCTCTACCAGAGGTTTGCGAATACGCCCTTCTTACAAGAGAAACAGACGAATTGCTCAGCGCCAGAGTTGTTAAGCTCGACAAACCACAGGGCGAATTTGTCGAGCTTATAAGCGAAGAATGCAGACCGAATGTCTTTATAAGCATGACCGCTCCGACACGCCGCAATTCTTTCCCGGTTTATACAAGTCAGATGGACAGCGATTACCCGCGCACTTATTTCGGTTTTACCAATATTAAAGTGCAAAACACCGTAGATAAGCTGAACATTGCCATCGCACCCGGCAAAGCCGGAGAGCTTAAAGCTTTGCCCGGTGAAGAAGTTGAACTGAACTTTAACGTTACCGACAAAAACGATAAACCTGCTAAAGCTGAGGTTGCAATTTGCGTTGTCGACGAAGCGGTTCTCTCACTTACCGGCTATTCAACCCCTGTGCTCGACGCACTAGCAGATTTTATGCTACCCCTTTCTGTTTTTACCGGCGACCTGCGCACCTCGCTTATAAGCCAGGAACTTTTCAGGCTTATTACTACACGTGCATTGACCGGTGGTGATGGCGGCGCCGGGGCAATAACCGCTGACCTTGACATTAGAAAAGATTTCAGGCCGGTGGCCTTCTGGAACCCTGCATTGTTACCTGATGCTCAGGGCAACATAAGAATAAGTTTCAAGCTGCCCGACAGCATGACGTCTTATCGAATTTACGCCGTAGCTGTTGATCAGGGCGCGGCCTTTGCTTCAGCCCAGCGCCAGATGAAAGTCAGCAAAGACTTTTATCTCGAACCGGGTTTGCCGAGGTTTCTCGTTGCCGGCGACCGGGCTGTTTTTCCTTTAACTTTTAACAACAAATCAGAGCAACAAGGCAAAGCGACGTATCAGATCGTTCAGGCCAAAAACCTTACATTAACCCCGATGCAGGGCGAAGTCGACATGAACTCGTTCAGCAATTCTCTCAGTAAGCTCACACTCGAAGCTGCAAATGGAGCAGGAGACAGCAGCCTGATCGTATCAGGCAATTTCAATGGCATGACCGACGCGATAGAACGCAGTTTGCCTATCAAGCCGGCCGCCACAATCATAAACCGGCAGATAAGCGGTCATTTCACGAAAGATCATAGTGCCAGACCTGAAATTCCTGACCATGTCAAAAGTCTCACCGCTCAACAAAAATCCGGAACACTGATGGCGCGCCTGAGTATTTCGACCAGTCAGTGGTCACGCATTGTTCCGACCCTTTCTTATCTGCTCAGATACCCTTACGGATGTGTCGAACAGACAAGTTCCGGCATAATTCCACTTGCGGCTATGCGAGCATTGATCAAAGAAGGTCGACTGCCCGGCATCAGTCTCGAACAGGTGGACAACTACCTTGAAGACGGAATTAATCGTCTGTTTGTGATGCAAAGACCTTCAGGCGGCTTTTCTTATTGGCCCGGCAGTAACTATGAGTCATGGTGGGGAACCCAATACGCGGTTCTTGCTCTGACTATGGCAAAGCGTTCAGGAATTGATATCGATGAAGAGCGTCTGGCAAAAGCAATAAGCCATATTCGCACCGGCCTTTTTGCCAGAACCGGTGAAAATCGATATCAGTATGGTTTAATGGCCATGGCCGTAGTAAATCTGGCAATGAACAGCAAAATTAAACCCGCCGACATGGATATTCTCAAGGCAAGGTTCTCAGGCATTGGTGGTGAATCTGATCCATTGATGATTCTCGCAGAGTCCATCGCTGCGACATCAGATAAAAACAAGCTTCACGCAATGCTGAAAAATCTTAAACCGGTTTCAAAATCTGTAGACCACAGCTGGTATTACTCTTCTACGCGACAAAACGCCTTTTCTTTGATGGCAATTCTTTCGGCATCGGGTAACATGAAACAGGCCGATGAATTTGCCGGCGAGCTTTTAAACAATATTGGCAGCAAAGGTTACTGGAACTCGACTGCCGACACAGGCATAGCTCTTCTGGCTCTTGCAGAATACTTCAAAAAGACGCAAACCGGAGAGAAAGAGAATGTAGATGTGGTCATCAAGACTATCAGCGGCGAAAGAACGGTTAATACTGGCAAATATGGTGTCGTAACCGAGCTTTCCCAGGATGAACTGCTTGATGAAAAAGGGTTTACTCTGGTCTGCCAGGACAAAGTTCTCGTTAACTGGAGCCTTGAATACAGCTACCCTGACCTGGAAAACCGCAAAGACGATCTTCATCACGGCTTTTCTATAGAAAAAACTTTCAGAAACCTTAATGGGGAAGAAGAAATTCATGTCGGTGACCTGATCAAAGTCACCGTCGAATTTGAAGACAAATTCAGCGATGATGAAAAGTATTCGATTCTTCACTATCTCGCCATCGAAGACCCGATTCCGGCTGGTTTCATACCGGTGAATTCTTCGCTTAAAAACGATAGTCTGCCGGCATCTGAAAGAGACAACGAAGAAGCTTACTGCGGCTGGCGGGAAGGGGCATATACATTCTACGCCGACCACCAGGAAATGCAGAACGACAAGCTCGTGGCTTTCAAAAACAGATTCTGGTCCGGCCGATTTCGCCTCGTTTATTACGTAAGAGCCGTGTGTGAAGGCGACTTTAAAATGAAGCCGACCCGAATTTCACTGATGTACGACCCTGAAATTTACGGTATGACCGCACCAAAAACAATATCAGTTCTGCCTAACCAGTAAAACTCCGATCTGCTTAACGGATTAGTATTGAAGAAATTAGTTCTAAAAGCTGCTCTGATATCAACCATATGTCTGTTGGGCATATGGTTGATTCGTATCGCCTGGTTACCGCTTATCGCGATCGATCCGACCCCATTGATTCAAAACCGTTTCAGTTCCGGAGGAACTTTAGTCGACCGCAACGAAAACCTTCTTCGGCTTTTTCCCGACCAGAACGGCGACTATTCTTGCTATTTGTCTTTGGCAAGTCATTCTCAGGAAATAATCTCGGCTTTGCTGACTGCCGAAGATCGCAATTTTTACTCTCACCCAGGGTTTGACCCGGTTGCAATTTCCCGGGCTTTGATACAGAACATTTCAAGCATGAAAATTGTATCTGGTGCTTCAACCATTTCTCAACAGCTCATTCGTATTCTTAAACCGCGACCTAGAACGCTTTCAACCAAGATTTCAGAATTACTTGCCGCCCTGTGGCTTGAAGAAAAATTCAGCAAAAAACAAATTCTTGAGTTCTACCTGAATTCAGTTCCAATGTTCGGCAACATAAGAGGCTTTTATCTCGCATCATTATTGTTGTTCAAAAAATCGCCCGACCTGCTGAATCTTGGCGAGGCCGCCACTCTTGCGGCGATAGTTCAATCACCCGGCCGACTTTCGCCTTTTAACCCTAAAAGCAACCGACTTCTGCGCAAAAGACGAGACTGGATTATCAGAGAAATGCTTAAACTTGGCCTATGCACTATCGACGAAGCAAACAACGCATTCAAACTGAACATTCCCGAATATCGTTCGCAAATGCCCTTCAATGCCCCCCACTTCTGCGATCTGTATCAAAAAGTGCGTGGCGCGCCAAAAGGAAAAAAGAAAACGACCATATCTCTGCCACTGCAAAATCTGCTTTATCAGACGCTTCGGTCACATCTTCCACGAATTGCTAAATATGGCGCACGCCAGACCTGCGGCCTCATCCTTTCGGCCGAAAACCTTGAAATTCTTGCAATGGTAGGCTCAAGCGAGTTTGGCCCAATAGCTGGCGGTTTCAACAACGGCTGTGTCGCAAAGCGCTCCGGAGGTTCGATTCTAAAGCCCTTTCTTTACGCATTGGCACTTGACCGCGGCTTCTATCCTTCTTATGTGATTCCAGACACGATGCAGCCTTTTAAAACACCCCAGGGCGAATACCTTGCCTATAATGCCGATCGAAAGTCATACGGCCCGGTAACCATCAGAAACGCTCTCGGTAACAGTCTTAATATATCGGCGGTAAAAATGCTGAATCAGGTAGGAATAAGTGATTTTTACGGCCTGCTCGTCGATCTCGAGCTTCTGCCCGCCCAGAAGGGGGCTGCAGACTATTATGGCCTTGGGCTGGCAATCGGCAACCCAGAGTTGAGAATGCTCGATGTTGCAAGAGCTTATTCTGTTTTTGCCAATAAGGGAAGGCTGAAAAGCCTTTCATTTCTACTGCAAGATAAAACCGAAGAAAAGCAGATAATATCGGCGCAGAGTGCTTTTCTGATTTTTGACATCCTGGCAGACCCATCGGCACGCCTTTTCACCTTTGGAACGCCCTCATTTTTCAAATTTTCCCAAAGATGGGGTTTAAAAACAGGCACCAGCACCAACTATCGTGACAGCTGGCTGATAGCTTTAAATGGCAACTATATTATAGCTCTGTGGGTTGGAAATTTTGACGGCTCCCCCACCCGCTCGCTTTCTGGAGCCAGCGCCTGCGGACCCATTGCCAGAAATATCATCGACAATCTTGAAAAAGGCGCGACCGAGAGAATTATCACCTGTCCACCGGGAATTCAGAAAGTTAAAATCTGCTCCATATCCGGGCAAAGGCCTGGAAAATTCTGTCCAAATATCGGCTATGACCTGTTTGAAGGGAATGCCGACGAGCTGTTACCCTGTCAGTTTCATCAATCAGCGACCGCAACTCATGAACTGGCACCTGATTACGCACGCTGGATTCAGAACCGGGCCAGGCAAAACAACTCCGACCCGTTCAGGCTAAGAGGCAATCCTGAAATTCAGGACCCTTATCAGATTGCGGGTATATACCAGGAAGAAGATGCGTCGGCATCTGAAACTTCAAGGCTTGTTGCCGGCGGCGCATTACCTGATGCAGTATGGAATGATATTCGTATCATTTCTCCGCACGATGGCGACAGGTTTGTAATGAGAAGCACCAATGAAAATTTTTTGCATCTCAGGGCTATTCCGGCAGCACCGGTTTCTGAACTGATATGGCTTATCAATGGCAGAGAATTTATCAGAACTGCACCGCCATTTGAGGCTTACTGGCCCATGCGGGCGGGAAAGCATAGAATAACAGCCATCAGCGAAGGTGAAGCTGCCGCCGAAGTTACTGTTTATATAGAGAACTAGATTTCAGCAAATTGAATGCCCGTTGATATTTGCTGCTCGTTCCATATTCAGTTTTAACATCGATCCGGGCCAGCGCCTCCGCAACTATTTCAGCAACTTTTTTCAAATCATGCAAAAAAGCGGCCTTTGTCGCGATTAATCGGCGTTTTTCGCTTTCATTGACACAATTCTCTAACTCATAGTCTAAAGCAGCCTGAATATTCCTTTCAAACTCGAACTCAATTTCGGTAAAACAACCAACCGGTTTCAAGGCCGATCTGAGCCTTTTTGCCAGTCTTGGCGTCAATGAATTACGGGCGCATGCATAAACGGCATATCTATACAATTCTAAAAACTCAACTGAATAGATCTCAGATGTATCCAGGGTAATCAAAATTGCCTGAGAAGAATTGACCGCAGACCCCATGCCGCGTTCGGCGGCCTTCAAACCGAATTCATTCGGCAGACCAAGATGAATGCGCCGGCGCGAAGTAATCAATATCAGGCTGGGTTCAAGAAAGATACTTTCAAAACTTTTCTGCAGCTTCTTTTTCAGATACAAAGCATAATCGTAAGCAGTAAAAACCGTGAAGTTCTTGTATTTGCCAGTCATTGCGGGTTTTATGAATTTCTCGAAAGGCCAGGGTGGCAAAGGCGCAGAATCGTCTATTTTGAACGGAAAAGATTCATTACGATACTCGAACCTGGTTTCACTACAACTATTGAACCCTTCATTCCAGGCTTCATCATAAATTTTGAGTTGATACTCACATCTATGTGGGTAATCTGTCATCGTATGACTTTGTGTCACATACTTAAACAGTGAAGATCTTGAATGCCATCGATATCTCACCCGGTATGAGATATTGTTTTGCAGGTTAATCATTTCAGGAGAGTCAAGATAGATATCAAGAAAGCTGAAAGTTCCCAGACCGGTTTTCAGAATCGAATAGTTTGAACCGGTAAATTTGGGCGCACGCCAGAGTAGATCATTTAACAATGCACGTTCCAGAGCCCTTTTTATGACAGACAAAACGTAAGAACTGCGATTCAGAATTTCGGCCGGAGCCCTTACCGCCAGCTTAAACTCATTTTCTTCGCGACCTGGAGTACCGGCTGGTTGAGAATTCAGAATCTCAACCAGGTTCATTTGAGCCGAAAAAGGCCTGTTTTCTTCTGCAAAACTTTTCGCAGAAAGCGCAAACAGTGCTATCATAAAAAGCATGAAACAGACTTTCCAGCTTCTCATTTTCATAAGTCTATGCCTCATATTCACACCTGCTTTATCAGGGCAAGCCCCGCGAAATCTAGAACAAGATCTGCAATTTTTCGAAAGTCAGCTACAACAGTATCCAGAAAGTCCTGATTTAAACTATAACATGGCTCAGGTGTATTTTTTAATGGGAAACATGGACCAGGCAATCAGATTTCTTGAAAGAACCATATATCTTGCAGATGATGACAGTGAAGCAATGTTGAAACTTGCTTCCATCTACCGAAAAATCGGCAAGCTGGCCGATGCTCGCAATTTATTGAAAAGAGCAGCGGATATTTCACCGAAAAACTTCGAAATCTGGTATGAATTGGCCATAGCCTACTCTGATCTCGCCAACAGCGCTGCCGCTCTGGACGCTTTTCAAAAAGCCCTTCAATACAGCTCGAATCAGAAGCAAACCGATATGGTGATTTACTACATGGGTCTGCTACATCTTTCTAATCGGGATTATGAAAGGTTTAAATACCACCTTGACCGCTTGAAAAAATCAGGCGAATACTATGAACCGCTAAAAAAACTTGGGCAACTCTGGAAACCCGATCTCGATTAAATGATCAACCTTGAATCCTGGCGTTTTTCAAGCAGCAGCTTCAGAGCACAGGCGTATTTAGAAAAGCTTTGCTGACCTGCTTTCATTCTTTCGAGTTGAGACAGAACAGAATCCGGCGCAGGGTTATAAGACTTAATTTCAAAAACTCTGCCAATTCTTTGAAATCGTGCCGGTGTTGCAAAATCGAACTCCTGAGACAAAATTGGCTGCGAGACAGAAACCCCCGCCAAATCTGCGTCAAAAGTAAATCTCAGGCCCTGAACACCTTTAAATTGCATGGCACGCCTTTTATAATAAACCGCCACCACAGGATTCAGGATTTTCCCGCCAAGACATGACAAAAACTTTGAATCAACTGAATTATTCAGCATCAATGCTCTGGCATCAGGCCAGCGAATGTAAGGCTCGACAAGCTCGCTGCGATCAAAATTCAGTTTAACCCTGACCTTTTTGACGAGCTGACCATTTCGCTGCTTAATTTCAAGACATGGGTCATGCCAGAAGTTTTCAGTAAAATTACGATAAAATCTGATTCGTATCTTGGTTTTACAAAATTCACCATGGATCTTATCGTTGAAAAATTCAAGATCAGGCGTGTCGTAATAGATGCTAAGAACTTCATAATTTCCCTGAAAGCCGTGTGAATCTGCAACTGTCAGTTTTGCCAACAGATTTTGCATTTCGACTATTTGTGCAGCTGTCAGAAGAAATTTGCTTTCAAAATAAGGTTTTACCCTAGCCATTTTTTTTGTTTCTCCAGGAATGTAAAACAACGGGGTTTGGCTTTATTTCAAGGGTTTCACCAGAGACTTCATCTAAATATTCAAGTTCGATTTTCTTACCGGTGATTGAATTCACACCCTCTCTACGCAGAAATTTCAGACAATCAGCATATCGTTCTTCAGACAAGCCAAGCACGTAGTTTTGATAATCAGGCTCAAGCACAAAGTTGCACCAACGACTTTTAAGCATTAGCCACAGCGGCGCATCAGCAGGTTTTTCGCCCAGCCCGGGAAAAAATTGCTGAACGCTGTAAAACTCAGGCAAAACAGAATCTAAGCGGTTATCGAAGTCAAAGTCGGGCAGAATAGCATTCCCGAAGCCTTTGAAATCGAAAGAAATGGGGCTATGCCCTTTAACTCTTACCAGAACATGGGTAAACCATCGACCGGCAATGTTCGATCTTTGCGGCAGTTTGATAATCTGCCCGGTTGTGGCATCGAGAACTTCAAGCAAATACTTTCTTCTGGCCGCCATAAAATCAAGTAACCTCTGGGCGTCAGCCAGCTGTGTTTCAGGGGCAACCGGGATCTTTCGCGAAAAAAGAACGATCGGAACATTTACGAGCGCACTCGCATAGGGTTCTTGATAATAAAGTGGCCGAAGAATCTTCAAAAAATTTTTAACTGTTTTTTCCATTGCTTCAGAGCCAAGCTCAGAATTCAACAGGCGATACAGAATAAGATTTCTTTTGTATTGAAATTCAGGATTACGAAAAAAAGCATTGAGTAAAGGGGTAAGAAATTCGTAAGGCGGCACCCTTATATCAACCTCTTTATGAGTTGCCGCCATAGAAGTGATGACACCAAAGCCGGTTGAATCAGCAATTGCCGGGAAAAGGCGCGAGGTTTTAAAATCGTAAACCAGAAGATTGCCGAGAAAGTCACTTGTATGAATGCTTGCGATTCCCGACATCAAAGCTGACCACAGCGCCATACGATCAACGTCAACCAGCTTCGAAAATTTTTCCAACCCCGCCAGATCGACTGGCGTTTTAACCATATTCAACAAGCTGGTAAGCGCTGACAAAGCAGTTGAATCATCAGTTTCCAATGTACTACGAATTTCCCAGAGATTTGGATGCAACCACATTTTCGAATTCCGCATGTTTCCTTCAATTACCGAACAGCGCTCTAATCCCTGATTAAACAAAGTTTGTGGGTTCATTGGTTCTGCAAGATGGTAAAGACCGCGGTAATCACCATTCAGATTTACCGTCGCGAGAACGGTTCTGGGTGACGGTACATTCATTCTGACCGCAATGTTGTCGGCGACTAGATTTGCAAGCATCGATGCATCATCAGGGTTGATAAAATCAAAAATGCCGCGTGAATTGTATTTTCGATCGCCTTTAAGACGCATTCTAAAGGAAGGTTTGCGCTTATCCCAGTTCCAGGCGTGGGTTCCTCTGATTCGTATCTCGGCCTTAAATTTAACAGGCTTTCGATTTATCACCATTTCGGCATCCTGATAAACGAAAAAGCTTTCGGGGCGATCTGAAAAAAAGAATTCGTAATCGTCTTCATTCAGTCCTATGGTGAAGTGGTCGACACTGAAAGGCCGATATGATGAGGCTTTTGGCCGATCAACCACAGCTGAAGTTTTCGATTCGGGCCTTGAAAGAAAGAAAAAAGACAGCATAACGCCGGTAATCAGCAGCCAACCCGCAATGGCTTTTATCTTTCTAACCCTGAACTTCATCGCCGAAACTCTCGATCAATCAAGAAGAACAGATGCTTTTATATCGGCATCGATATCACAAATTTGCTTTATAAGGAGAGAAGATTGAGATTCTTCTTTCAAGGTAACTTCGATAAGCATTTCAGAGTATTTTGAATCGGCAAGATTTTCTTCGCTCAATAGTCGATGATTCAAAACAGAACTCTCGATTTTTTCGACAATTTTGCCGCTGAGCTCTGATTTCAGCGGGTAAGCTACCCTGAGCATTGCCACCCTGGTCATGGGCGCGTCAGGCATAAATCTTTCTACCAGAACGATAAAAATCGCAAATAAAGCCGCTGCGCCGGTGGCGATGGCGAAATATCCGCTACCGCAAGCCATACCTACCGCAATAGACATGAAAAGATAAGCTAGATCATTGGTGCTTTTAACGGCGGTTCGAAATCTGATCAGGCTAAGTGCGCCAATAGCGCCGAAAGCGCGAGCAAGACTGTTGCCTATCACAGCCATTATCAGACTGACAATTGCGCCAAGAAAAATCATTGTTTTAGCCAGATTTTTATCGCTTGCCGCATTTGCCGGCGAAATTCTAAGCAGGCGGCTGAGAAAGGCGCAAAGCAAAAAGGCCAGAATCATGCCCGCAAAAACATCATATGCGTTTAAATCAATCATTTTCAATAATGGCGGCGAGAATTGATTTGTGTTCATAAAAACCTCATCTGCATCGTTGTGCAACAATCTGTTTTTATACAGTATAAAGTAAAACCTAATAATGTAATAGAGCTAAAATTTCGGGATCTAATTCGTTGGTTAAAATAAGCATATTATGTTATTCTTTAATATATGAAACGGGGAAAATTGCTGCTATTAATACTGCTGTTGATGATTGGTGCATCGCAGATCAAACAGGCTTTTGCCTGCAGCCTTGCAGTACATGACTGGAAACTTGTTTTTTTCATGAAGCTGCCAATCAGCGCTCCCATTTTTCCTCTTGCTGAATTCAATTTTCTCAAGGCCAATTTTCGCGAAAAACCTGCTGACAAGGTTTTCTGGGTTTCAAAGCATGGTTGGCTGAACCATTTTCTTTCGGGGTTCGTTCATGCCATACCGGGCTGGCCTGCAGAAATGACCTGGAATCTGATCAATTCTCAAACTTCTATTCTGGGGCTTGCTCAGCAAAACAGTTCAGATGCCACAGCCCCGATAATTATGGGTAGCGACCTGAATTTTCTTAAAATCGCTTTTTTTTCTGATTACAATTCAAATTACAGCTGCCACCAGTTGGTAGTAATGAACAACAGCAGAATTCGCGGGGTTCTGGTAAATCCTGACACCCCCTGGGCCCAGGAAATGAACGGAATGTCCTGGGTCTCTCTGATTTTTTATCAGCTGCCTTATCCCGGCCGAATTATGTCTTTTTCTGCTTTTCCTTATCAGTCGGCAAGAGTTAGCCTTTTCGAAGATCATGATTACGTAGAAAGCCTTTTGATGCATAAATTATTAAAACGCAGGCCAGACATGGAAATAGACCCTTTTATTTTTGATTTTCCGGAGTTACCAGACTAATGTGTAAAAATTTTTTGCATCTGTTAAGTTTTTTTGTCATATTTTTGTCTTTTTCTGCAGAAGCGCAAACCTTTAAGGTACATGACCTTGAAAGGCTGATAAAAAATCATCCCATGATGAAAAACTACGACCCGAAAACGAACCGCTTCAGAAATACTCCGAGTGAAGCCAGACCGCTGGAAGAAATTGATGCCGGTATAATCTCGACGAAAGAGGAAATTTCCGCTCTCGAAAAAGAGAAAAAAACCGTTTTAGGCTCTTCGATGAAAAAAACTCTCGACGCAGAAGCAGAAAAAGAGCTCTGGAAGAAGCTTAACGACATGGGCAACAGAATAAAGGAATTGAAACAAAACCTGCTCGATTTAACCGAACTACAGGCCACCAACGGGGTCCCGCCGGCATCGAGATTGTTGCCGATTGCCCGTGAAATACTTCTGGATATCAAAGAAGAGATTACGACAAATGAAAACGAAATAGTATTGAACTATTTGCCCAGATTCTACCAACCACCCCCAAACCTGATTAAAAACCCTCTTAAAAACTTTTTTGCAAATCCAGACCAAACCGAAAGTCTTTTAAACTATATTAAACATGCCAATCTAATGTCGCTTCTTTTTTCAGGCGTCGCTGCGCCAGTTCTTTACAATGAAAGGAATCTGAATAACTGATGAAAAATATTTACCGACTTATCACTATATTCATCTGCCTTTCGCTTGCATTTTCTGCACAGGGCGCAGTTCGTAAGATCGGAAAAGTGAATCTGGGCCTGGCAGTGAGTCTTCACCCCCAGATGTCATTGTTCGATTTCGACCGAATGGGCTTTTTCAAAATCGCGCCCGGCCTATCAGAAGAGGAATTCATCAATGAACTGAATAAGCTTAAAAATGCCCCGGTTTCGCAAGAATTTGCCAGACAAGAAGCCGAACTTCAAAAATCCCTAGCTGAACTCGACCGCAAAAAGGCCGCTTTAATGGATAAAATGGTCGGCATAACCTTAGAAGAAGGTCAAAAGCTTGAAAAGCAGTTGAATCAGGTCTCCATCGAATCTGAACAACTGAGAAAGAAATTGTCAGACATTGAATATCAGAGGCTTTGCCCCGATCTCACCTCTCCGAAAGAAACCCGTGAGACACTTAACAAAATAGAGAAAGAAGTAGTTTCTGAATTGAAGAAACTGGCTGAAGAAAAAGGCTATGAGCTGGTTCTTAATTCTTCAATAACCATGCCGTTCAATTTTCCGGTCAAATATTCATCAGGAGAGCTTTATGGACTGGGTGTTCCAGGCATTGACTTCAGCCTGTTTTATTCGTTTCTGGCCAATAAAGACCATATTCTTCCCGGTGATGAAATGCCTGAATCAAGAAAACTGGTAAACTGGCTTGAACTTATCAATTCTCCTGACGCTCTGAGCATGTTGCCTTTAAAGCCCTACCCGTTGGTATTGCATGGCGGTGAAGATTTCACATCTGATCTGATTCGGACTGTTTATAAAAATCACAAAATTGACCAGAGAGTTTTACAGGCAGTAATGGCCGTTCTTGACACATTGAAGCAACACGAAAAGAATTTTGATTCAAATATTGAAAGTCTGATTGGTCCCAAATAATTAATGGCACTAAATTTGCGTTTACTAATCCCAGGGAGAAAAATACAATGAGAAATTTCAGAGAAAACAAATCGGGCTTCACTCTGGTTGAAGTTCTCATTGCTGCCGGCGTTCTCGGCCTTTTTCTCACCGGATTGTTTTCATTTTACCGAATGGGAAGCCGGATGTTCATGTCCGGCAGCTGGAGGCTTCAGAAACAAAAAGAAGCCGAGAGATTTCTGGTCGTGCTTAAAGAGCGAATTGAACAGGCTTCCAATGCGACTGCCATAAACCCGACCTCTGACCCCCAGATGGTCGTTTCGCAATCACCTTTTGTCGTATTAAAAGACAACACAGCAGTTGCAGACATCAAAGCTGATCAGCGTCTGATGCTTTTCAGCGTATGCAAGCCAGACATGAGCGCCTTTGGCACCAACACGGGCATTCCAGGCCAGGGCCCCGGCCTGATTCTTTACCATTGCCTCATGGCCCGACCAGCTGAAAAAAATCTTTACACTCTTTATTTTCATGCAAATACTCAACAGGTTGCCAATAACGGAATAGACTATTTCAATACCTCAGCGGTATTTTACCCGGATTTAACCAAGTTTTCAGCCCCACTGGGCAACTTTGGCGCTGCGCCATCGGCCTTTTCACTTGGTGGAGCTCCTTTCACCATTAAACTTTCTGATGTTGTACTGGCAAGCTTCAGCGTTGAAATAGCTTCAGGAACAGGTGGTCTTCAGGAAGTCGAAAAAGTTGTCGGTATTTCAATTCAATGTCAACACCCAAAATATGAGCAAACTCAGGTTGTTCACGGGGTAAAAGCCAAGGTCGACTACTCTGTTCCCGTTGTCGAAAAGGATTTAGGAGATTTCTAGATGAATAAACATATCAGAAAAATTTCATCGAGATCGGCCATGACCCTGACAGAAATAATTCTGGCCATGGCGTTACTGGCTTCGGCCTTCATTCCCATCATCGGGGTAATGGGTTCGTCAATGAAAGTAACCGAAAAGGACAACCGTACAATCAGAGCGGTTAACCTCTGTCAGGAAAAAATGAACCAGGCTTTGCAGTTTCCGTTTGGAATACTCGAAAAAGATGCAAACCCAACCAAAGTCTATGGGCAAAACAGCCAGGAAGTTATTCAATCGAGCACGGGTGCAAATAAAATCATTCTAACCCTCGGCCCTGAAGAAATTGACGGCTTTGAATTCAGAGCAGAACTGAAAGTTCAGGATCGCCCGGGCACTTTTGTCGTTCCAATGTATGATCCGTTCGAAAAGGCTAAGCCGGCCAATAGAACCGACCCCAGCAAATGGGGCTGGAGCGAAGAAACCATTGCCTACAACAAAATGTATTACCAGTATACAATGACGATTTTCTGGAGTGATAAAGGCGACAGCCAACAGAAAGAATACTCGTTGTCTTCATTCAAATCGAAGGTGAGAGAGTAATATGAATAAAACCCGTAAAAATTCGAAAAAGGGAATGGCACTGGTCATGGCGCTGGTGTTTGCTGTTGTTCTTCTGCAGATGGCCATTGCTTTCAGCAGCATGACCCAGACAAGCAAACCCCAGACGGTTCAGATCGACGAAAGAATTAAGCTCGATTACCTTGCCCACGGCCTAACTGAACTGGCTCTTCTAAAATTTCAACTCTACCCTGGAGATTACTACGCCTGCTGGGAGGCCCATGAACTTGGCACAGACAACTACCTGAACCGTTTTACCATCAATGCACCTGAATTTACAATTGCCAACTTTACCGACTCAAAATCTTCTTTCAATGATCAGGCAATCGGTATTCAGCTTGCCAGTATGGCAATTTATACAGACAACCGCTGGAAAACAGAAGCGCTTTTCATTCAGGCAGGCGCAGAGTACACTGACCAGTTTGGCCGTGAAATATCTAAAGATGCTGTTCGCATCGTATCGTTACAGAGAGTTCTAAAAAAGTAGCAAGAGGAAACAGATGACTGTAAAAAGCAAAAAAATTCAAAGCCCGATTGTAATCCTGGCAGGGCTGTTTATATTAATCGCTGCTTGCGCCTGGCAAGCAAATGCTGCAACCAAAGCACTTATCGGCAAAATAGACCTGAAAGCAGTCATACTGCTTCACCCGGGCATGAGATCATATGACCCTTACCTGCAAGCCTTCAAGGTTGATCCGGCAAAGGTTCCCCAGACGATTATGCAGCAAAAATCAGATCAGCATAAGGGCGAAATCGAAAGTCTTACAGCCCAGGCAAGACTCTTGCAAGGTCGCATTCATGAGCTTCAGCGAAATTTCAATCGCGAAATAGACCGTATTTCAAGCAACTACCTCGACGGGCTTGATACACTTGCTACAGGCCCAAGAGCTCTGAAACGACAGCAGTATGAGTTATCCAAGAATCGCGCAGAAACTTCGTTCAATGCAAAACTTCATGCACTCGGCGCTCAGTTGTCACAGGCCGAAGAAAGACTGAACCGACTCGAAAAGATTGCATATCATGTGGGTTACACCGATCCCGAAAACACGCAAAAGCAGTTTTTGGCGATCATAAACGAAATTCGCCAATACACTCAGCAAATTGCCAATCAAAAAGGCATAGAAGTGGTGCTGAACTCTAAAAGCCGCGAACTTAAAGCTCTTAAAAACGAAAATCCTGTTCTGGCACCTGACCTTGATTATGAAAAAATCTTTCGCCAGCCTTTTCCAAATGAAATTCGCAATGATTCTGCTGCCATTAGCGGCTATTACCAGAATATCACCAGTCTGGCCCATAACTGGCTCAGCCATGGTTCTGACATTCTGCAGCCATTTTCAAATCAGATTATCGATAACGACATTTTTATCGGCGGCACTGATCTTACCGTAGAAGTGCTTGCCGCCATTTTCAGAACTTACAAAGTCGACTCGAATATTGGCAACGCCGTTATTCAGGCGATTTACAACAATTAGCATGCCCGCAGGTTTATGAAGGAGGGAGTATATGTGTGCCATGATTAAGAAAAGGGGTTTGGTTTTACTGCTATTGCTTATTTCAATTCTATTTTCGGTTACGGCTAACGCCGCCCTGAAACCGGAATATAGAAGAAATGGCGAATGCTATCTTCTCATCGGTGAAGGCCCTACTTCAATGCGAGGTATTTACCGCCTCAACAACCCGGAAAGGAACAAGCTTTACGACCCACCCAAATACCTGTTCAAGCCTAACAGCTCGATCGGTTTTTCGGTCGACCTTGAAAGAAAAATCTATACTTTTTCTGAAAAGGTAGTTCCAGGTTACACCATGCTCAGCGAGCCTCTTAAGCGCCAGGTTCTCGATTCCGGCAGCACAGATCTCGCCGACTGGGGTTATCATGCATATATTCACTACGATCACCGTTCCTGGGGAAGAAACACCAACGTTTATCGTACAGGCCCCAAAAACCGTTACATTCGCCGAAACGGCAGAGGCTGGTGGCCTTATTTCAGATCAGCCGGCCCCGGTAGCCCTATTCCCACCCCTGCAGGCAACCCATTGCCGAATGTTCCATCAGTTCCACTCGGAGTATACTCAGGTAAGCGCTGGTATTCGATCCCTAACGGTTCATGGTATTCAAGCTGGAGAAGAAAAAGCGCACGCGGCGGCCCTGGCGGTGGTATCTTTTATGTAGTTTACGGCGACAAAGTTACCGGACAACCTCATAACTGGACCCTCTACACTTATAAACCCGACAATATAAACGCCGACGCACCGAATTACAGCTCGAATGCGGGCTCGGTAGTTGCGGTTTCCTACGACAAAAAAATTACCCGCCAGATTTTTGCCGGCTGTCTTGACGGCTGTGGTGGAGCAAGCGGCTCAGGCGGCGGTGTTGCTGACCCTATGGTTAACGACCTTGCCTTCATGCCCCCGATCAAAGATCAGCCTTCAAGAACCTATTTTTATTCTAGACCAGAAGGAAAATCCGATTATACGGTAACCCTTAACAGAAGTTCTTATGCTCCCCCTTCGCCTCGTGGAAACCCTATCATCGGAAGCCCCGAAAGCACAGACACCTACTGGATCGGCGTTTCTATGCGAAATGTAAGTTCTGATTACGTCTATTGTATTGGCACAAACAACATTCGTAACTGGTATAAACAGGCAACCAATTCATCAGGAGCAGGGATCAACATTTCTGCGGTTGCAGTTTCAAATCAATGGAATCAGAAGGGCGGTATCGTTTTCGCCTATGATAAACGCGCCAAGGTCGTTTACAAATTTGAACGCTACGAAAACGACCCGAACGAACCGCCCATCTCAAGAAGCAGATACGAAGGTATCGACGTTTCTGACCTGATGTCTTTGATCAATGCCAGAGCAGACTCTGAGATCGATGATATTAAAGCAGACGGCTTCGGTAGCTTGTATTTTGCGATGTCTTATCCTTCAAAAAATGTTAACGCCTATGACCCCAGAAAATACTTCAAGGTCAATGACACGATCAGAATTTACCCTGATCCGGTTCAGGACCCCGAAGAACTGGCAACAGTATGGCTGATTTATCGTCAGCAATATGGTAAAGCCGTTTTTGAAAGAAGCATCTATAGCTCCGTTCCCAAAGAAATCGGCAAAAAGGTCTTTGCAGAAAGATACTACAATCTGCATGTGAAACTTCCTCATGCCGGTATGGACGAACTTGTGAAATCAGGACCAGTACCGCACAACAACGTTGAAAACATTCTTTCAAGCTGGTCAGCCCAGATTGGTAACAACGACGGAATAATCAACAAGGACGATTTCTCATACGGCAGTAAAGGCCTTTACTACGATTACAATTTCGGCGACCCTGGCCATGCCAAACTTGCGGTTATCAATATCCCGACACCGCCCGAAGTCATAAGCCTTGGTGGCAAAAAATCATGGCTCGACATCTGCGGCCCCTATTCTGATTACCCGGTTTCAACAGATATGAACAGCACCCAGCAGGACCAGAATCTTATTTCTCCTCCACCTGCAAAGCTTTCACTTGATACAGTCTATTTCTATATGGTTGAAAACTACCCGTTAACCACAGGTGCCTGGAACCCCACCGACCAACCCGACTGGGATGGCGACGGGCGCAGAGGCGGGTTCATCACTTCAATCAGTGACACAAATTCTTCGACTGCAGGCGGCAGCGTGGCTTATCGCTGGAGAACCTGGCACGTTGAAGATCTCTTCGGTAACCCGGTTTATCCTCCGGTACCTTATCCGAAAGTCGCTGCCCCTAGAAACGGCACCAACACAGGGCAAGATCACTTCACCGTCTTTTATTCACCAGTAAGAGGTAAGTATATTATCACTTGCCAGGTAATCTATGACTGGTATGACTATGACCTGCTACCATTCGGAAGTACAGTTGATGACCTTCCATCAGTCTTCAGATCAAATGCCAAAGCCAGCCCTGTCACCACAGGTGGTATGGCCATGCAAACCGCCAATAGTCAGTTGAATTCGATCATGAGCACCCCTGATTTCAAATTCATGCAGGCTTCTGCCAGTGCCTACATCTCTTACATTACTGAAAGAATGGAAACAGGCGCGAATGATTCATACTTCGCCTGTGTTCCTGTAGTTGCTGGTGTTGCAACAGAACCACAGCCCATTC
Organism: Candidatus Ozemibacter sp.; assembly: GCA_030446435.1. Classification (GTDB taxonomy): domain Bacteria; phylum Muiribacteriota; class Ozemobacteria; order Ozemobacterales; family Ozemobacteraceae; genus DYKG01. Next base: position 39,824 of record JASURT010000001.1, read on the forward strand.
CTTCGGATTTGATCGCGAGAATCGACAGATGTGACGGCTGGGCCCCTAACAACGTTGCTAAATCAACTCACTGGTCAGCAGCATCTGACTATCACGGCATAGTAGCCGGAAAGCCCTATTTCTGGCGAATCAATCTTGCATCGCAAACCGTTTTGTTTGACGATATCAGTAAGTCAGGAGCGTCAAGAAACTTCATCGTTAAGAAAATGACCACCCCTGAATATGATAAAGACGGCAACCAGATCAACACTCTTTTCGTCAATACCAGAGGCACCAAAGTAACCTTTGACAATGTCGGCGATGACCTGCGCTGGAAAACCGAAGCAAGCAATCCTGACGCAATCGAACTCGAATCATATCTTGAATATGCAATTCCTGATGACGAAGGCAACCCCAAGATTGTAAAACTGCCGCTGCTTGCATCTTCAAGTAGCGCATTGCCTTCAAAGAAGCCGATTATTGCTTCTACTTCGACCGACCTGCCGCCAACCGACCCATACTTCGCCGAGCTGGTCATTAAAATGACACGCACAATTCTTTATGACTTGAGAATCAAGAATAAAGACGGCCGAGTCATGGGTATGGCGACAAACATTCCGCTTCGTTTTACCCTTTACGGTAAAACAAAGGTTCTGATTGTAGACAAACAGGCGCCCAAGATTCTCTATGCCCATACCAAACCGGTCAATCTTTTTGCTGACGCTGGTTTTGCAATCCAGGCAGGCAAAGGCCCCCTCGGTGGTAACCCGGCATCAGTCAGTATCAGATTGTCTGATAACAACCCCTGGGAAGCAGTCGATAAAGTGGTCGGCATTAAAAGCAAAAGCACCTGGTTGAGTAACTACAATCATAACCAGGGAGCTCCGACCGGCGCTCCGACCTCAAGGTTCAATTATAAGCCGGTATTTGCCAAGACCTTGAACCGCAACGTTTCATTGTCATTCGACCGGGCCAGTCGACTCGATTCTGGTATCGTAAAACTCTTCCCACCTGACCAGGCCGCGCCAACTTCTGCACCGACAGTTAAACATAACTTTGCTCAGGCGTTTGGTGATATGTATACTCATAAATACATAATGAGCGGCGGCAACTGTATACCTGTCGAAAAGCGACTGCAGCGCGAGTACCAATCTACCAAAGATGTAATCAATGGCACAGAACTTTACTTTGCCACCATCGGCTTCAGAATTCCGCTGAACTTTCTTGCCGTCGATTCTAAGAACATCCACACCAACGTATTACCCAAAGGCTATGCCAACAATACTCCTGGCTACGATGACGGCGGCAAAATCAGACCTTACAAGTTCTATCTGACTGCCAAAGATTCATCGGGCAACCTGCTCAGTAATAAATCTCTGAATATCGCAATTCATCCCCGGGATATTCATAAGCCCAACCCCTATGGCTTCTTTACTGAACACAAAGATGATACGACCAGCTACTTCCCGCTGCTTAGAGCCGCAACCGATGCTTCTGATTCCGACAGCTCGCCACAGAACGTCGATCTAAACTCATTTAAAGAAAATTATTTCGACAGCAACAACTGGCTTGCCGACAAAACAGGCAGCATCAAGGTTAAAAACAGCGACGGACTTGCGTTCCCATACTATAAAGCCCTGCCTTCACTTGGAGACAACATTAAATTCAAGTTCACCAGTGATTCGACTCTTGATTACTATGAAAAGCTGATTGAAAAGAAAATTCCGCCAACTTTCATCGAAGACAACGTCGAGTTCACAATTGGCTGTGGTGTCAGCGATAACGCCGGCGAAGCCGTAGCCACGCTGACCTTCAAATACATTGACACCAAAGGCAAGGCCCAGACTCGCGAAACAAGCTCAAGCTGGACAAGTGCAATGAAAGTTGCCGGCACTACCGGCAGCGACCCCGATATTGCTTCAAGTCCAACCGAAATAAGAGGACTTTTCCGTGGTGACACCGCTAATTATCCGATGGCGGTACCGGTTAAGATCGTTGCCGAAGACAACGCCAGAGACTGGGATTATTACATCGGTCAGGGCGGGGAACTTGCTGATCCGGATAATCCCTGGAGCGACTGGAAATGGGGTCCGTATAAAAAAGGTAACGATAAAAAGAATGTCAGAACCTTTAAAACCAGTATTCCGGTATATGGCACTGATTTGATTATCAGGACCATCGACAAGGGAATGAGAAACAAATAAAACTGGAATGAAAAGCGGTCTGCTCTATTGGGGCAGACCGCCTTTTTTTTACTTAAAGCTTTTCAGGTAAGATATTAGAAGCTCACTGGTAGCATTAAGTCCCTTTAAATGAGTTCTTTCGTTACCGTGCGAGGCAGAAACCCCTGGTCCGATGAGTCCGACTTTTGCATCCAGACCGGCTCTAAGAGCAGCTGATCCGTCTGAGCCATAAAATGGAAAAACGTCAGGCTTAAAATTGATTTTATTTTTTCCGGCAAGCTTTATAAGCCGCTTTCGTAAATCGTAATCATAAGGACCAGAAGAATCTTTTACACATATAGAAACTGAGTATTCATCTCCGGCAACTCCGTCACCAACCACACCCATATCGACTACCAGAAGTTCTCTGACAGTGTCAGGTATTCCGGCACATGCACCATGACCGACTTCTTCATAATTCGAGAAAAAGTACATGACCGGTATCTTCTGTAATGCTTTGGCCCCTAGCTTTAAAAATGAAGCGATCATTGCGGCACAACCAGCTTTATCATCAAGAAAATGACTCTTCACGAATCCGGTGTCGGTAAACTCAAAATCGGCTTCAAATGCGATAAAATCGCCAATTTCTATGCCCAGCTTCCGGGTTTCTTTGGCATTCTTTACTTCGGCATCGAGACGAATATGCATATTTGCATCGTTTCGGGGCATATCTGAGGCTTTGTTGTTCACATGAGCAGCAGGATTGTTGAGAACAAGGGTTCCGGAAAAGATTTTACCGTTTTCAGCGAAAATGCGCACGGTTTGTCCTTCAAAAGCAGGCAAGACAGGTCCGCCCAGACGCGTAAAAGACAGGTTACCATCGCTGCGAATCTCTTTTACCATCAACCCAAGAGTATCAACATGACCGGCAATTGCCAGCTCAGGTTTTGGGTGCGATCCAACAATCAAAGCACCTTTATTGGTATATTTGCAGGCAATTCCAGCTTTTTTGGCGATATTTTCGACATGTTTGAGAACATCTTCAGTCATGCCGGTAGGCGAATAAATGTTTGATAATTCTCGCAGAATGCTTACTATCTGAGGCTCTTTGCCGACTTTTTCTTTTCGGGCCATAATAGTTCCTTTCGGGGTTCGATTATGCTGAAAATAGCAGATTTCAACCTGTCAGACAAACATGAATATTTGCTTATATCTGTTTGATTATCTTAAGGAATGGGTTTAAAGTGGGATTACCATAAAAAATACAAATCGGGGCGAGTGACAAATGGCCAGGGCAATTCAAAATTTATTCGTAAAAGCCTCAGAAATCTGCCGCAGCAGAGCGACGGCAACTTTCTTTCTCACACTGATGATTGAAGCCGTAACATTGCTTTTTCGCTTCGGGTTTGGCCTTAAATCGACTCAGCATACGGCATCTACGGTTGGTCGACTGACATTCGGCATCCGAATTCATCATGGTTACATAGGGCTTCTAATGCTGATAATTCTTGTGATTCCGCGGCTGCGAAAATCTTCACTTGAACCCCTGATAACCGTAATTGGCACAAGTCTTTTCGTTTCAGATATTATTCACCATACCATTCTTTATTACGTTACCGGCTCTGCCGATTTAGACCTGATTTACCCTAATTACTGATGAGCCTTCAAGAAGACCTTAAACGACTTAATTCTCAACAAGCTGATATAATCAGAAAATTCAACCGGCCATCTCTGGTTGTTGCCGGACCGGGAACGGGTAAAACCAGAACCGTTTCGGTCTTGATCGGCGATTTACTGCATAAAGACATTCGCCTGAAAGAAATTCTGGCTCTGACCTTCTCAGACAAAGCCGCCACAGAACTGAGAGAAAGAGTTCTGCAATACTATCCGCACAGCTTTGATGAATGCTGGATCTCAACCTTTCATTCTTTCTGCGCCAGAATTTTACGCGAACAATATTTCAGAATTTTTATAAAACCAGACTTCAAGCTTCTTACAGGTTTCAAAGAAGCTCTTATGATGTCAGGAATCTGCAAGAAACAAGATGCAAACGCTTTTTCAGAATTTGGCAAGGTTATGCATAAACGTGGTTTTCAGCAGGAAATTCTGACATTCATATCTCTGCTGAAGTCGAATCTTGTCAGCTGTGAAGAATTCGCGGCAACGGTTCAAAAGCTTGAGGACCCGGGCAAGCGAACCAGAACCAGACTTCATGAAATTGCAAATCTTTATCAACTTTATGAAAAAGAGCGTATTAAAACCGGTTATCTTGACTTTCGTGATCTGATTTCTTTAACGATCAAGGTCATGCAGATTCCAGAAGTAGCTGCGAGCTATCGCAGTAAATTCAAAGTCATTCTCGTAGATGAATTTCAGGATACCGACCCGGCACAGTATTTACTTCTATCTTTGCTGAAAGGTGAAGGCGAGAATGTTAAGATCGCCGTCATCGGTGACCCCAAACAGAGTATCTACAGATTTCGCGGTGCTGACCCGGGAATGATGACTTTCAACGGACCATTCAGAAAAGAGTTCAAGGCAAGGGTTTTTCCGCTGCAAATTAATTACCGATGCGCCAGAGAAATTGTCGAAACCGCCATAAGGCTTGACTGGAAAGAAAAGTCTGAAATGGATAAAAGCCTCGTGGCCTGCAGTGAAAATCAGGGATTCGTCAAACTTTTCAAAGCCCGAGATGAGCTTGAAGAAGCCAGATTTCTAACCAGAAAAATTGCTGCTCTGCTGATCTACGGCGAAACCCGCAAATACAGGCCGGAAGAAATAGCCATTCTGGTCAGAAACAATTATCAGGTAGATCTTCTGGCCGAAAACCTTCAAGCGCTGCATATTCCATTCGAGATTGCCGGTGATATGAAATTTTTCAGATCAGAAGAAGTCATTGTTCTGGCTTCAATGCTGAAAATTGCAGCTCTGCAGGGCAATGAGCGAGAAGAAGCAATGAAAAGGGCTTTTTCATCACCTCTTTTTGAACTTGATCCGCTATGGGTACAGGCCACGCTTACCGAAGCCGGGCCGCAAAACAGCATGGCTGAGATTCTCGAGAAAATCAGTGAAGAAAAATTTGCTGAGCTTCCCGATGCCTCTGAAGAGCTGAAGGTAAAAGCGGGCTATTTTGCAGAATCAATCAAGATTCTCGACCAGTGCGCCAGCCTTCCCCTTAACGCGGTGTTCGCCCGACTTTTACTTAGTCTTAAAGGGGTCATGGTAAACCCATCGTCTGAACCAGCCCGCAACGCACTTCATTTTAGAAACATGATTGCAGATTACTGCGAAATGTTTCTGCGCCAAAATGGCCGAGAAGCACTGGTAAGCGATTTGATTTCTGAATTCGATGAATGGCTTACTTATTATGCCTCTACCCTCGAACAAGATCAGACTTTCAGCCAGACCGGGGTAAAGATAATGACCGTTCACCAGTCAAAGGGGCTCGAGTTTCCCGTTGTCGCTATACCTGGCCTTTGTGAAGGACAGTTTCCGGTGAAATTAAGAGAGAATTTACTGATAAACACAGGCAACATCGAACTGCTGAAAAACACATTCAATTCTCAAAATCGGGCGGTCAGCTTTTTCAATCCTTACCCCTGCAATTATGAAGATCATCTCGAAGAAGAACGAAGACTGTTTTTTGTTGCGCTTACAAGAGCAAAAGAAGGCGTTATAATGTCTTACCCTCTCAGGCAAGGAACAGATATAGCAATTCCGGCACCATATTTAAAAGAGGTTGGTTTGATTGCCAGCCATGAAGAAACCGAAACAAGACCGCTTAATATAAGCGAGTTTCGCACCAGACTCGCCTCTTTATCAGTAGAAGATCTTAAAGAAATTGAACCTCAGCTGCAAACACTTGACAGGCTGATTGACAGCGAAATTTCGGTTCACGGTATCAGGCCACGAAATTTTGAAAAACCAGGGCTCGACGAGACCAGTCTGCCAGATAACTTTGTCTTTTCTGCAAGCTCTTTGAAAAACTATGTTGATTGCCCAAGACGCTTCTTCTTTTTGAATATTCTAAAAATAAAAGACCCGCTTCAGGCCAAACAATCCTGGTTTCAGACCGGAAATGCTTTTCATGCAATTCTTGAAGAACTGCACCGCCCCGGAAGCATATGGGAAAACGGCAAGCAGCCAGACGATAACGACCTCGAAAAATTGTTCACAGATAAGGCAGTGCCGCACCTTGAAGATTTAGAGTTCTTTCAAAGATACCAGGAAATTGAAAGCATTAAGCAATCTTTACCTAACTACATCAGCGCAATATTTGAAACGAATCAGCTTCCTCCCAGGCAAACCCGGGGCGTCGAAGAGGGGTTCGAATTCACCTTTCACAACCACCGTTTCAGAGGCAGATTCGACCGACTTGTAGAAACAGAAAGCGGCCTTCTGGTAATCGACTACAAAACCACGCAAAATGCAGGCCTGAGTTCAGAAAAGGTCTTCGAACGGGCCTTTACCGAAAACGAATTCCCGCAGGAGATTCAAATGCCTCTTTATTTGCTGGCATGCAAGCAAATGGGTGCGAAAAATGCATGCGCGACTCTTCTTTATGTCCGCCAGGACCTCTATAAAAGAAAACATCGTCAAATGCATCCGGGATTCATGCGATCAGCTGCCCTGAATTTTGGTTGTGGGCCAGAATATGGTTACGAAGTAGATCAGCAGTCTTTCGCCAGGTTTGAAGATCAATTAAAAATCATCCTGGACGAGATAATGCAGAACAAAATTTTTGATTGCCGACCTTCAGCCAACCCCGATGCGAGATCATGTCTGAATTTTGATCGCAGCCGCAAACCCAAATGCGAATTTTTCTCTTTCTGCCAGGAAAGGCTGGAAGAATTGCGTCAGGAGACCTCGACGAATGGCTGATATGAAAAAACTTCTGGAAGGGTTGACTGAAGATCAGAAAAAGGCGGTGTTCGCCCCCCCTCAGGGCTGGTTGAGAATTGCCGCAGGAGCCGGCTCGGGCAAAACCGAGGTTCTGACAAGAAGAATCATGGGTATGCTTGCATCAGGGGTTAATCCTGAAGAGCTGGTAGCGATTACCTACACACAAAAAGCCGCCGCTGAAATGAAAAGCAGATTGGTAGAGCGACGAAAATTACCCCCGTATCTTCTTCGCGACATGAGAGTGTCTACATTTCATGCTTTCATTGGTGATTTCATAAAGCAAGATCCGTTCGGCGCGGGCATTGACCGTTCGGACGCAGTAATTTCAGAAAATGACCGACAGCTGATTCTTGCAGAATTGAAAGAAAAATTTGCCGAATTGCACGGCACCGAAATAATTTCCGGCCCGGAAAGCCTTGGCGCAGGTGCAGCCGCCAGATTGATCAAGGAATTTCCCGATGCTCTTGGAAAAATTCGCCGCTTTCTTTTGAAGCCGGCAGAATTTTACAATCTGACCCGAAGTCGGTTCAAAAAACGAGGCGCCGAGGTAACTCAACTTGAGAAAAACACACTTGAATGGTTGTTTCGCTTTTCAACTTACTTCATTGAAGAACTACAAAATCGCAGTTTGCTCGATTTCGATGAAATATTAATCAAAGGCAGAAGCCTGGTTAAAGATATGGTTGAGAACGGCGATAAGCCGGCACAAAAGGTGTTTCTCATCGATGAATTTCAGGACAATAACCCGGATCAGCTCGAAATTGTCAAATTGTTTGCGGGGCAGAACGAGGGTCATATTACTGTTGTCGGCGACGAAAAACAAAGCATCTACAGGTTTCAGGGAGCTGATGTCTCTACTTTCAGAAATTTTGCCAGCAATGATGATATAATTCTGGTCGATAATTTTCGTTCATATTCAGAAATTATCGAACTAGCCGACAGTTATCTGCAAATCGGCGGAGACACGGGAAAATTGACCGTTCCTCAGGTCGCTTTTCGGGGCAACTCTCCGCGCAAACCGCCGGTGGTCTGTTTAACAACGCCTGATGCAATGACCGATGAAGAAGTTTGCAATCAGATGACTGATTTCATCAAAGAAATCGTCGATTCGGGCATGTCAATATTTGACCGTAAAACCAATGAAGAGCGATGCATAAAATATGGCGACATTGCCATAATTCTCGGCAGCGTAAAATCATTACCTTCAGACTTTGAAGATGCTCTGGCAATGCGACAGATACCCTATGTAATGTCAGGGGGCTTCAGCTTTTACGCCCGAAGCGAAATTGAAGAAATAATGTCGTTTTTGAAACTTCTGGTTCAACCTGATGACGATTATTCAGTAACCAAGATTCTTACCGGCCCGCTTTACGGGCTAAAGGATTCAGAGATTGCCGGGCTGGCTCTGGCGGGAAGAAACGAAAAAACTTCACTGCTTCCGCACATTCTTGCCCAAAAAGATAGCTTACTGCCTCAAGCGGCGATTGAATTCAGAAAACTCTTTCTTTATCTGAAAAACAGAAGTTCGCGACCCGGCTTGCTTGAACTTTGCCACACCATACTTGAACAGGCCGGATTTTACGAATTTGCGGCAGTACAGAAGTCAGAACTTAAACGCCGAAGAATGGAAAATAATCTGAACAAGTTTCTCGCGATAGTTCGAAACTTTGAGCAAAACGGAATTTTCACTTCATTGAGAGATTTTCTCAATCATATAGAAAAAGTTCTTCTTTCGGGCATCGATGAAGACGAAGCGGGTCTTGGACTTGAAGAGGGCGACGCGATCAAGATTCTCACCATTCATAAGTCAAAGGGCCTTGAATTTCCAATAGTTTTTTGCCCCTTTTTAAAAGCAAGACATTACAAAGCTGACGCAAAGATATACTTCGATCCCCAAAACGGCCTGATGGTTGCAGACCCAGAGCAGAAAAACCGCAAAGGTTTTACCGAAACACTGCTGAAGCATGTAGAGGAAGATCGGCTTGCTGCAGAGTCAGAAGACCGGCGTAAACTTTATGTCGCCTTCACCAGAGCAGAAGACCTTTTAGTTGTAAGTGGTGAAGAAAGCAGAAGTGTTCTATCAGAAGAGAATGAATCTAAATCTGTTGCTGAACCCCTGGCCGAAATTAAATCGATAATTGAAAGCAAACCCGACCTGGGCCTGTGTAAAACTTTGTCAGATTGGCCGAAAGTGCTTGAAAAATGGCTTGAACATGGAACCAGGCAAGAACCCGAAGCCAAATCCGATTCAATCCTGCAAACTGATTTAAATGAAATTAAAAGTCAGCTTGGCAACATGACTGATTTTCTTGCGCAAACACCAACAGGTAAGGCCGAAGAAAAGCCGGTCGAGGACATTTTTTCACTACAGGATCTTGGGCTTTATAATAACTGTCCGCGCAAATATTTTTTTACCAGCCGACATATAAACTCATTTTCTGAAAAACAGGTCAGCTATTCAGGTCTGGCCGGCACCATTTTTCACGAAACGGCAAGAATTTTTCATGAAAAATCTGGTCATGAGCTTCACAGCATTGTAGAAAAAGTCAGACTTGCAGATGTAATAATCTCTGACCTGTGTGAACTGCACGAAGAAGACGGGAAACTGGTAAAAGCAAAGGTGCATCGTTTGTTCAGAACCTATCTTGAGTCTGAACTTTCGAGTCGAAAACCCTGGCAGCTAGAAGCAGAAGTAAATATAAAATTCTCGGCACCCACAGCCCCGTTCTTTTTACGAGGATTTGCCGACCGGGTTGAAAAAGAGGGTGCAGAAGTCAGAATAATCGACTTTAAAACCCGAAGCTACCTTCCTGAAGTTCACGAAAAATATTCAGACCAGCTTGCCCTTTACATGATCGCTGCCACCCGCGGGGTTTTAGGCGAAACCGGAAAACTGAATTTTGCCAGCGCTTACATTGCATATCTGGATGAAGCAAAACTTAGACTTGTGGAGCTTAACCCTGATTTGATCGCCTTCGAGAAATACGCGATTGAAACCGTAGAAAAAATTCGCAATGATAAAACATGGCTGCCAAACCCTGAAACTGATTGTGAAAGCTGCGGATTCGCCGTTCTTTGTCACCAATCTTCACAGACAAATTCTTCACAATCAGATTCATCATAAAAGTTGCATTATAACTGTAGCAATGCTATATATTCAGCAAATTCAAGAACTCTTTTTTTCAAATATTAACAGGAAAAGGAAAGACAACCATGGCATTTAATTTGATTGGACGAAGCCTTCTTACACTCAAAGATTTTACTCCTGACGAAATTCGTTATCTGCTTAACCTGTCAGCCGACCTTAAGCGCATGAAATATGCAGGTATCAAGCCAAGAAACCTTGAAGGAAAAAACATCGCTCTCATTTTTGAAAAGCCTTCAACCAGAACCAGATGTGCCTTTGTCGTGGCCTGTTATGACGAAGGTGCCCACCCTGAATATCTTGGTAAGGGCGACATTCAGATTGGCAAAAAAGAAACCGTAAAAGATACCGCAAGAGTGCTTGGAAGAATGTTCGACGCGATACAATTCAGAGGTTTCAAACATGAAACCGTAGAAACACTTGCAAAATACGCCGGCGTTCCAGTCTGGAACGGTCTGACCGATCAGTATCACCCGACTCAGATTCTCGCTGACCTGCTTACAATCGAAGAATACTTCGGCACACTCAAAGGAATCACCTTCGCATACGTTGGCGACGGCCGCAACAACATGGCCAATTCTCTGATGATCGGTTGCGCCAAAATGGGTATGGAATGCCGCATCGTATCACCAAAAAGCTTGTTCCCTGAAAAATCACTGGTTAAAGAAGTCGAGAAAATCGCCGCAGAAACCGGCGCTAAGATTGTCGTAACTGATGATGTAGCCAAAGGCGTAAAAGGCGCCGATGTTCTTTATACCGATGTTTGGGCCAGCATGGGCGAAGAAGCCGAAATGGCAAAACGCATCAAGCTGCTGAAGCCCTATCAGGTAAACATGAAAATGCTCAAAATGACAGGCAAAGAAAAACCCCTGTTCTTGCATTGTCTGCCCGCATTCCATAACGATGACACCGAAGTTTCAAAAGACGTTGGTGCAATGGAAGTCACTGAAGAAGTATTCGAAAGCAAATACTCAAGGGTTTTTGACCAGGCCGAAAACCGTCTGCATACAATCAAGGCAGTTATGGTTGCAACTCTGGGTTCAAAATAACTGATCTGAAAACTTAAAATACCTGGAAACTGAATCCGGCCATGTAGACATTTAAAAGTGTCTTCATGGCCGGTTTTATTATTTCTGAGGTTTTAAACACCATTAATAAAGCGTTCACATAAAAAGAGATAGCTTTATTTAATCAAGCAACTTCAGCTCTGCTGAAAGTTTTTGCATCTCTTCGCTGTCCTGACGCCGGGCAGCATCATAATAGAGCTTCAAAATTCTCTGGCGGGCAGCATTGTTGTTTTGCGAACTTTCTACCTTTATTTCAGGCTCAACAAAAGGGTTAACCGTCTTTTCAGACTCATTTTCTGCGGTCTGAACCGAGACCTCGTCTTGAACGGGCTGGTTCGGTGGCTCTGTGACAAAGGTTCCGAGATTTTTTTCAAGGCTTTTGTCAAATTTCTTTTCGCCAAAAACCGCCATTGCTCCAACATGATCAGCAACAACGTCTTCTTTGCTTCTTGAACCATCAGGGTTGAGAAAAGAACCGTCAATGGCCTCTTTTATCAATCCGACGGCCATGGTAATT
>JASURT010000053.1 GCA_030446435.1 Candidatus Ozemibacter sp.
GTTGCTGGCCTGATTCTTGCTTTAATTACATGGCATAACGCCAGATCAGGAGAATAAGAGTATGAAGAAGGCTACAAACACCATTATTACCTGCTTGCTCGGGCTTGCAATTTTCACGGGCTCTGCGGTCAGCGCCACTCAGAACATATGGATGGATGCCACCCATATTTTCGATAAGGACGTAAATAAGCTTGTAAAAAATGTTCGTCTTGAAACTAAAAAAGAAAGAGCAAAAAGAGTTAAGGCTCCTGCCCCCGAAAAGAAAAATTACAAAGTGGGCGATATCGAAACTTTCTGGACCAAAAACATTGTCGAAAATAAATTCGAACAGACTAAAGCCGTTTTGAAAGCCATTGGTAAACATTGCTATGTGTTTGTCGAAGAAGGAAAAAGTCTTCCTGAATCAGCTTTTGAAAACGTAAGAAAATCTTTCGATGAAAATATTTACCCCAACAATACCAAAAACTTCGGTTTTGAATGGACCCCGGGTGTTGATGGTGATGAACGCATCACCCTGCTTATGTTTGATATCAAGGACGGATTCAACGGCAGCGGCGGTTTCGTCGGCGGTTATTTCTTTGCCGGTGATGAATTTTTGAATTCACAGATTCCGCCTCAGTACAATATCAAATCCAATGAAAGAGAAATGTTTTATCTCGATATTTCTCCTTCAGACCCAACCAAAGAACATTATATGTCTATCGTTGCTCATGAATTTCAGCACATGATTCATTTTGCCCATGACCCCAAGGAAGCAACCTGGGTAAATGAAGCCTGTTCTCAGATCGCACCATATCTTTGTGGTTTCGGTCATGCCAATCAGATAATGTCTTATATGAAGACTCCTGACAACAGCCTGACCGCATGGTCCCAGGAACAGATGCTTGCCAACTATGGTCAGGTCTACCTCTGGAGCTACTACCTTTACAACAGATTTCTTGCCGGTAACAATGGTCGCGCTGATTTCTTCAAAAAGCTCGTTGATTCTCAGCAGAATGGTATCAAAGGCTATGCTGAAGCACTCAAACCACTTGGCAAAAGCTTTTCTGAAACCTTTGCCAGATTCGCGGTTACAAATTTCGTAAATGATCAGAGACTTGGTAAGGCTAACGAATATGCTTATGATAAAAGTCTCGGTCGCCTGCTTCTTCCCGTAAGCGAAACCGTAAAAAATCTTCCCGCTACCGTAGAAGGCGATGTTCTTTTCTGGAGCGCCGACGGAATCAAATTAGACCTTGGTAATGCCAAAACAAAAGTTGAAATCAAACTTACTGCCCCGATGTTTCAGCTCAGTTATGATCAGTATAATGAATTCGCTCTGGCCGTTGTTCAGAGTAATTCAAGAGGCAAGGTAGACCCCAGAATTTCATGGATGCGCATTGATCAGGTTAAAGACAGAAAAACTCAGGGCGGAACCCTGGTTATCACTCCTGACAAAGATTACGATACTGCGATGATCGTCGTGGTTGGCGCTGCTCCTGAAGAAGTCGATGAAAATACCTACAAAAAAGCCAAGGGAATCAAATACAGCATTTCTATCAACGATGCGGGTGAAGCGGTAAGCAGAGTTGCAGCTATGGTTGATTCTGCTGAAATGATTCAGAATTACGCTGCTCTGGCAAGTGTTGATGAAGATTCAAATGAAGCAGCCATGATGATTCGTCTTAACAATCTCGAAGACATCAATTTTGAACTGACCCGTTCTATCAGAAACGAACTCGAAAACGGTAACAGCAACGGCATCGATAAAATTATCGAAAAAATCGAAGCCGGTGAAGTGAAGTCTGAAGAAATCAGACCTTTGCTGAAAGACATTATCAGTGTTGCTGAATTTCAGCTGAATCAGAATTCAGGCAATGCAGAACTCGAAGAAAAAGTAAAAGTTCTTAAAAGCTTCTAAACCTAACTGATTAGTCCGATCTGGCCGGGGGGCTGTCTCGAAAGAGGCAGCCCCTTTCTATTACCTGTATTTCATTTCAAAAAACCTGGTATGTCGCCTTATACCGATTTGACTTCAATTAGCTTTGCGTCAGAAGCTTTTTCTTCTTTTCTCGGAACGGTAATCGACATGATACCGTTTTTGTAATTTGCGCTGATCTTTTCGGCATCGGCATCTTCGGGCAGGTCGAGAATTCTTCTGAAGCTGCCAAAAGAACGTTCGGTTCGATAAAAATGCCCGTCTTTTACTTCTTTTTCCTGTTTCTTTTCACCTCTGATGATCAGGTTGTTGCCCTTGATTTCAAGATTGATTTCAGACGGTTCAATGCCCGGCAACTCTACCGAAATGTCATACTCTTTATCTGTGCATGAGATATCAAGGTTTGGTTTCAGTAATGATTGAAACGGCCATTTTCTGTCGCAACCAAAGCCTGCTGAACCAAAGGTGCGAAAAAAAGTATCGAACATTCGGTTCATTTCACGATGCAGGTTCAGAAACGAAGCAGGCAAATTTTTATGATTTTCGTCGCCATAGCTTAACGGAATGTTCTGTTCCTGGCTTTCTTCTTTTTTAAACCAGTTCCAGGGTGCAAGTTTTTTCAGATCCATAATTTACCTCCTTGATTCTTTTTTTTATTAAAATTTGCTTTCAAGTTTATTTATTGCATATCCCGTGCCAAACTTGAAAACTCCTTTTAATAGCTGAATCCAGGAAGTAGTTGTTTTGGAAATGAATAGTTTGCAACGTTGCACCGGGTTGCGTTGCAACGTTTCAGGTAATTTTATTCAGCGTTTTTTTATTTCAGCTCTTTGATTTCGATAAGTTTAAAGACCTCATCGATGAATTTAAAGTGATATTCGCCGGTTTTAACTGATTCTTCCGCAGAAGAAGGGAAAATTTTGCCGCGGGCGATCAGGTTAAGTTCGTCATCGATGCGCATGTCGGTTCCGTCAGTTGCGGGCAGATCTGAAACCATGTATTCGCGGTGCAGATAAGCATCGTCACTGTCAGCAAACTTAATCGGGGCAAATTTTTTGCCTGCCTCATCAAATTTGAAAACGTAAAGGGCGCTGGCTGGCCCATAGAAAGCAGAAGCCAGAACTTCTTCAACGCCGTCGCCTGTTACATCGGCAACTGCAAGGCCAGTGGCTTTGCCCCTGAGTGAGAATAATTTTTCCTGAGTGCCTATACCATGCATTTCAAGGAGCTTTTTGCCTGTCTCGTCAATTATTTCAACGCAGATTTCATTACCGGCGAAAAATTTATTGATCGTTAGCTCGCCACCGGCGGCTTCGAGTTTCATTTTTGCGCTTTTAATCATTTCAATTTCTTCAGAATGAATGGTCGATGAGAAAATTATGAAAATGGTGAGAACTAAGAGCATGCTGTTGAATTTTTTCATATTCTGCCTCCCTGATCAGTTATCATACTGATAAAAATTGTTGCTTCTCATGATGCTGATAAGCTTTGATGCATACTGCGGATCCGTTGCATAACCGGCCCTTTGCAACTCCCGGGCAAATTGTTCGGGATCGTCACGAACGCGCATGCAGGCCGCGTATCTTGAAGTCTGCAGGAGCCGACTGTGATCTTCAAGTGATTCCATCCAGCTGTTGTATTTACGGAAGTTGTCGGTAACGGTTACCGTGCGGCCGTTGATTACTTCACGAGTCGGTACTCTGATGCTGCCCGCCGGCCCCGTTCCTTTGATGCCGAAAAGATTTTTGGCATCACCGATGGCAGAACCGCCCCAACCGGTTTCAAGAGCGGCTTGAGCCAGAATGATGGAGGCTGGAACGCCAGATCTGCCGCTGACTTCGCGTGCGACCGGGCCAAAAAGTCTCGTAAATTCAGCGGGAGAGAGTCTGCCACCCTGGTAATTGGCAAGAGCTGCTTCGGCAGCACTTGCCGTAGAGGCATTGTTACCGTTATTGTTATTGCCACTGTTCAGATCTTCCTGGTCGCCCGCCGTGTTTACTGTTACCGTTGCATCGTTGTTGGCATTTTGTTCAGGGGTAGGAGCAGGTTGGTCATTGTTTGCGTTGTTGTTTGGGTTATTAGTGTTGTTGAAAGCGCTTGAAACGGTATCGATAACTTCTTTTATTTTTGGTATTGCTTGCGAAATTCCTTCAGCCACCTGAGTTATTGTTTCCATTATTTTTGAAGCATCGCAACCCGTCATGAATAAGGATGAAACAAGGGCCATTATCAGCGCAAATCTTCTGAATTTTTTCATAATTTCGCCTCGCAAAAAATAATAATTTTCATAATCTACCTTTAATTACGCAAATTAAAACATGCAAGTAACAGAATTTGTCGGGAAATAAAATTTCGCCATAAGCACTGGCGCTATTTTGAAAGTAATTCACACCTTCCGGACTGGGGAATTTATGGGTATACTAAACAGGATACTGAAAAAGGAGAGCGCTTTTGCTGTGCAAATTTGGCCGTAAATGGCTTTTAGCTTTAATTTTGCTTTCGATTTCTTTACCCCCCGTTATCGGACAACATTGGTATGATGCAACTCATCTTTTCAAAAAAGAAGTTGAATGGCTGGCCGACAATGTTGAAAAAGAAACCAGGGCTGAATATCAATTCAGAACGAACGGTTTTCTTGCCTATGCCGATAGAAAACCGCCAGAAGTGGGCGATACAGAAGTTTTTACAACATGCAACATTAGAAAAAACGTGCCCGAACAGATAAAGGCCGTTCTGAAAAAAATAGGCAAGCATTGCTATGTATACCTTGAAACCGGACACAGCGTCGAATCTAACGCTATCAAAAAAATAGCCGATCATTTTGATAAAAAGATATACCCTGAAGTTCGTTCGATGTTCGGCTCTGAATGGAGTCCGGGAATTGATGGAGATAAAAGAATTACTCTGTTGCTTCTTGATATAAAAGACGCTTATAACCCTTCACAGGGGCGCAAAGGGTTCGTGGCCGGTTACTTTTATGCCGGCGATGAGTATAATCGTAGCAAAAACCCTAACAGCAACGAAAGAGAAATGCTTTATCTCGATATCAGCCCGGGGGTTGCCGGTTCTGAAAAGTTTCTTAGCGTTATTGCCCACGAATTTCAGCATATGGTCCACTGGAACAATGACCCCAAAGAATATGACTGGGTTGATGAAAGTCTTTCTCAGTTAGCGCCATTCTTGTGCGGATATGGGCATCCGCCACAGATTTACGCTTTTCTCAGAAATCCTGACAACAATATGTGTGCCTGGTCAAAAGAAAATATGCTGGCTAATTATGGTCAGGTTTATCTTTGGGCTTACTATATCGCAACGCATATTTCGTCTACCGAAGAACGTCGTCGCGCCTTCGTGAGAAAAATGGTCGAACAAAAGTCCCAGGGGCTTTCAGGCCTGAATGCTGCCATTAAAAAGCAGCGCATAAAAAACAATGTGGCGAACCTTTTCAAGAGTTTTTGTGTCGCAAACTATCTTAACGATAGCAGCTTCGCTCGCGGAGCTTACGGCTATGATAAACATCTTGCCAGATTATCGCTGAAGCCTGAACTTAAGGTATCATCGGTGCCGGCTCGTGGTAAGGCCACAGTCAAATGCTGGTCTGCCAAGGCAATCAGAATTGACGATCAGTCAATTCGCGGTAAAGAAGTAAGATTGAGCTTCGCCGGTCAGAAAATTCAGTCAGGAAAATATCACAACCGCTTCGATGTTGCTTTCGTTACCTGGTCATCTGGCAGAAATGATCAGCCTCAGGTCGAATGGCTTACGGTTCGGCTCTTCAAAGCCGCCAAAGACATAAAGATACCGGCGAAGCACGATAAAATGATGATTATTGTCGTGAATCGCGGGCCTGACACCATGAAGATCGAGCAGGCCTACGCAAAAGGTGCTGGACCTGCGGCTTTTTCGTTTACGCTTTCACTTGCAGCTGCGCCCATTGCCGATGTCGCATCACCTCAGGTCGCGACAAGATCAGGCCGGTCGAATGGTGCAAGAAGAAGTATCGACCGATCCAACATGCATTCAATGGTAGAAGAAATCGCTGCCGCAAATCTGTTCGAGAATAACAGCGATATCTTATCTCAGATTGATACAACCGCCAGAAGCGCTTCTGAGATCGAATTCGATCTTGAGTTTCAAAGAATTTCGAAATTAGAAGACCAGCTGGTTGATGAAATCAAAGCCGGCATCGAAGCAAACGAATTCGAACTGCTAAACGAGTTCATCGACATTTATAATACCGGCAGTGAAGAAAAGCGAAACCGGTTAAATGCCCTGAGAAGCAGAATACTGGATATTCTGAGGTTTGAAGAAATGCAGGGAAATTCAACCGTAACAAGTTTTAAAACGAATCTGGAAGAGTAGTTCTATAATTTAAGGCGCCAGTTCAAAAGACTGGCGCCATTTTTTTTGAGCCAGTTACGATGCAGATCATAGTCAGGGCATCGTTCTTGCACGAGTTTCCAGAAGTTGCCTGAATGATTCATCTCTTGCAGATGCGCGGTTTCGTGAACGACGACATAGTTCAAAACTTCTTCGGGGGCGAGAATCAAGCGCCAGTTAAAATTCAGGTTCTTTCTGCCTGAACAGCTGCCCCATCTTGATCTGGTGTCTTTAATTACCACATTGTTGTAAGAAAGGTTGTGCTTGTCGCAAAGACAATAAACAGCCTGGTTGATCGTCTTTCTTGCCTGAGATTTAAGCCAGTTTTCGATCTGTTTTTTACTGAACTCGTTAATCTCGTCTGCTGAAAGGGTCGAAGGCAGTTTAAGCGTCAGGGTTCGGTCAGAAAAAAATAACCTCGAGAATCCAAATGGGCTGGGCTGCAGATCCAATTCGACCTGCTTCCCTTTGAATACCAGTGAATTTGCGGCAAAATCAGACAACTTCGTCGTAAGTTCCTTTTCCGGTTTTAACAAGCTTTTTGAAACCATGCTTTTTTAGATTGTCATCAGAAAGAACTTTGTGGTCTGATCTGTCTTTAAAAGGTTTTGCAGCATGAATTATTCTTACTATTTCGTTGTTGCATTCGGGGCAGAGTGTCATTGCGTCTTCTCTGATGCCCTGAAAGGTATCGAAAGAATTTTTACAATGTTCACATGATTTTTCCGGGTCTCTGGCGCGATATGTGTAAATTGGCATTTTTTGCTCCCTGGCAGTTGAATCAGGTCGAATTCTGCGACTTGTCGATCAGATCTTTGACCTGTTGATAATTTTTTTCTTTAGGATCATATAATAGCCCTTCTGACAACAACTTTTCAATGCTGTTCGAAAAATCGGGAAATGGATAGCTTTCTGGAATGGCCTTGTGCCATTCTTCTGCAAAATTTTCTTCAGATATCTTCGACTGAAAACAGGCTAGAACGAAGTTTTCGGCAAGGTCAAGGTTAAGCAGCCTGGTATCGGGAACGCTTGAAAGGTCTTTTTCATATCTGTAGACAGATGGAAAAGCCCCTGATTCAAGGCTGCGGCTGCCAGAAAGAATCTCGGGCAAATTAAGCTTGTACCAGAATGATTTCAGGCCCGGCGTAACCTTATACCTGTTTTTGCTTTTGCCAGTTTGCACATCGGGCCCGACCTTCGATTCACCGGTGGGAACCTTCTGGCAAAGATGAAACTCATGTTCGAGAAGAATTTCAGCTGTCATTTCCTGATAATGGCTCATTTCAAGGTTTTTCATATATTCAAGCAGTCGCGTGCGAATGTTTTCGGGTGAAAAGTTGTAAAACAAAATTTGTTTTTCCCGCCAGAATTTAGCCATATCAACAAAAAAATCAGAAGCCTGGCCTCTGCACACATCATTGACAAAGAAGTTCAGAGAAAGAGGAAAACGGGCGCAGTTATATACTCCCTCGACGAGTTTGCCGACATCCTGAATTAAAACAGCTTCATCAGCAGAAAGCCACCTGGTTCGCAAAACCGTGTAAGGTGGCTTTTGTATGCAGAAAATATTTTTATCACGCACATCGTTTTCAAGCGGAGTGCCGCGAAGGACTTTAACCAGACTGATTTGAATGCTATGTGGTGAGAGATTCCAGACATCATCGAGACTCTGTCTGAAATCGGCAAAGGTGTCGTGGGGCAGGCCGCCAAGAATGTCGAGATGAAGATGGCAGCCGGTTTCTTGTTTAAGTTTTTTAACGACTGATTTCAGTTTTTCAAGGTCGAATCTACGCTTAACTGCAGACAGTGAGGCGGGATTCGTAGACTGCACCCCTATTTCGAGATGAAACATGCCTTCGGGAGCCTGACCAAGCAATTCAATGATTTCATCTGAAAGAAAATCTGCCTGAATTTCGAAATGAAAGTTTATTTTTTGCTTATTGCCCGCCTGGATATATTTGATTATCTCGATGGCGCGCTTTTTATCAAAATTGAAAGTTCGGTCGGCGAACCTTATCTGCCGAAAACCTGAAGTGAAAAACCAGTCAAGATCAGCTTTAACCCGGGTCAGAGAATGGTTTCTGACATTACCCTGAACTGAGCTGAGGCAATAAGTGCACTTTGAGGGACATCCACGCGAAGCTTCATAGTAAGTGAAGCCGTGGCCTCGGCCGAAAAGTCCGTTCTGAAAAGGTGAGGGGATTTCATCTATGTCATTTTTCAGAGGGCGGTCGGCGTTTTGCCAGATTCTCGAATCAGTTCTGCCGGAGGTTCCAGGTACGTTGTGACCGTTGTTTCCGTGCAAAAGCTGAACCAGTAGATCTTCGAAGCTTGCTTCACCTTCGCCGCGAACGATGAAATCGAGAAAAGGATTTTGCTCCAGAAGCTGAAGGTCGGTATAAGAAACCTCCGGGCCGCCGAGTATGATAATCACGCCTGGTAAAGCAGCTTTTAACGCTGAGGCAGTTGCCAACACCCGATCAAGCGACCAGATATAGACTGAAAAGGCGATAATGTCAGGTTTCTCGCCGATCAACTCTGCGTAGATGCTTTCATTGGTCTGGTTAATATCAAACTCTCTGATCTTGGCTGTGGGTCGACCGGGAACTCTTTCCCAGAAGCTTTTAAGGTAGTTGAGAGCGATGGCCGAATGTGTGTGGCGGCTGTTGATTGCAGAGAGAATGATTTTCATGAGTAGCAATATACTCTAAATTCGATTTTAGCGCAAAAGGCAAAAGGTAAAAAAAATGCACATTTGTCCTTGCGTAAGAGAAAAGTTTCACAAAGTGCATTGGGTAAGGGTTTATATAACTTGCTAAAATTTGAAAACTATGGTTAAATCTGGATGAAAGCAATCGGGGGTGTGTGTGAAAAAATCACACGGGTGAAAAAAATTAACCCCCCACAGGCGAAAAAGTGCCTGAAACTGCAATTCTAAAGTTGGCATGATACTTGCTCTATTAATTGGCAGCTCTTTGAAAAACGTAAAAAGTGTTTTCCGGATCGTCAGCAGTAAAGTTAAAACTGTGTCACAGAATGGTTACAGCATTAGATACAGCAGAACTACACATCAGACATCCTCTTAAACAATCTAACGGTCATGAATTATTCACAACACTGAAAAAAGCATTGTCACAGCATGGTTACCACATAATCTACAGCATCATTCAATGCAAGGAAAAAGAACATTCACTCTTTATATCAATCTCCCAAACATGAAAAATTCATCCTACTGAACAAAAAACAGTCATCGCAAGGTCACAGCACATTTACACCATGATCCGGAAAGCTCTTTTATAAATTTAGTCGTCTCTCAGATGACTTCAAGTATCCTCTCAAAAGATCCTCTCACTTTGTCCCCGGCATTTTAAACCGGGGACTTTTTTTTCCCCACAATTTCAACAACCTTCAGACTGAGTTTTTCTGCTCTTCTGGTTCGTGAGATCATTGCCAGAATAACGAATCCGATAAAAAGCCCGACGAACGCAATTAAAAAAGTATTTTGATCACTTTGCGTCCAACCCAGCCATGAACAGATTTGAGGTGCTGTCAGCAATGCCGCAAAAAACGAAAACATGGGTATGCCAAAAACAAGAATGGCGGCAATGCTGCCTTCACCAGGATTGATATCAAGAATTACTTCGTCGCCTGGTTCTGGTGAAAATTCACCTTTAAGCGCCTTGATTTTTCGCGGTGCAGATTTTTTTTCTCCGCCAAGAAGGCCGGTGCATGCATGACAACCGTTGCATTCAGGTTTTGGCGTTACTTCTACCAGAATACTGTCTTGAAAAACTTCGATTACTTTTCCGGGTAAACTCATATAGTCTCTTTCTATACAAAAGCTCATTCAATCATTCCCAAAAGCGGGCATTTCACTTATCAGCTGCAATCCTGTGGCGGATAAGCACTTTGCCCTTCCCGGGCTCGCGACAAGCACATGATCGCTTCATCTCGGTCGCTGAGCCCGCTAAGCGGGTCGAAGCGCCAATCAGGAACAGAATTTTCAATTAGCTTTTGTATAATTTACTTAGGCAATTGCCGATTAGTATGGTACGATAAAATCATGCAAAGAAAAAGCTTTTACCAGATTTGTTTCGTCGCCATTTTTCTGAGCCATTCTTTGATTGCATTGGCCCAGGGAACCGCAGGAACAGCTCAAACAACTGGCCAGGGCGGACAAACAGCCTCTGGCACCGTACAGCCACCCAAAAAGGTGCCTGAGTTCGGCATGAACAAATTCGATCCTTATCTGGATAATCACCTCAGGGCTCCGGCATTGTCTGATAAAACCGGGCTTTTTGGTATGCCAATCAGAGACGTTGAGAACCTGTTGCGCGAATATGGGGCGAAAAACTACTCTTATGCTTTCGGAAAATACAGCCGAATGAGTATTTCTGCTTACGTTATAACCATGTATTTTGACCGCGAGCGCAAACTGGGCGGGGTTTCGATCGAGCCCATGGCCCCCTATAAAATAATCGGCCCTGACGCGCGAAAGTTTTTTCTCGATCTGTTTTTGAAAAGCGGTGACATGTCAAAGTTCAAGTCAATCATTTCAGCAAGCAAGCTTGAATTGAGATATTCGCCCTGACCGACTATCAGCTGTCGTCAGTAGTCGTTTGCGTCGAAGCAATGACTTTGCCCTTTATGCCCATATAGCTTTTCAGCTCGTCTCTGTGTTCCCAGAAGGTCCAGAGCGACATGAAGGCGACGATATAAAGATAATAAAGGTCTTGTGGTTTTATCGCGAGAACCCAGATAATCGAAAGAAGGGGCATAGCTCCGGCTGCGCTTAGTGCCCCCGGTTTTGTCGAAAGACCCCAGAATGCCAGCCATAAGCCAATCAAAAAGGCAAAAATCGCTGGTATAGGCAGCAGGGTTGCCATAACGCCAAAGGTTGGAGCCAGGCCTCTGCCGCCTTTAAAACCCAGAAAAGGCGAATTACAATGACCGATTACGGTAAGTAAGCCGCCAAGGCTGACCCAGCCCCAGTGCTGATAAGGATTTTGTCCGAGAAAATAAATCGCCAGGGGGTAGGCGGTGAGAAAACCTTTGCAGAAATCAAGCATACAAACCGTTACGCCGAGCGGAATGCCGAGTGACTCGAACATTGCCGCCGGCGCAATTGTGGTTCTGGTTCCGGCTTTGATAAGGCTTTTGCCGACCTTGATTCGGCTGAAAAGCTCACCAAACGGCAGACTACCGATGAAAAAGCATGCCAGAAGATAGGCCAGCAAAAGGTTCATTCGTGTTGCCTACTTTTCAATCATCTCAATGCATTTTTTGGGGCACTTTTCGGCGCACATTCCGCAGCCAACACACTTCTCAGGAGTAATTTCGTGTTTTTCTTTGGGGGTGCCACCTTTTACTGCTTCAAACTTGCATACTTTGTAGCAGATCGTGCAGCCGATGCAGGCTTCCTTGTCGATTACCGCGACTCTGCCTTTGAATTCGGGCTTGTCTTCCATTATGATTGTGTGTTGTGGGCACTTGGCGACGCAGGCTCCGCACTGAACACATTTTTCATAGTCGATGCGGGCGAGATTATCTTCGATGGTAATCGCATCGTAAGCACAAACTCTTTTGCAAAGTCCACAGGCAATACAGCCTACTTTGCAGGCTTTTCGCGTGTCGGCACCTTTTTCGGTCGAGTTGCATTTGACGTGAACCATCTGTTCTTTGTCAACCATTTCAATCAACTGCTTGGGGCAGGCCAACACGCATTTGCCACAGGCAACGCATTTATCTTCATCAACGATCGGAAGGTGGTGATCGCCGATTTTGATCGCGTCAAAAGGGCAGGCGGCTTCACATGAGCCAAAGCCCATGCAGCGGTGCGGACATTTCCAGGGACCACTTTGCAGAAGTACGGCGGCCTGGCAGTCTTTTACGCCGTTATATTCAAATTTCTGATATTCTTCGGTGTCAAGACCGTTACATTTTACCAGAGCAGCTTTTACCACCGGCTTCTTCTCGCCTTCGGGTTTTTCGTTAAGGCCCAGAAGGTCTTCTATTTTGGCACGGTTGATCGCCGAAATTACCGGGCAGGCTGTTACTGCCTCGCCGTGTTTGACGATGGCTTCAGCAAGACCGGCGCAGCCGGGGTAACCACAGCCGCCACAATTCGCTCCGGGCAGCAGTTCCAGAGTTTCTTCAATTTTGGGGTCAACGTGAACTTCAAATTTTTTGGCGGCAAACGAAAGAATTGCCCCGAAAATAAAACCAAGACAGCCAAGAACCAGAACAGCTGTTAAGATTTGTGTAAGCATTGCTTCAATCCTTTATACTAATCCGGAAAAGCCCATGAACGCTGTCGCGAGCAGGCCGGCGGTAACGAAAGTTATGGGCGCGCCCTTCATTGCGCTGGGCACTTCAGCGGTATCGAGTCTTTCTCTTATTCCTGCCATCAGAATCAGGGCGAAAAAGAAGCCGATGCCCGCTCCGAGGGAGTTTACAGCCGCTTCTACCAGGCCGTATCCCTTTTTGATGTTAAGAAGAGCGGCACCAAGAACGGCACAGTTGGTGGTGATCAAAGGCAGAAACACACCAAGAGCCTGATAAAGGGCCGGCGCCGTTTTTCTGACGACCATCTCGACAAACTGAACCAGAGAAGCGATTACGAGAATGAATGATATGGTCTGTAGATACTCGAGACCAAGGGGAACCAGAATGAATGTCTGAATGCCCCAGGTTACGACCCCGGCCATAACCATTACAAATGTAACCGCAAAACCCATGCCAACCGCAGAATCAAGCTTGTTGGAAACGCCAATGAATGGGCAGATTCCCAAAATCTGATTGAGAACGAAATTCTCAATGAAAACTGCAACTATGAATATGCTGATAAGTCCACCGGTCATCTTGCGTCTCCTTTCGCTTCCATGTGTCGTTTAAGGGCAATCAAAAGGCCGAAGACGATGAAACCGCCGGGAGCCA
The DNA here is from genome assembly GCA_030446435.1 of Candidatus Ozemibacter sp. Lineage (GTDB taxonomy): Bacteria > Muiribacteriota > Ozemobacteria > Ozemobacterales > Ozemobacteraceae > DYKG01. Next base: position 13,235 of record JASURT010000053.1, read on the forward strand.
TTATCATTATCAAAGCCGGATCAGAATTGAAGAACGGAATGGCATAGCCAAACAGTTTGCCTTCACCGAGAAGCTCTCTGAAAAAAGCGATCATGATCAGGGCGATGGTGAAACCCGCACCCATGCCAAGAGCGTCCATAATCGAGTCCATTGGTCCGTTTTTGCTGGCAAAAGATTCGGCACGGCCCAGAATCACACAGTTAACGACGATGAGCGGAATGAAAATTCCCAGGCTTGCTGAAAGAGAGGGTGAGAAAGCCGCAATCAACTTGTCGATGATCGTTACGAAAGTTGCGATGATAACGATGAATATCGGAATACGAATCTTTTTAGGAACGATTTTTCGCATCAGTGAAACGATTATGTTGCTGCCGAGTAATACGAAAGTCGCCGCAATACCCATACCAACTGCGTTTACCAGAGATGATGAAACGGCAAGTGCAGGGCAGAGACCCAGAGCGATTACAAAAATCGGATTTTCTTTCCAGAAACCTTTGAGTAAATGTTGCATCAATGTCATTTTATACCTCCGGTTGTGGACGCCGGCAGCGCCTGTGGTGGAGTAAGAGAGCTCAGCTGAGGCTTGATGAGGTTATACAGATCAAGACTGTTTCTAATGCCGGCACAAAATGCTCTTGAGCTGATTGTGGCTGCGGTTATGGCGTCAACATCGCCGCCATCCTGCTTAACCATGAAAACCGGTTTTTCTTTACTGCTCAGAAGTTTTTTGAAGGGTTCCATGAAAACAGGGTCTGAAAGCTTGGTGCCCAGGCCCGGAGTTTCTTTCTGAGAAAGAATCTTTACCCCGGTAATTTTACCCTGAGGATCTAGGCCTACAACCATTTCGATTGGTCCGGCATACCCTTTGGGATAGACGTTAAGAACAACTCCGGCCATTTCACCGCTTTCTGTGAATCCGGCGCTGAATGAAACGGCATTGGCTTTATCATCTGTTTTGTGCTCGTTTTGCGAAAACTTGCTTGCTACAGGCAGGACTTCTTTGCGTGCCTGTTCGAGCAAAGCTTTTTTGTTCGCGGCAATTTTCGGGGCGGTAATATCTTCGGTTATGGCGAGTAATACGCCCGCAACCGCAGCAACGACAAAAAGGAAAAGGCCCATTTTAATCATGTCTTTCATGCCTTGACCTCCTCAATGGTTTTTACCATGCCAAATCGTTCTGGAACGGTGAATTTGTCAATAAGAGGCACGATGGCGTTCATGATCAGAATTGAGTAACAAACTCCTTCAGGGTAGCCACCTTTCATTCTTATCAAAAGAGTAATGGCACCGCAGCCGAAGCCGAAAATAAGCTGACCTTTGCCGGTCATGGGCGAGGTAACCATGTCTGTGATCATGAAAATGGCTCCGATTATCAAACCGCCGCTAAGCAGATGAAAAAGAGCGTATTCCATAGAACCGCCGAAAATGTATGCGCCGCCAAAAACTGTGGCAATCATGGCGGTCGGGCCCTGCCAGGTTATGTGCCCGCGAATCAGCAGATAAATTCCGCCGATTATAAGCGCCAGTTTCGAAGTCTCGCCGAGAGAGCCGCTGAAGTTCAGGCCGAGAAAAAGATCATTGAAGCTGATCTGAAGCTGCTGCATGGTATGAGCAACGATGCTGGTTCCTGATTCTGCAAGTTTGCTTACCAGCTCGGGATTTCGGGCGGTTTCTTTGAGAACGCCAAGTGGAGTGGCACAGGTCATGGCGTCAGCAGTTGCTGCGACACCAAAGGGTTTCAGCCAGGTGGTCATGTAAACAGGCCAGCTTGCCAGAAGCATTGCTCGGGCAACATGAGCCGGATTAAAAACGTTCTGGCCAAGACCGCCATAGACTTGTTTGCCAAGGGCGATGGCGACGAAGCCGCCAATAAATGCAACCCATGAAGGCAGGGCTGCCGGAACACAAAAGGCAAGCAAAATTCCCGTAAGAATTGCACTGCCATCTGAAATCGTTGTTGGTTGTCGCAAAAGAAATTTTTGAATCAAAAATTCAGCAACTACCGCGCCTAATACAGACATTAAAATAACTATCGCACCTTTTTCGCGAAAGTTGTAAAGCGCCATGATCAAAGCGGGTACCAATGCCAGATTAACATCCCACATTACCCGCGCTGTGGTCAAGCTTTCGTGAAGGTGTGGAGAGCTTGTAACCAGCAATTTGTTTACTGTAGATAAAGGCTTGTTTTCGTTTGTCATCTCTATCTTTCCTTACTTCTTCGGAGCTTTTTTGCGCTCGGCCATAACAAGCTTCTTGCCCATTTTAAAGGTTTGAATCAGTGGCAGAGCCGATGGACAGGTGTAGGCACAGCAACCGCATTCCATACAGTCAAGAATGCCCATTTTGTCAGCCTGTTCCCATTTTTTCGCGTCTACAAGCTTTTTCAACTGCTGAGGCAGAAGCTTCATCGGACAGGCTCTGATACAACGGCCACATCTTATGCAGGCCGCCTGCTCCATGGTCTTTGCTTCGTCTTTATCCCAGACCAGAATACCGCTTGTGCCCTTGATGATCGGAATGTTCAGGTCAAAAAGAGCGAACCCCATCATTGGTCCACCCATAATTACCTTAACTGGCGGCACATCTTCTTTAAGACCACCGGCCATTTTTATGAATTCGGCAACGGTGGTGCCGATTCTGACTCGATAATTGCCGGGATTTTTGACACAATTGCCCGCCAGAGTTACCACTCTTTCAAGCAGCGGCTTGCGACAGTTAACTGCGTCGGCAACAGCGGCAGCGGTAGCCACATTCTGTACCACAACCCCGACATCCATCGGCAGGCCGCCTGAGGGCACTTCTTTGCCGATTGCGGCGACGATCAACTGCTTTTCTCCGCCCTGAGGATACTTGACCTGCAGGGGCTGAACTTCGATATTTTCTTCGCCTTCGACCTTTTTGGCCATAAGCTCGATTGCGTCTATTTTGTTGTTCTCGATGCCGATAATTCCACGTTTGGCATTAAGAACCTTCATGATCAATTTAAGACCTGAAATAATTTTGTCCGGCAGCTCGAGCATCAGTCTGTGGTCTGAAGTAAGGGCCGGTTCGCATTCGACACCATTGAGTATGACTGTATCAATGGGTTTGGTTTCAGGAGGAGAGAGCTTTACGTGTGTAGGAAAAGTCGCTCCGCCAAGCCCAACCAGGCCTGCATCCTGAATTCTGGTTTTGATTTCTTCGATGTTTAGATTGAAGCCGTTTTCTTCTTCATAGGTCGGTTCGGTAGCTTCAGGGTTTCTTTCGATAACGATGGCGGGTGAAGGCACTCCGAATGGGTGCATGAAGTTGCCTGAGCCGATTATTTTTCCGGAAATGGTCGCATGTATTCTTGACGATACAAAACCACCAGGTTCAGCGATTACCTGTCCGCAGTCAACCTTGTCGGTTATTTTGTAGAGCGGTTTCGCCGGAGCGCCTATGTGCTGTGACACATGTAGAATGACCTTGTCTGGAACAGGCAAATCTACAATGCTTTTATCGGCAGTGTTTTTCAGTTCTGGTGGGTGAAGACCACCCTTGAATGATCGAGTAGCAAGCATTTCAAATTCTCCTCGAATACCAAAGCGGCAGTTTTAAATGCGATAAAGGCTAACACATAAAGACTTTTATTTCAATGTTTGTGTTAAAATTCACATAGGTACCGTTGCTTTTACATGCATAAGCAAAAAAATATCCTGGAATAATTAATGAAATTGCTTTATTTTTCTGGAAATGAACCAGAAATCAAGATTTGAAACTAACCGTATTAAGTTTCCGCCGGTTGA